>DASSEB010000496.1:0-11191 GCA_035696765.1 Pyrinomonadaceae bacterium | reverse complement strand
GAAGCCTTCCACCCACGGGCGCGAAGATTCTGAGTCGCTTTCGTTCACGCCGTAGTTGCCGATGAGGGGATAAGTCATGCAAACGATCTGTCCGGCGTAAGACGGATCGGTAAGTACCTCCTGGTAACCCGTCATGGAGGTATTGAAAACCATCTCGCCGCAAACTTCGCCTTCGGCCGCCCACGAGCGCCCACGGAAAGTGCGACCATCTTCAAGTGCTAAAAGTGCTGGAGCCCTATTTGTCATGATTGTAAATCTTGTCTACTGACTGCTTTTAATAAACTGCTGCGCTTCGTTCAGCCAACGCTTGCTCGCGCGATACTTGTACGCCGGCGCAGTCTTCACCGCCTCGATACAAGCCTGCATCAAGCTCGTCGCTTCGCGCTTGTGTCCCAGTCCGTCGTGCGCGCGACCCATCAGATAAAGCCCTTCCGGATCCGACGGCCTGTGCTCGAGAAACTGTTCCAGTGCATTGCGCGCATCGTCAAACTGACCCGCATCGATATACGTCGCCGCCACTTCGCGCCAGATCTCATGCTGCGAATGCGCCGGGTTCTTCTCGACTACGTGCTCGAAATTCTGAATCGCGTCCGCGTATCTCTTCTGCTGTCGCGCAATGCGCCCGAGTTGATAACTGGCGTCGATCTCTTCCGGATCGATCTGCAGCGCGCGTTCGAACCGTTCGCGCGCGGCGTCCAGTTCACCGCGGCTCTGATGAATCAAGCCAAGGTTGTAATGCGCGGACGCATCCGCCGGGTTCAACGTTGCTGACTCGAGGTTCTGCTTGAAAGCTGCTTTCGCGCGATGACTGCCCATGATGTCACTGAAGTAACCACGCAACAACATGAACAACAGAAACAGCAGAAACGGCGAACCAAACACTCCCGAGAACAAGCGCACCGCAATCGGCGCGACGAACATTGCGCCAAAGCACGAAATAACTGTCACGGCGAACGCCCGCACCGCAGACATTCTGAACGTGTCTTTCACGCCCAGGATCATGCCTAAGCCAAAGAACAACAGCTTCGGCATCAGAAAAAGATTCTGAGCGAGAATGGCGGGGTCCTTCAACTGTTCCGCCGCTGCGGCAAACTGCGGCGTGTCAGGAAGCATGGCGCGAGTTTGATCGGCATGTTCAATCATGCCTGCCACCTGCTGCGCCTGGAGTCCTGAATAATGAAGCAGCGCCGCGATTGCGATGGCCAGGACGTTGGCGGCAGTCAGTACATAAAACATCGTCGCGGCGACCGGCGCATACTCCTGCGTGATCACGACACGGAAACTGCCGCGACGGTCGAATGTGTTCGCAACGAGTGTGAGGATCGGGACCAGGACCACCGCAATCAACACTACGATCATCGCTGCCTGGAAAAGATCCGAGATGACTCCGGCGGGCGCGGTGGCGCCCGCAAACCTTTCCGTCGCGAAGCTGTAAGCAGCCTGACTCAGGAAAGCAATGAGCGCGACGGGCGCGAGTGAACCACGGTCACGCATTCCGCGCATCCCGCGCAATGGGGAATAAAAGATCATCAGCAGGAAACGCAGCCAATCAATCATGGTACTTGATACTCAAGGCTGTGGGGCCGGTTCACGCGTCGGTTCACCGATGGGTTCACCAATGGGCGTATCCTGATAATTGGGTCTGAAATTCGGCGACTGCTGGCCAGGAGGAGGGTTGATGTCCTCGTGGTGGATGACGCTGGCCGCCGTCAGTGGCCAATAGCGAAACAGCGCCTTGCCGTAAATGTATTTCTTGGGCACCAAACCCCAAATTCGCGAGTCGCTCGAGTTATCGCGATTGTCGCCCATGACGAAGTAGTAATTTGGTCTGACGTAGATCGGCGACTGGCTTCGATGCGACAAGTTTAGTCGCGGATCGAGATAACTCTCTTCGATATCGCGGCCGTTTACGCGCACCACTCCTTCGTGCACTTCAACCGTATCGCCCGGCAAACCGATCACGCGTTTGATGTAGCTCTTCGAAGGATCGTCAGGAAACCAGAAAACGACGATGTCGCCGCGATCCAGCTTGGGCGCCCAACGGTATTCGTCGTAATAGATCAACTTGTTAACAAAGATACGTTCGCCGTCGTGCAGGCGAGGCAACATCGACGTGCCTTCAACCTTGACCGGCTGCACGATAAAAATGACGACGAGCGCCGCGATCATGAGTGCGAAGATCAGGTCCCGCAACAACAGGCGCGCTTCCGACCAGAGGTCGTTCCGCGACGCCTCCTCGGGTTTGTGTTCCTGGATGTCTTTGTCGTCGTCGACGTGGACGCCACCGAATGGCGGCGGCCGGCGCTTTCGAATTCCAAACATAATCGGTTTTGAGGTTATCTTTGAGCTTGCGCCTTGTCAAACCTTAGAAAATATAGATGAATGTGGGGAATCTGTGGATGGATCCCGCAGGGTGAATTCCTTGACAGTCTTTACCCACGCTCTCTATCATCCTCCCCTGCATTCCGCAGCCGATGATAACGGCCCGAGGCGGACCAGAAAAGAGGCCCCTAGACGTGATCAAGTTAGATATCATCAACCGCGTGGCGGATAAGACCGGCGTGCCGAAGATGAAAGCCGAACAAGCCGTCGAAGCTCTTTTCCATTCGATGAAAGAAGCCTTGACCAGAGGCGAGCGAATCGAGCTCCGGGGATTCGGCGTCTTCGTGGTGAAGCCGCGCAAGCGAGGCGTGGGACGAAATCCGCGGACCGGTGAGGAGGTCGCGATTCCGTCGGGCAAAACGATTCGATTCAAGCCGGGCAAAGAGCTACAGGCGCACGAGGACGGCGACACTATAGTTGACGACGATACAAGCGAAGACGAAGACGATTTTTAGGGTAAGTTAGTAGCCACAAAAAGCACAAGAGGCACAAATTATTAGCTCGATCTTATTTGTGCCTTTTGTGCTTTTTTGTGGCTCAACGTTTTATGCTTTTTTGTGGCTTATGAAGCGAAAGTGGATACTGCACGGCGGTCTTTTCATTCTCACGGTCGTCACGACGACGCTGGCGGGAATGATGCTCGCAGCGCCCGAGCTCTCGCCGGCCGAGCCGCCGTTGGCAAATCCGCTCGATTATCTGTTCTACGTTCCGCTCGCTTATTTTTATTCAGTCGTGGAGTTGCTCCGGTACGCTTTGGGCAACCCTCAACTCATCGCCCAAGGAGCGACGTTCTCGGCTTCACTGCTGGCGATTCTTTTCTCTCATGAGATGGGCCACTACCTCGCGTGTCGCTACTACAAAGTGGACGCAACGCTCCCGTATTTCATCCCGGCGCCGCCCCTATTTCTCGCGGGGACCTTTGGTGCGTTCATCAAGATTCGTGCGCCGATCCCCACTCGTCGTGCACTGTTTGACATCGGGCTCGCCGGCCCACTCGCGGGATTTATCGTTGCCGTTCCCCTTTCTGTTATCGGCGTCCTGACGATTGGCGCGCCGCTCGAACCTAAAGATCACTTGATCTTCTTCAACGACCCGCTCCTATTTCGTTTGATCTCCAAACTGTTCGGAATACCTCTCGATCCAAACGCTCCGACGAATCCTTATTACATGGCCGCGTGGCTCGGTTTACTGGTGACGAGTCTGAACCTGATGCCGGTGGGCCAACTCGATGGCGGTCACGGAATGTTTGCCCTCTTCGGCGCGCGCGCTCACAAACTCATCGGCCGTTTAGCTTTCATCAGTGTGGTGGTGTTGGCCGTGTTGGGCTTTTGGTGGCACGGCAGCCCAAGCGGATTTCTCTACGCGGTGTTGTTGGGAATAATGATGAAGGTCCCACATCCCGAACCAGGGCTGATGGAACCACTGGGAACAAAACGAATCGTGATCGCGATCCTAACCCTGATCGTCTTCTTACTCTGCTTCTGGCCCTTCCCGATCACGATCACTTGACGGCCACAAAAAGGCACAAAAGTCACAAAAAGGAGGTTATTGTTTTTGTGATTTTTGCGCCTTTTTGTGGCTAAACAGCAGCGGCGGGGAGGAGGCCTTTAATTTCCCTCACGACGCGCGCGACCTCGTCTTGATTGGCCAACGCGATCATGAAGAACTTGTAGCCCTGATGGAAGCAGATCACTCCGTTTCCAAATAACCAGACTCCATCGAGAAATGGATTGCCGCCCAATAGCCAACTGATTGGCGCGCCGGTAATCGCGCCTGGCTGGAAAATCTGCGCCCACATCGCGGCGCCGGCGGCACAACTAAACGCGCCGAGCAACGGCGCTCCAACATACTTAACGATCTTGCGTTCAAACTCCGCGCGCTGTTGTTCGGCTTCGCCGAGTTCGCCACGCGCGATCAGCTCTTCCTGCCTCTTCAAGTAGCCGTCAAACTTTTCGCTCGCTTTGTGCAGTCCATAAACAGGTAGCGCCGAGTGTGTTAACCAGTGCGGATGCGAGCCAAGCAACACCGCATCCAAACCTGGAAACGCAGCGCCGGCCCTGATACCAAGCACGAGCGAAACAGAAACAACTGCCGCCTTGCCCGGATTCTCTTTGATCCAGTCGCGCGCTTTCAGCAGACCGGTAGTTGCGGCGGCTGACGCACGAGTGAACCGCGCGCCGGTGTCGTAGAGGTGCGATGCTCGATCGTAGTAGGTCTTCGCGTCGTCAAAAACTTTCTTACCGGTGTCGCCCGCAACATCGCGAACAGCCTTCCCAGCCTTCTTCACGTTCTTTACAGTTTCATTTGCAGCACGGCGCGCTGCTTCGCTGACTTCTTCCTCGTCCGTCAGCCGTTCTGCTTCCGCGCGCAGCTTTTCAGCGCTGCTGGCAACGGTTTCCGCGCCACGCTTCGCAGCTTCGCCAACCCGGTCCTTAATCGCAAATTTCTCATCAAGCTCGCGGGCCTTGCGCCGCGCCGCTTGTTGCCATTCGTCAAACTTTTCCTTGTAGTCAGCCATTCTATCCTCGCGATACAACTCCAATATTTCCTTCGCCTTGTACGTCGCCCGCGGACATCGAGTTCGATCTCAAGCCGTTCATGGCCACGACCCGGTCGCGACCGTTTCGCTTGGCTTCATACAAAGCGACGTCGGCCGCCTTCAGGATATCGGCAGAATTCTGCGCGTCGCCCGGACATTCTGCAACTCCAAAACTCCCCGTGATGTG
Organism: Pyrinomonadaceae bacterium; assembly: GCA_035696765.1. Lineage (GTDB taxonomy): Bacteria > Acidobacteriota > Blastocatellia > Pyrinomonadales > Pyrinomonadaceae > PSRF01. Next base: position 6,083 of record DASSEB010000496.1, on the reverse strand, counting down.
CCCGGCCCTCGGAATCTCCAGCGCCTTGATGGCCATCCGTAATCTTTCGGCGACTTCAAGACCACCGTTCCGGTTTGTTTCAACGAGCAGTATCGCGAACTCTTCGCCGCCGATCCGCGCCGCGAGATCAATGCCTCTGGTGCCTTCACGCAAGACCCTGCTGATGCGGCGTATGGCTTCGTCCCCCGCGTCGTGGCCGTAGCTATCGTTGAGGTTCTTAAAACTGTCGATGTCGAGCATCAACAAGCTGAACGGGTGGCCGAATCGCGACATACGAGCAACCTCACGTTCCAACTGACGTTCGAAACGCCTGCGATTTGCCAGGCCCGTCAGGTGGTCCGTGAAAGCGGCCTCTTCACAAACGTCCAGATAAGCCTTGAACTCGAGCAGCGTTCTCGTCCGCGCGAGCAGGAGGTCCAAATCGGTTGGATCAGTAATGTAGCCCAGGGCGCCGACTTCATTGGCCCGCCTCAAGTCTTCTGTTCGCCGGCCCGCGGCAGTTTGCATGATTACTGGGATAAATTTCGTGATCGGATTGCCCCTGATTCGTTGGGCCAGTTCATAGCCGTTCATGCGGGGCATCATCACGTCAGTAATCACCAGGTCAGGTTGATAAGACTCAATGGCGGCAAGGGCCTCATCGCCGTCCGTGGCAGTGGTGACGTGATAGCCGGCAAGGCTCAATGCAGCCTCGATCAGGGCCAGTTTATCGGGGTTGTCGTCGACAACTAGGATGTTGGATTTTGACTCCATAAAACGAGATTCTTGGACCGTTATTGTTCTTGCGCCCTTATGCGCTTCATGGTACAGTTCGCTGCTTCGGTTTTATACGTTCGTACCTGTACTCGCCCTAGCATCGCGTCAAAAAGATTCAATCGAGAGAGTAAAAACAAGCCTGGGAACATCGTGCGGGTTTCCTTACAATCGTCTTGGAAACTAACCCGCATTGGACCACTTAGAAAAAGAGCACGCTGCCTTAAACGATACAAACTCGAACCTTTGACTCGATGCCCAAAAGGACATGGAGATGAATGCCCTGCAGGAACAAAAGCGCGCGCGGGATTTAACTCCCGACGATCGCGCTGAAATAATCCGCCGGTTAGATTTTGGCTCAACACTCGACGATGCCCTCGTTGCCGATATGGCCCGCAATTCCGTCGTCCTCGATTTCCGGCGCCGCCGTTTTGTTTACCGTGCGGGTGAACCGGCTGACTGCCTGTACGCGATTGTTCATGGCCGAATAAAACTTTGTCGTATCGAGTCTGACACTGGCCGCGAAGCCGTAATCGATATCCTTCCTGAGGGATCCTTGTTTGGGGAGTCAGCTCTCTACTCTGCTGCGGGGCAACGAGCGAACTCTGCAATCGCCTATGAAAATTCTAGACTCCTGCGAATTCAGGTCGGGGATTTCAAACGGGGGATGGCTGAGGATGGCCGCCTTCATGATTACACTTTCCGCCTGATCGGTCAACGACTTGATCACGCCGAGCGCAGGCTCGCCGATTTCGCCCTGAACGCGATTCCGGCACGCCTTGACAGCCTGCTTGCCGATTTTTCCCTGCGTTATGGAGTTTCCGAACCCGAAGGGGTGCTCATCGATATTCCCCTGCCCCACCGCGAAATAGCCTCCATTGTTGGCTCCACCCGCGAAAGTGTTACCGTCCGCTTGAACGCCATGCGCCGCGAAGGTACGATCGCATTCGTCAAACGACGAATACTGATCAAGCGACCGGTCTCTCTTCAATGAGATACGGCCGTTTCGTGGCTTAATTCATGAAATGCCCAACCTGCGGTAAGCCGGTCGAGTGGAAAGACAATCCTGTCCGTCCCTTCTGTTCTGAGCGGTGCCAACTGGTCGATCTCGGCCGGTGGGTTGAAGGCGAGTATCGCGTGGCCGGTGAGCCGCTCCCTCAGGAACAAAATGAAACTTCCGCAGCCGAGGATGAAAGCTGAAGAATTGCTCGCGCAAAGGCGCAAAGACGCAAAGGAACGCCGAAGAAAAGTCTTTGCGCCTTTGCGCGTTTGCGCGGGAATACTTCTTTGCAGCCTTCTGTTGATGACAGGTTGTAACAGTACTGATGGAGCTGACACTAAGAAGACGCCGGTGATATCCGGTAATCCTCCCGGCACTACTTATCCCATGCCTCCGGTGAAGCCAACCTCTTTTGCCGATATGGGATGGGAACTTACGGACGGAAAGCGTTCTATCGTGTCCGAACACAAAGGAAAGGTGCTGGTCCTGGATTTCTACGCCACGTGGTGCGGTCCCTGCCGCGATAGTATTCCCCACTTGATTTCTCTACAGAAGAAATTTGAAGCACAGGGGCTCACTGTCATCGGGCTCAACGTCGGTGGACCAGGCGACGCTGAAAAGGTTCCGGACTTCGCGAAAAAGTTTGGTATTCAATATCCACTCGCGCAGCCTGACGAGGATCTCGTAAGCTTCCTGCTTTCCGACAGTGATGCGATTCCGCAAACATTTGTTTTCGATCGTCAGGGCAAGCTGGTCGAACGTTTCGTCGGCTACGACAAAACCGCCGGTGAACAGCTTGAACGCGTAATCGAAGAAACACTGCAAACGCCGGCGTCATAAACACACGGGTCCAAACTTTGAGACGAGCAAAAATTCTAATTACCCTTGGTCCAGCCTCTCGCGAGCCTGAAATAGTGGAACAACTGATCGCCGCCGGCGCGAACGGCGTGCGCATCAATATGTCGCACGGAACTCACGAAGAGAAAGCCGTCGACATAGAACGTGCGCGCGCGGCCGCGAAGAAATTGGGACGTCCGATCGCGGTCCTCGTCGATCTTTCAGGCCCCAAGATCCGCACCGGGGAACTAAAAGGCGATCAACCTATAAAACTGACGTCCGGCGCATCGTTCACCATCACCAGTCGAAGCATTCTCGGAGACGAACATCAGGTTTCCACCAACTACCACGATCTTCCGCGTGTCGTACAACCAGGCACTCGCATGTTGCTCGACGACGGCGCCTTGTCACTCGTCGTCGAAAGCACGAGTGATACAGACGTCATGTGTAAGGTCATCGACGGCGGCTTGCTGGGCGAGCGTAAAGGAATCAATCTCCCCGGCGTCGCGCTCCCGATCGACTCCCTCACCGAGAAAGATATCGTCGATCTCAAGTGGGCAGTCGAGCAGGACGTCGATTACATCGCGCTCTCGTTCGTGCGGCGCGGCAGCGACTGCGAACGGGCCAAGCAACTGATCAACGAAGCAGGCGGACACGCACCGTTGATCGCGAAGATCGAGAAGGCAGAGGCGATCGATCATCTGGACGAGATCATCGCGGCGGCTGATGGGCTGATGGTGGCCCGGGGCGATCTCGGCGTGGAAACGAGCGTCGAGCTTGTCCCCGTCTACCAAAAGCGGATTATCGAGAGATCGATTCAGGCCGGGAAGATGGTGATCACTGCCACGCAGATGCTGCAATCGATGGTGACGAATCCGCGTCCGACACGCGCCGAAGCCTCTGACGTTGCGAACGCTGTTTGGGACGGCACTGACTGCGTCATGCTTTCCAACGAAACCGCGACGGGCGCTTATCCCGTTGCGTCAGTGGCGATGATGGCCCGCATTATCGAATCAGCCGAAGCCGGCAAAGAGCAGCGAACCGACCTCGCAGCGAGCTGGGCGGGCCGCCAATCAGGGCGTGTCAGTCGCGCGCTTTGTGAGGCGGCCGCGTTCGCGGCAGGAGAGATGGGAACGACAGTCACGGCTGTTTTTACTGCATCCGGTTTGATGGCGCGCAGGCTCTCGTCATTGCGTCACGATCAACGCATCATTGCCCTGACACACCGGCCGCCGGTCCTCTGCGAGCTAGCGCTGATCTGGGCAGTCGAACCGTTGCTCATCAACAAGGCGCCGTCGACTGAAGAGATGCTGAAGATTGGAGAGCAACGACTGCTTGACGCGGGCGTTGTTCAAAAAGGGGACATGATCGTGGTGATGGCGGGGCGTCTGTCAGGACTGGGGCTTTCGAGCTCAGTGACGATCTTTACGGTAGGCGGGAGTCTTGGACCAACAGGGCCGGTAATCGATGACAGAGAAAAATAGCCACGGATTAACGCGGATTAAAAACACGGATTTATCAGTGTAAATCTGTATTTAGAGATCCGTGTAATCTGTGGTTAATCGGCGCCGATCATCTCACCGACGCCCTTACCAGCCTTCTGTTCCTCAGCCATCTGTGCGGGCGTCTTCTGCGGGTCGCGCCAGTTGTCGAGGATGCCGACCTGGTGCACGCACTGTAACGTGCACGTCGGCGCACACCATTTCTCGGTCTTGTACTCGCGAGCAAAATCTTCCATCGTGTATTGCTCGAGCGGTATTCCCGGATAACCTCTTTGCTGCGAACACCAGTGCACGAGACCTTCTTCACAGATGTAAAGGTAGCGAGCGCCCGCGCGACAGCGCCAGTTGTAAGGCTTGCCTTCGGCGATGCTGTCCTGGAACCAGTTCAACCGCGCATGGTCTTTGTTTCCGAGTTTCTTGACCTGCTGGAAGATATCTTTTTCTTTTGCCGACAACGGCTTCAGTGTTCCGTCGATGTCGTGAATCACACCGACCGTGGTCGAGAATCCAAGCTCCACCGCCCGCCGGGCAACAGTCAACGCATCGTCAGGATTCTTGATGCCGCCGCCAATTACTGAATTGATGTTGACGTGGAAGTCAGCGTATTCGGACAAGTATCGAAGTTTCTTGTCGAGCACGCGTAGACTCTTGCGCGACACTTCATCAGGCTCGACGTTATCGATACTTATTTGCAGATACTCGAGCCCGGCCTTGTTGAGCCGTTTGATCCGATCGGGAGTGAAGTAATAACCGTTGGAAATCAGCCCCGCAATCATGCCACGTTCGCGAATGTGGTGGATGATCTGATCGAGCTCGGGATGCATCATCGGCTCGCCGCCGGAAATCGTGACGACAGAAGTCCCCAGATCAGCCAGCTTATTCAAGCGACTCTTGACTACGTCGAGATCGATCGGTTTCGAATTGTGATCGTACTCGTTGCAATACCCGCACGCGAGATTGCACCGTCGCATGGGAATGAGGTGGGCCAGCACCGGATGGTTCGTGGAGAGTAATGCGCGGCTGATAAAACTCGCCTCGCGCAGCTTCAATTTCAGAAACTTGGTCTTCCTCATTTTGAACGCGAAGAATATGCGAGGATCACGGTCCAACGCAACTTGGGCCACAAAAAAGCACAAAAAGCACAAAATATGACGCGTGAGAATACGCTTCACGTTTTACTCAGATCGTGTCTGACGATCGCGTGCTCTAAAGTGCAAAAACAAAGGGCTCTGCGTTACGACAGAGCCCTTCACGGCCATTAATTTTTACAGCGCTTTTAGCTCTTGACGATCTTCACACTCGAATCGAGCTTGATATCAAATTCGCTCGGATCGATCTTCTGGTTCTTTTCCAGACCGGTCAATCGCATCGTAGTCGCGTCGTCGTTCTTCTCGACGATCTTGGTCTGCACTGGCATACCGGCGCCGTCGATCCACACTTCAGCGTACTTGTAACCGGCATTTCCCTTCGGAACGAGCGTCAGGTGGATGGTTCCAACGCCACCCCACAAGGTTTCTTCACGTACGTCCTTCACCGGCTGAAAACGCGCTTCAAGCTGCTGGCGCGACATGTTCATCATTTCCATCAAGCCGCCGGCTTTGTTCTCTTTACCCATTCGGCGAGAGTCGCCCGTGTAAGCAACCTTCAACGCCGGACGGAAAATGGTGTATTTGTTGTTGTTCACAGTCAGGACTTCGCGTCGCGGGCTGCTCCAGTCGATTCTCACCGAAGCCTGCCGGCCTGCACCGGGCATGTAAAGCACCACGCCGCTGTATTTGTCTTCGACGCCAAGCTGTGAATTGTATTTAACGACGCTGATGCCTGCGCGCAACGTCTTCAAACTTTGACGATTCTTCTCCATCCGACTCAAAACAGAACTCACCAGGCCTGCCCCCTGACCATTCGTCGTAGTCGGGGTTATGACGAGTACGGACAATATGAAAGCAACCATCAGGCCCGCGGAAATCAATCTCTTCATAAATGCTCCTTAA
>DASSEB010000495.1:0-11526 GCA_035696765.1 Pyrinomonadaceae bacterium | reverse complement strand
TGAGATCATGATGTGTCCTCGTCGATAAACGCGTAAACTCCGAAAGTGGATGGGTAGAACCAGTCTAAGGGATCGATCCGGCGCTTGATTGTAACAAGTCAGAACAACAATACAATTGTTTAGTAGTGGCACTTCTGGATGAACTGGAAAAACAATCGCGTCTCCTCACCCCGCAAGAGAAAGCGATCCTGGCGCGCATTCTTATAGAGGATTTAGACCCTCTGATGGATAGCGAGGTTGACCAACTGTGGATCGCTGGCACAAAAGGCACAAACGATAAGAGCACTGGTCGTTGCGATGGGAATCAGCTTTTGTGTTTTTTGTGCCTTTTTGTGGCTAATTTTATCGCAGCAAATCGAGAAGTTCAGGGTGGCCCGCGTGCTCGGCCCAACCTGCGGGTGTTGAGTTGACCTTTGCGTCCTTAACTTCCCGATCGGCGCCATGGGCCAGGAGAAACTCGATCATGGCGCGGTGTCCGTTGAAGGCAGCGTAGTGTAGCCCTGTACCAGCATAGTCGAAGCCTCCAGGAATCGCATTGATCTCGGCACCTTTGTCCAACAAAAGTTTCGCTGCGTCGATGTGGCCGTGCATGCACGCGTAAACAAAAGCATTGTTGACGATGCCCTGACGCTCCTGTGACCACGCGTCAATGCGGTCCGAAAGAGACTGCTTGACTGCGGCTCCGCGACTCGAGTTTGTGATCGTTTCGAGATCGCCAAAGGGCCAGTTGATTCTGCCGGCCTCAGGTTTCAAATCTCCGCTCGCGGTAAAAAACTCTTCAATCAGATCCGTACGACCGAGTGCGGCAGCCGTGCGCAGGTTCTGTATCTTCGCGCCACGTTCGAGTAACAAAGCAATCACGTCCTGATTGTTCCAGTACAGCGCCTCTTCCAATGGCGACCAACCGCCAATCCCATCGATCGCTGCACCGCGATCGAGCAACAATTCAGCGACCGCTCGATTGTTGATACTCGCTGCCGCGACGAGCGATTCGTTCAACTCGGCGCCCGCGTCAATCAGGACCCGGGCCATCTCGACGTTATTTGGTTTGTCTTTGCCGTCCAAGGCGACGCACTGGAGCAACGTAGGATGACTCCTCGATGACCGGGACGTTGCGAGCGAAGGATCTGCGGCAATCAATGTCTTGAACTGCTCGAGATCGCCTGACTTAACCGCGGCCATTGCAGGATGGAATCTCTTGTCCATTAATTCATCTCGATTCGTTTTGGCTAAACAACCGCGCTAGTCGTTATAATCGCCGTATATGAAACACAAAGACCCACTAGCCACTTCGGGACTTCCCGCATTCAATGCTAATAGCGTCCCGAAAGAGGGTCAACAAATCGAGCCGAAATTTTTGATCCTCGTCGTCGACGATTCGGCCGATAACGTCGCAATGATCAGCCTCGATCTTCAGCAACAGGGTTACAGAGTAGTAACAGCCAACAATGGTGAAGACGCGATTACCGTGGCGACACAAATGATGCCTAACCTGATCTTGATGGATATCAACTTGCCGACCCTGGATGGGTTAGGGGCCACGCGCAGGATTCGCGAGAACGACGGATTGCGAGACGTGCCTGTCGTTGCGATCACCGCGTTCGGCACTGAGGGCTTTCAGCGCGCCGCGTACGACGCAGGTGTGTCCGGTTATTTAACCAAGCCCTTCGATCTCGATCGTATGCACCAACTCATTGCCCGGCTCCTCTCACCCGGCGGATCAGGTAGTTTGACTTAGACGTCTTCATCCCTAAGCTCCACCAACTATCGATCGCGCGAAACATAGTTGCCCTTCGTGCGTATCAACCAACCAGACCTGGCTTCGACAGTAACGCATGAACGCTATAGAAGTTGAAAAACTCTCACGTGCTTTCAATGGCTTGCAAGCCGTTGACAACATCTCGTTTTCCGTAGCCTCGGGGGAGATATTCGGTTTCCTGGGCCATAACGGCGCGGGCAAGACCACAACCATCCGAATGCTCAGTGGGCAGTTGCTGCCCACCTCCGGCGGCGCGCAGGTCGCCGGATGTGACGTGGTCACCGAACAGCGCCGTCTTAAACCACTGATAGGCGTCGTTTCCGAACATCAAAATCTGTACGAACGCATGTCCGGCCGCGAGAACCTGGAATTTGCCGCGCGACTGTACGGGCAAAACATCCGGCGCGTCGATGAGACGTTGGAACAAGTGGCTCTGCTCGATCGGGCCAAAGATAACGTACGTAACTATTCAAATGGCATGAAGCAACGGTTGCTCATTGCTCGAGCCCTCTTGCATCGTCCGCAGATTATTTTCCTTGACGAACCAACTCGCGGTTTAGACCCGGTTGTCGGACGTGAGATTCGTCGCCTGATTCAGGATCTGTCTCAGCAAGGGGTAACGATCTTTCTAACCACCCACTACATGGAAGAGGCGGACCAGCTTTGCGGCCGGGTAGCATTTCTAAGCGAGGGACGAATAGTCGCCCTCGATACACCTAACGCTCTTAAGGTGGTCCATGGACAAAATTCTGTAAGGGTGACGCTTGATGACGGTGAGAGCGTCAGCATTTCCCTCGACGATCAAGATGCCGGAATGCAATTAGAGAGACTGGTAAACGATGGACATGTGCGAACGCTACACTCCGCCGAAGCAACACTCGAGGACGTATTCATTCAGATAGCCGGGAGGAAGTTGTCTGAATGAACTTAGCCGCCGTAGCAGCTATAACGCGGAAAGATGTTGTCGATGCGATCCGGAATCGTTATCTCCTGACAGCATTGGCCACGCCCTTGTTTCTCGCGCTTCTCTTTCATTTCTTGTTGCCCGGCGGCAGCAGCCGCAACCTCCTGACCGTAGTCGTTCACGACTCCGGCAGTTCATCGCTCGTTGCCGAGTTGCGCAACGCGCCGCATATAACTGTCGTGGACGCAGCTTCCGCAGATGCCACGGAGAGCGAAGTCGAGAAGCGGAAAGCGATCGGCGGATTGGTTGTACCCGTCAACTTCGATTCAGATGTAAAAGCAGGCAAGCAGCCGGAGCTGACCATATACATCAACAACAAGAAGAGCACCTTTGAACAAGCGGCGTTTCGCCAGTTGCTGGACCAGCAGATCAAGTCACTGGTGAACTATCCGGAACCTGCTCATCTGGTCTGGATCGATGTCGACAAAGATCCGGATGAAAAAGCGCGCGGAGGAGTAGGGCTCAATCAAATGCTTCTGCCGCTGCTCTTGATAATGACGTTCGGAATGATTGGCGCACTGGTAGTGCCGTTGTTGCTGGTGGAAGAGAAAGAAAAGCGCACGCTTGATTTTTTGTTAGCATCGCCGGCAAGCCTGAATGAGATCGTCGCCGGCAAAGCTCTGACGGGTGTGGCGTACAGTCTGCTGATTGCGGGAGTGTTGCTGTTTACCAATCGCCACCTCGTTGGAAACTGGGTGCTGACATCGTTAACTATCCTGGTGGGGCTGGTCTTTGTCGTCACAATAGGGTTGTTCATGGGAAGCCTGTTGAATAACACGATGCAGGTAAACACGTGGGCCAGTTCTGTTCTGCTGGTACTGCTTGCCCCAAGCTTTCCGTCTTTGGGTCTACCGGCAGCGATCGACACAGCGATGCGCTTCATCCCTACTTATTACTTGACGGAGGCGCTGAAGTTGGCTTTGGCTGGAAGTGCATCACCACGCATCTGGGGACATTTGGCTGTCGTATTGATCTCTACCGTGCTTGCATTCTTCGCCGCGGCATGGTCCCTCCGGCGTTAGGCCACAAAAAGGGCACACAAAGCACAAGAGAGATCATTGAACGTCTCCTCTTGTTTGTGCCTTTTGTGCCTTTTGTGGCTGAGTTGCTTTGTGCCGATTGTGGCGCGCCTAGGTCTTCTTGCCGTAGCGCAAAAGAATCAGGCGCACGTAGTTGCGAGTCTCACTGTAAGGTGGCACCGCGTTGCCATACTTCATAACCGCACCCTCGCCCGCGTTATATCCCGCCAGCGCCAGGTCCACTCGGCCGTTGAACATCTTGAGCAGATCTTTCAAGTAACGCGTGCCGCCCTTGATGTTCTGCGCAACGTCATAAGGATTCGTAACGCCGTATCGTGCCGCAGTGCCGGGCATGAGTTGCATCAGCCCCTGCGCGCCTCTGTTGCTCGTAGCGCCTGAGCTGAAACCTGACTCTTGCGACATCAAACAATAAATCAAATAAGGATCGACACCGTGCTGCGTGCCGTAGTAGCGGATAAGACCGTCAATCTTGCTATTGCCAGTTGTCCATGGGCGATTGGAGCCAATCATCTCCGAGGCGACGTTCGAAACGATCTCCGGCGCTGGTTTATTGGCCGCCGCGATCTGGTTGGCAATCTGCTCAACTTTCGCCCGCGCGTCAGCCAGCTCTTTCTCGCTCTTCTCAAAATCCAGACGCGAGATAAGCCCATCGGCGTAGAGCGCTTTTGACTGCTGCTGTCGCGTCTCGAGCCGCTGAACTTCGTTTTGATAAAGAGTTGAAAGGCTACTCAAATTCGCTTTGAGATCGCTCTCCTGTGCGTTGGCGGGTACGGCTGAAATTAGCCCAATCACAACAAAGCCGAGCAAAAGCGCGGCTTTCGAAAAACCAGCAAGAATGTTTCTAAAAACCAATCGGCAGTCCTCCATTAACAAGCTAGACACCTAAAATCGACGGCCGGTTACGATGTCTATCAGTTAACGGAAGTTGCCGAGAAAGAGTTCAAAAAATGTCGATTTACGACGAAGCGCTCTGCTCGTTTTGACCGCCTGTTTCCTGCTGAAAAGTTAGACTCAAAATGACCGCCAGCAGGTCATCCGGTTCGACTGGCTTTGCCAGGTGTGTCTGGAATCCGGCCAGTAAAGCCCGGCGACGATCCGAGGCGCCGGCGTACGCGGTCAGCGCAATCGCGGGCACGTGTCCACCTTCTTCAGGGTCTAATGATCTGATTTTTTTGATTAGGTCATAGCCGTTTTGGCCGGCCATTCCGATATCGCTAATAATCACGTCAGGTTTGACGTTTGTGACCGCTGCCAATGCTGCAGGGCCGGAGTCCGCTGCCGTCACCTCGGCCCCATGCCGCGTCAGCAGTGTCTTGAGTAACTCCCGAGTGTCCGGATCATCTTCGACGATCAGGATCCGGCGGTGCTTTAGCTTCTGGTCTTCACACGCTTCCAAAGTTTGCAAAGCCGCCCTGGCCCGGTCCGAGAACAAAGCAACCGCACCCAAATCGCTGCTAATAACTTCAGAGGACGTCAGTGGGAATTCAACCGTGAAAATGGACCCCTTTCCAACCCCGTCGCTCTCAGCCGAAACGCTTCCGCACTGTTGCCGCACCAAATAATCTACGATCGCCAGGCCCAATCCCAAACCACCATGCGCGCGAACATTCGACGAATCCACCTGCCTGAATCGCTCAAAAATGTGAGGCAAATGCTCCGCTGGAATTCCCACTCCGGTATCTGCCACCCTGAGTTGAACATGTGAATCGAAACGTTCGAGAGTGACGTCAATCTTTCCACCGTTCGGTGTAAATTTGACTGCGTTCGAGAGCAAGTTCGTCACGATCTGTTGCAGACGTGCCGGGTCCCCCAGGATCGGGCCTGCTGCTGGATCGATAGTCGTCTCGAGCTGTAGTTGCTTCGCATCGATCGCGGGACGCAGGGAATTGATGACGCTATCCGTAACCGACGCGAACGATACCGGTTGAAACTCAATTTTTAACTTGCCCGTGATAATACGAGAGACGTCCAGCAGATCTTCGATCAACTTCGACTGCGCTTCCGCGTTGCGCTGAATGATCTGGATCGCACGTTCCCTTTCTTTGTCAGCGAGTTGGTTTGAATCCAACAGACGCGACCAACCAAGGATTGAAGTCAACGGCGTGCGTAGTTCGTGTGACATGGTGGCGAGAAATTCGTCTTTAACGCGGTTGGCGTCCTCCAATTCCTGCGCCCGCAGCCGCAGTATTTCATGTATGTTCCGCAGTTCCGTTACGTCCCGGCCGACTCCGAACGCAAGTCCATCCTCGGGCACCGGGAAATAGCTCCACGCAACCCAACGGTATGTTCCGTCCTTGGTCCGCAAGCGATTTTCCATGGACTTGATCGGTTCTCCGGTCGTGAGTTTCTCGTAACCGCTCATCGTCTTCAGACGATCGTCGGGGTGAACCAGGTCAAAGAGAGACATGGCCAATAGTTCCTCTTCCGAAAACCCCAGCCCCGTCTGAAAAGCCGGGTTCACTCGTTGGAACCGCCCGTCTAACTGCACAATCGCCAACATATCCATCGACAGCGCAAAGAAGCGATCCCGCTCTTCTGTTAACCGGTTGCGTTCGGTCATGTCGCGCATGACCTTGGAAAAACCTATTAGCTTGCCCGTATGATCACGGATAGGTGTGACGACACCACTGGCCCAGAAACGTGAGCCATCCCTGCGAATGTGCCAACGTTCGTCCTCGGCGCGACCGTTTATAGCTGCAGTTGCGAGCTCCTTTCGCGGAATATCCTTCGCCCTGTCCTCGGGTGTGAAAAACTTCGCGGCGTCCTTACCAACAATTTCTTCTTCCGAATAGCCGAGTATGTGCTGCGCCCCAACGTTCCAGTTTGTTATGCGCCCGTCGGTATCCGTCATGAAAATGGCATAGTCTCGAATGTCTTCGATCGCCTTGCGGTAAATGTCGTCGGTTCGCCTGTTCATTGCGCGGCGCTCTCCTGCTTCCGTCATGTTCGCCTGAACTCCCCCATGTCGATCTGTTGTCTATCTTTATCTTCTGGTATGGCGATCCCCTCAATAGAACATGGCGATAGTGTCGCATTTTGCCCGATCAGCAGGCCTGCGACGTGCCCTACCAAACATTCTGGTAAGTCATTTGTGTGTCTTTTTGTGCTAAAAAGAGAAAAAATTGTGAAGGTCCAGGGAGTTAATGTGAGAAAGGAGTCGACAGGTACATGATGACAATTAAAAACGTTTTCTCCAGCATTGTATGCGCACTGATGTTAGCGGGCTTATCCGTCGTCGCGCAGGCGCAAGACGCTCCGTATCGGATGAGCGATAAGGACGTCCAGAAGGCTATGAAGCAGCTCAAAAAGGACACCGAAAAGTTCCGCAAGAGCCTGGACTCGTCGCTCGACAGGAGCCGCCTGAACGGAACCAACCAGGAAGACAGGATTAACGATTTTCTGCATGATTACGAAAAGGCCACTGAGCGTTTGTACGACCGCTTCAAAGACAACAAGTCTGTCGCCGCGGACGTCGAGACGGTCCTCGACGGGGCTGCCCGGATCGATCAGTTTATGAGACGGCATTCTCCGACGGGCCGAGCCGAGCGCGACTGGTCGGCTGTTCGTGGAGATCTGCGCCGGTTGGCAGAGGCTTACAACGTTACCTGGCGTTGGTGGTCAGTCGAGGGATAGAAGCATAGAGACACAAAACGCACAAGAAGCACTTTTGTGCTTTTTGTGCTTCTTTGTGGCTAAAACCTTTGTGGCGCACCTTTGACGACGCGCACAGTGTCGCGCGCGATCAGCAACTCTTCATTCGTCGGAATCACGTAAACACCCACTCGCGATCCATCAGCGCTGATTTCTCCTTCACGACCCGCAGTGTGAGCTGCGTTCCGCCCCGGCTCGACTTGGATTCCCAACCACGCGAGTCCTTCACAAATCTTCGCGCGGATTTCCGGAGAGTTCTCGCCGATGCCACCTGTGAAAACGATGGCATCCGCTCCGTTCATCGCGGCGAGATACGCGCCAATGTATTTGCGTGCACGATAACAAAAGATTTCGATAGCAAGCCGCGCACGCCGATCATTGTTCTCGTGCGCTTCGGCCAGCAACTCACGCATGTCATCTGTCAATCCTGAAATACCGAGCAACCCTGATTGCTTGTTCAGCAAACTCTCAACTCCCGCCGCCGGCAAGCCTTCTTTCGAAGCAATGAAATCCACTATCGACACATCCACGTCGCCCGAGCGTGTTCCCATCACGAGGCCTTCAAGCGGCGTGAGGCCCATCGACGTGTCGATGGAATTCCCTTCGCGGATCGCGGCGATTGAGCAACCGTTTCCAAGATGCAACGTGATCACGTTCGTTGCCTCGCGCGTGATGCCACGCAACGTGCGGTAGCGATACGCGACATAGCGATGCGACGTGCCGTGGAAACCATAACGCCGAATGCGGTGGCGGCGGTAAAGTTGATACGGCACCGCGTAGAGATAAGCGTGTTCGGGAAGTGTTTGATGAAAGGCGGTGTCGAAGACTGCTACTTGCGGGACACCGAGGCCCAGGCTCGCCCGAGCTGCGGTAACGCCGGCGATGTTTGCAGGGTTATGAAGCGGTGCCAGTTCGATCACGTCCTCGATTGCGCGCAGGACTTCGTCCGTAATCAGCACTGACTTGCTGAAGCGCTCACCGCCGTGTACCACACGATGGCCCACGGCGTGCACGTCGGCAAAACTGTTAACGTTCGCGATACCGGATTCATCGGAAACGATCCAGCGCAGGATCATGTCAACTGCGGCGCGCGTGTCTCTGACGGGCGCGGCGGAACGCTGCGGCGTAGTCCCCTCAGTGGTGAACGTGATAATAGCAGCGCCGCCGATACGTTCTACGATGCCATGTGCGAGACGCACGTCGGTGTCGCTCGCGATCTGGTCCAGGTCGGTTGCGATTAGTTGGAACTTGACGGACGAGCTACCGCAGTTGAGTACAAGTACGTTCATAGTTAGATCCTGTACAACTTGTGCTCCGCGCAGCCGCCCGGGCGCCTCAAGTGTTTAGTACGCTTTTCACTGATACCCACGTGCCGCTAAAAGCGGCGGTGCCGCATAGCGCGTCGATAGATTGATCGTCGGTGAGATCGTTGATGCTGGCGCCGGCATGTTGTTCTGCTACTCCCAATTGAACGCCGGCACGATCGTGACCCCAACCGTGCGGAATACTGATGACGCCGCGCATCATGTCCTGGGAGATCTCTACTGGAATTTTGATAGAGCCGGTGCGCGAATGGACCTGGACCTGCTGGCCCGCAATGATATCGCGGTCTGCGGCATCGTCTGGATTCATCAATAACGTGCAGCGAGGAGGTCCTTTGACCAGCCTTTCGCTGTTATGCATCCAGGAATTGTTACTGCGCAACTGTCGCCGGCCGATGAGCAGCAGATCGTGTGGGCCATGATTCCCGTTGCTCGCGAGCAGTCGCGTTTTAACCCGTTCGATATCTTTTACAAGAATCTCAGGCGCGAGTGCTATCAGCCGGTTATCTGTACGAAGCCGGTCCGGAAAACAACTCTCCAGTGGGCCAAGGTCGATTCCATGCGGCGACTCCTTAACCTTCGCGAGCGTGAGACCGGAAGAGAACGGATTTAATTTGTTGCCATAAGGGCCGAAACGCAGAGCCAGATCCACTAATCGTGAGGGTGGAAAGAATCGCGCGACAACTGCTCGTTTTGTTTTTGCCAGCAACTGCTCGCGAACTCCTTTCGACTCCATGCGCGTTTGCAGCTCCAGGAAGATCTGCCAGTCGTGACGCGTGTTCTCTTGCGGCGCAAAGAGCGGTTGTGAGTATTTCGCCGTGTTATGAATCGCCAGTACGTGGAACGCCAGATCGTAGTGATCATGCTCGAGCGAAGCAGTGGGCGGTAAAATGATGTTCGCGTGCCGGGTGGTCTCGTTGATGTAAAAATCGACCGAGGCCATGAACTCCAACCCAGCAAACGCACGATCGAGTTGACGTCCGTTAGGCGTTGACAACACCGGATTGCCGGCGGAAGTGACCACGGCCCTGATCTGATCTTTGCCCGGCGTGAGGATATCTTCCGCGAGCGCCGCCACCGGCAGTTCACCGCCAAACTCCGGCAGTTTTCTCACGCGGCTGTGCCAGCGGCCATAGCTTCCTCGCGGCGCCACCGCTTCGGGCGCACCAACCGCATCAAACGCCGGCTTCGTAAACATCGCGCCACCGGGCCGATCCAAATTGCCGGTAATGATATTGAGCACATTGATCAGCCACTGGCAGACGCCGCCGAACTCTTGCGTGCTCACGCCCATTCGGCCGTAGCAAACCGCTGTCTTCGCGTTCGCAAACTCTCTCGCCAGTTCCCTCACCTGTTCGGCTCGCACGCCAGTAATCGCCGCTGTTGTTTCCGGTGAAAAATCTGCTGCGAGTTTGCGAACGATCTCCACGCCATCGGTAAACTCGGTGAGGCGATCCGGTCTCGCAAGGTTCTCGGCGTAAATGACATTGAGCAGTGCCAGCAGCAACAACACATCAGTGCCGGGACGAATAAAGATGTGTTGGTCGGCAATGCGCGCGGTCTCTGTGCGACGCGGATCGACGAGAATCACTTTGCCGCCGCGCGCGCGAATCGCGCGCAGTCGACCGGCAACGTCAGGTGCAGTCATCAAGCTGCCGTTCGAGACCGCGGGATTACCGCCGAGGATCAGCAGGAATTCTGTTCGATCCAGATCCGGTATCGGCAGCAGCAACTGGTGACCGAACATGAAGAACGCTGCGAAATGATGGGCCAACTGATCGACTGAAGTCGCCGAGAAGCGGTTGCGGGTGTGCAGGCTGCGAATAAATCCTGGAAGAAATAGCAGCGAGCCGTAGTTGTGTACGGTGGGGTTCCCAACATACGTAGCCACGCTGTGTCGCCCGTATTTGGCCTGAACACGTTTAAGATTGTCTGCGACTTCGTCGAACGCTTCGTCCCAACCAATCTGTCGCCATCCATTCTCGGTCCGGCGCACCGGATGTTTGAGTCGATCCGGATCGTAGTGGATATCCTGTAGCGCAACTGCTTTCGGGCAGATGTATCCATGACTGAAGACATCCTCTGCATCGCCCTCGATGCGCAGAGTGCCGTTTGCTTGCACGCTGATCGCGACACCACACATCGCTTCGCAGAGATTGCAGGTGCGGAAATGGCGCGCGGAGTTTTCTGATGCTTTCATGCGGATTCAGTTTGCGCCGTTGTCACTCATAGAGCATTTCGACGAGTTCGCGCGAATTCACAGCTTCATCAATCCACTTGAATGTACCATGCGTCTGCATCTCACGCGCTGCGCGAACGAATCCTCCCAGGGCCGCGCGTGAGAGCCCGCTGCCAACACTGATGCGCTTAGCACCCATCTCCGATAGTTCAGTCAGACTGAATCGAACGCCTGGCATTGCCATCAGTACATTGACCGGGCGGCTAACGGAACTGACGACAGAAACAATCTCCTCCTTCTTTGTGAGCCCCGGTGCATACAGAACATCCGCGCCGGCTTCTTCGTAAGCTTGCAGTCGCTTGATCGTGTCGCTGAGATCCGGTTCGCCCACGAGATAGTTTTCGGCGCGCGCTGTTAAGGTGAACGTAAACGGAAGCGCGCGCGCTGCCTCAACCGCTGCACGGACACGTTCCGCCGCAAACTCAATGTCATAAAGCTGACGACGATCGGGTTGCTTTACCATGTCTTCGATTGAGCCGCCGACAACTCCCGTCGCCGCTGTTAGTCTGATAGTTTCCGCAACTGCTTCAGGACTATCGCCAAAGCCTCTT
>DASSEB010000494.1:0-9250 GCA_035696765.1 Pyrinomonadaceae bacterium | reverse complement strand
CTGCGCACGGTGCTGGATCGAGTTTCGGAGTTTTGTACAAAACAGGTCGAGACACCGACCAAAAAAGGCCGCATGGTTGCTGTCTTTTCCAGTAAGGGCGGATGCGGCACTTCTTTCATCGCTACAAACCTGGCGGCAGCTACGAATTCGAAAACTATCCTCGTCGATCTCAATCTTCAGGCTGGCGATCTGCCACTCTTTTTGGGGCTCGAACCAAAGTACTCAATCGCCGACATGGTTGAGAAACGCAACCGGCTGGATGAGACGCTTATCAACAGTCTCGTAACTCCGCACTCGACCAATCTCTCGCTGCTGGCTGCCCCGCGCGAGGCCGATTCGGCTGACGAGATCGAACCGCAACATGTGTTTGACGTGCTGCAAAAACTTCGCGAGCACTACGACTATGTCGTGCTCGATCCGCAGCACACGTTCGACTCGATCACCCTCGCGGCGCTCGATCAGTCAGACGAGATCGTCTTGATACTCACGCTCGACATTCCCGCCATTCGCAGCACGCAAAGGGCGCTCGAGATTTTTGACAAGCTCGGATACCCGCGCAAGAAAGTGCGCATCGTGGTCAATCGCTGGAGCAAGCAGATCGATCTCGACCTCAGGCAAGTTGAAAAGTTTCTCGGTGAACCCGTCGTAGGCTTTGTGCCGAGTGACTACCAGACAGCGGTTGGCTCGATCAATCTCGGTACACCGCTGGTCCAGGCTGAACCCACTTCGAAGATCGCCCTCGAGATTCGTCGCGTTGCGCAGCAGATCGCTTTGGGTCTCGCGCCGATCGACGAGTCGAAGCAGCGCCGTCCTTTCTGGGCCGCATTAATCAAGAAGCAGTCGGCCCAGCCGAATTTGAAACTTCAAACCTCGATGGAAAAGGTCTAACAAGCGGCAAGCTGCCGCGCGTGAAAAAACATCATGGCCCTACGTGAAAGATTAATCGGCAACAATAACGCCCCGGGAAGCGCCGTCGCGGACGGCTCTGGCCAGCAATCCTTCCAGGAAATGAAAGCGCGTCTGCACCGGACGCTAATCAACCGGATGGACCTGACCAAACTTTCAACTCTTACGCCGGAACAGGTGCATGCGGAAGTCTCGCGTTTGGCGGAGAGCGTGCTTGCTCAGGAAGCCATGCCCTTGTCGGTTTCCGAACGAGAACGGTTGGTCAATGACGTCCAGCATGAGTTGTTTGGACTCGGACCACTCGAGCCCTTGCTCGCCGACCCGACCATCTCGGACATTCTGGTCAACTCGCACCACACGATCTACATCGAGCGTCGCGGCAAGATCGAAGCGACGAACGTGCGATTCAAAGACGACGAGCACTTGATGCGCGTGATCGAGCGCATCGTTTCGTCAGTTGGACGGCGCATCGACGAATCATCTCCGATGGTCGACGCGCGCCTGCAAGACGGTTCGCGCGTCAACGCCATCATTCCACCGCTTTCGATCGATGGGCCAGTTCTTTCGATTCGCCGTTTTGGCTCGGACCCTTTGAAAATGTCAGCGTTGGTTGAATTCAACGCACTCACCAAAGACATCGCCGACATGCTGCAGATGGTCGTCACGGCGCGTCTCAACATCCTGATTTCAGGAGGCACAGGCGCGGGTAAAACGACATTGCTCAATGCACTCTCAGCTTTCATTCCGGAGACCGAACGCATCGTCACCATCGAAGACTCGGCGGAACTACAGCTTCAGCAGCCGCACGTGGTCAGACTTGAAACGAGGCCGCCCAACATCGAAGGACGTGGCGAAGTCACGCAGAGAGATCTGGTGCGCAACGCTTTACGTATGCGTCCCGATCGCATCGTGATCGGCGAGGTCCGCGGTGGTGAAGCTATCGACATGCTTCAGGCCATGAACACCGGCCACGACGGGAGTTTGACAACCGTGCACGCGAACACTCCACGCGACGCTCTGTCGCGACTGGAAACGATGATCCAGATGACTGGTATGCGCCTGTCGGATCGTGCGATGCGGCAACAGGTCGCGTCCGCACTGAATCTCGTGGTCCAGGTCGCGCGCATGTCTGACGGTTCACGACGAGTCACCTCAATTTCTGAGATTACCGGAATGGAAGGCGAAACGATCACCATGCAGGAGATCTTCCAATACGAGAGGACCGGGGTCGATGCGCAGGGCAAGGTGCTTGGACGCTTCCGTCCGACAGGAATTCGCCCGCGGTTCGCCGAACGGTTGAAACAGTCCGGCCTCCAGTTGCCGCGCGTCTTCTTCGAGGAGATGTAGAAATGATCATATCGTTTCTCGTATTCGTATTTGCCTTGTTCCTGGTGCTGGGCGCCTACCTGTTCGCAACGCATAGCACAGACCAGAAGCGTGCTCGCCTGCAAAAACGACTCTCCGAAGCATTGATGCATTCGGCACACACCGAAGATATCGATGTAGTGCTCGCTCGCAACGAGCTGATGAGCGAGATCCCGCTAATCAACCGCACGCTCATCAGCATTCAGGCCGCGCTACATTTGAAGCGGATGTTGGACCAGGCGGATTTGCACATCACGCCTTCACGCCTGCTGATGTTTTCGTTTATGGCGGGAATGCTTGGTGCGTTGGCTGCTTCAGTGCTGACGATCTTCATACCGTTAATAATGCTCGCCGGAATCGTCTGTGCGTCGTTGCCGCTGGTGCATGTGTGGTGGAAGCGAAAGAAACGTTTCAACGCGTTTCTCGAAAACCTTCCGGACGCGCTCGATCTGATTAGCCGCGCACTCAGCGCCGGCCACGCTTTCTCCGAAGCTTTGCACATGGTTTCGATGGAGATGCCCGAGCCGATCGCGACTGAGTTTCGCAAGGCTTATGAAGAACAGAACCTCGGTCTTTCGGTGAAGCTCGCGCTCGATAACCTGACGCAGAGAATGCCGCTGCTGGATCTGAAAATGTGCGTGACGGCTATCCTGATTCAACGCGAGACGGGTGGTAACCTCGCCGAGATCCTCGAGAAGGTGGCCTACACGATTCGTGAACGCTTCCGCATCATGGGCGACTTGAAGACGTTGACGACGAGTTCGCGCATGTCTGCATGGCTGCTCTGCGCGTTACCAATCTTTGTGGCGCTGGCAGTGACGGTGATGAATCCCGAATACATGAGCGTGCTCTGGAAAGATCAGCGCGGTCACTACTTGATCGCGGCTGCCATAACCATGCAGATCACGGGCATGTTGATTGTTAGGAAGATACTGAACATCAAGATCTAGTCAACAGATAACACAGATTACAAGGGCCGGCACCCAACCATGATAATCATCATCGCGCTCTCCACTTTCGTCTGCATCTCGCTCGCAATGCTCGGTGTTTACTGGTTGCTGTACAAGCCGCAGAGTGCAGCCACCGAAAGATTGCGCAGGATGGGTAGCCAGGACGGCGGCGCAACTCAAACCGCGCCATCAGCCCTCGTTCCTGATGAACGACCGGTCACGGATATCGCTGAGCGCCTGGCGTCACCGCTCAACAAACTGGTTCCTCCGTCTGCGACCGAAGCCAAGAAGCTGCAAAAGCAACTGATGCACGCCGGCTTTCGTGCGCCGGAAGCACCGATGATCTTTCGCGCGATTCATCTCGCCACGATGGGTGGATTTCCGCTTGCCGTCGCCGGTGTTTGCGCTTTGCTGGCGCGTCCGCTTGGGAGCGCGCTTGTTTACATCATCCTTGCTTTCGTAGCCGGCTTTTTCCTGCCGCGTTATGTGCTGGGAAGAATCACTCGGAACCGCCAGCGAGATCTGCGCTGGGGACTCGCGGATGCGCTCGACCTGATGGTCATCTCTGTTGAAGCCGGTCTCGGATTGAACGCTGCGATGATGAAAGTCTCCAGCGAGTTGAAAGAGGTCCACTCAGCCATCGCGATTGAATTCGAACTGGCGAACCTTGAAATTCGCGTAGGACGCGAGCGCGATGAAGCGTTGCGCAACCTCGCTGAACGAACCGGTGTCGACGATCTTCGCAGTCTCGTCGCCATGCTGATTCAGACTGACAAATTCGGTACCTCAATCGCAAAAGGCCTGCGCGTGTTCTCAGATTCACTGCGAACGAAACGACGCCAACGGGCCGAACAGGAAGCGCAAAAAGCAGCCGTCAAACTTTTGATCCCGCTTGCGTTGTTCCTGTTCCCGACGCTTTTCATCGCCATACTTGGCCCTGCTGCCCTTAACCTCTATGACGTTCTCGGAAAGATGTAAAGGAGTTGGACCAATGAACAAACGTAGAATCATTGCAGTTCTAATCGCTTTTGTTTTGACTGTCGCCGCGACGGCGATGTGGAGCGCGTCCACGATCGAGCGTGAGGGTGATCCCGATGCGATCGTACTCGACGATTCCGGTTCGCAGGCAGGCATCGATCAGCCGGGCAAGAAGGGTGGAAACAAAGTCGTCAAAGTTTTGGCAGCGCCGTTCAAGGCTTTTGGCCGGCTCTTCGGTCGTGGCGACGACACAAATAAAGTTCATCGCATGACCGAGAAGGATGCCGAGCGGTTTGCGAGTGCCGGCGTTACCAGAGTCGAAGATGCGCGCAACCCGGCAATCAAGAGAGACTCTTCGTCCGCTTCAGCGCAGGAGCATTTGGAATCAGGACGCGAATACCTTCTTGACGGTCGTTATAACGAAGCGATCTCCGAACTTTCCCTGGCCGCTTCGCTCGATCCAAAACTCACGGAAGCCCACAACCTTTTAGGCGTGGCTTACGACAAGAAGGGCTTTGGCGATCGCGCGCGCGAGTCGTTCGAACGTGCCGTAAAGATGGAAGAGGACGCCGACACGCTCAACAATCTTGGGTTCTCGTTGTACCAGAACGGCAACTATCGCGCGGCGGTCGATCGCCTGAAGCGCGCCGCGAAGTTGGCCCCCACCGATGAGCGGATCCTGAATAACCTCGGTCTCGCGTTGTGCCGTCTTGGCAAGATCGACGAAGCCTACAAAGCTTTCACGCGCGCGACTGGACCACTGACCGGAAATCTAAATACCGCGAAGATGCTCGAGCGTTTTGGTCGTGAAGACGACGCCATTCGTTACTACGAAGCGGCGCGTGAGATCGACCCGAATAACACGATGGCCCTTCGCCGCCTGGCGGATCTTTACCAGCGCGTGGGACGTGCGACGGAATCAGAGGCGGCCCGTACCGCACTCGCGCTCGCGTCGAACACGAGCAACGCCGGCAAGTAATTCCGAGGGCGGTCCACGCCGTGGGCCGCCTGTTCTTACCCTGTTAACGAAAAGAGAACTCACATGTCGCACACCGCAATTCTGACGCGCGCGGAAATCGAAAGCATGGGACCGCCGCTGCCGGAGGAAATACGCGATACCGGTATTTCCGAAGGCTTTCTCTGCGATCTCGCTTTGAAGCACGTAGCCATGTTGCCCGAGCCGACGACTCAGGCAGTTGCGGAACGCATCAATCTTCCGCGCACGCTTACGGAGGACCTGCTCCAGAAGCTGTATCGCGAGAAGCTCATCGAAGTGAAGATGCAGTCAGCCATTGGCTCGACGCGTTATGCGATGTTGGACCACGGCTGGGATCGTTTGACGCGCTTGCTGTCCATCAGTGGTTATGTTGGACCAGCGCCGGTGTCGCTGCGCGACTATTCGCACATGATGAAGTTGCAGTCGATCCCGTCGAACACGGCGTCGATGGAAACGGTGCGACAGGCATTTCACGATCTGGTGTTGCCGGACTCGCTGCTTCAGACGCTGGGTTGTGTCATCAACTCGCGCCGCTCCCTGTTCTTGACCGGATTGCCGGGCACGGGAAAGACCGCAGTCGCCGAGCGTATCAACAATGCTTTGGCGGGAGGAATCTGGATTCCGTTTGCGGTTGAGATCGATGGACAGATCATTCGCGTCTTCGATTCGCACTGTCACGAAGAGATGCCTGCGGACGAGACGCCAACTGACTTCGATCGCCGTTGGATCTTGATCAAACGTCCGCTGGTTGTGGTAGGTGGCGAGTTGACGCTCGAGAACGCGGATCTGACGTGGAGCGACGCGGCAAAGTTTTACGAAGCGCCGTTCCAGATGAAATCAAATGGTGGGACGCTGGTGATCGACGACTTCGGCCGGCAGCGAGTAGCGCCGCAGGATCTGTTGAATCGTTGGATCGTGCCGCTTGAGCGCCGCGTTGACTATCTCGCGCTGCACACCGGAAAGAAGATTGAAGTTCCGTTTGAGCAGCTCGTCGTGTTTTCGACAAACCTCGAAGAGAACGACCTCGCGGACCAGGCGTTTCTACGGCGCATGGGCTATCGCGCGCGTGTTGAGCCGCCGACGGCCGGCGCGTATACCTCGATCTTCAAGTATCAGGCGGGTAAGCGCGGCATTGCTGTCGAACAGCCTGTGTTGGACCATATTCTCGCGAAGTATCGTACGGAACGTCGCCAAATGAAAGGGTGCGAACCGCGCGACATCCTGGATCGGGCCACCGATATTTGTCTCTTTGAAAACCAGAAGCTGTACCTGACGCCGCAGATTATCGACATCGCCTGGCGTAATTACTTCGGCACGTCGCATTCGTTCGCGAACCAGGAGACGCCGAAATCGGGCTTCGAGTCGCCCGTGTCGGATCCGTTGGACTTATAACCACGGATGAACACAGATGAAAACCGTTCAGCGAAAATCCGTGTTATTGGCCTGTCTGCTTCTCGTCCTCGTGTGTTCGAGTGAAGCGGTTTCGCAGACGGAGAAGGTGAAGTTGAAGCTTGCGGATGGTTCTTACGTCGTCGTGGACGACGCGTGGGAGACGCCGCAGGGTGTTTGGTACCGGCAGGGCGGACTCAGTCACCTTCTGGCCAAGGAGAAAGTAAAGAAGATCGAGCGCGAGTCCACTGCACCCACCCCAACTCCCGTCCAGAGCACGAATGACGACGATCACTTCGAGGTCTCTGAAGTTGTAGCGGAAACACCGAAGACAAACGGAGTCTACGACAAGCCCGCCTGGATTTATTTAAAGGGCGGCGCGCGCGTCGAAGCAGACAGCGCCACGCAATCGCCGGCCGGCGTCTGGTACAAACGCGGATCGATGGACATCTTCATCGACGCGAGTCGTGTCGATCGTGTCGAAGCCGAGGACGCGCAGACGATTGCGAAGGCGGGTAAAAAGGAGCGCGGCTGGAGCACCGGCAGGCCAGGGCTCGACAGACTTATCCATCAGAGCGGAAGCAAGTACAACGTCGATCCTTACCTGATCTTTCTCGTGATGGAACAGGAGTCGCACTTCAACACGCATGCGGTCTCGCCAAGAGGCGCGCGCGGATTGATGCAATTGATGCCGGGAACGGGAGCGCGATTCGGTGTGCGACGGCCGCACGATCCGGCGCAAAACATTTCCGGCGGCACGAGATACTTGCGAGAGCTCTTGAACCGTTTCAACAATCGCGTGGACCTGGTGCTGGCAAGTTACAACGCGGGTGAAGGCGCCGTGGCGAAGTTCGGTAACAGGGTGCCGCCGTATAAAGAGACGCGCAACTACGTAAAGAAGATCAGCTATCGCTACAAGCGCACCACTGTACGGACCAGGAAGCCGACGTCATGAAACGAATACTTGCCGCTGCGGTTTTGTGTCTTTCACTTTTCGTAATCGGGGTTGACGCACAGCAGCCTGACGCGTTGCTTACGAATGCGTCTGTTATCAAACTCGTCAAAGCCGGCTTTAAAGAAAAGACAGTTATCGCAATCGTCAACAGCCGGCCCGGCGAATTCAATCTCGATACCGAACATCTCATCGATCTGAAGCGCAACGGCGTGAACGAGAATATTATTCTCGCGATGCTGTCGTCGCAGATGGGAACGGTTGTCGTTACGGATGGCGAGTGGGAAGACGACGACAAGTTCTTCAAAGGTATGAAGAAGCCAGCGAGCGCCGGAGAACCGCAGAGCCAGGGCGACAGTATTTTTGGATCGGGAAGTAGTTCGCAGTCACAGAGTCGCTCGCGAGGCGGGGTTGGTGGAAATCAGAATGAAGGAAACGTCACGGGTTCAGCCACTGTGCGCATCATCAAGCCGCCAGTGGAAGCTGGTGGAAGCGCCACGCCCAAGCTCGAGAAGACGCCGACGCTGAATAACGACGCTGTCATTCGTTTGGTCGACGCCGGTTTCTCGGAAGGCACGATTATCAAACGTATCGAAGAGTCGCCCGCCAATTTCGATCTCTCGCCCGCAAAGATCGAAGAGCTCCACAAACGAAGAGTCACCGACCCGATCATCGCCGCCATGACCGCCGCGATGGGCGACAAAGAATAGCCTCAAAGTATCTCAGCCACAAAGAAGCACAAAGGCACAAAAACAGGGAATCCTCTAGTGCTCTTTGTGCTTTTCTGTGGCTGAAAGCCTTCGAGGCAAAAGATTCAACGCTGGCCAAAATGTTACATGGCCGCCCAATTTCCAAGCGCCTGTAGCACGAAGACACAAGCCGCTTCTCGCCTCAATCGCTGCTCTACGAACCTAAGTGGAGAAATAATTAAACTTCGATGGCTCCGGGCCGGGCGGCACGGTCATTGCCACAAGCTCGACGGCCTTGTGCGTCCAAGTCTGCCAGGGCCAACGATAAAACTTTGAAACGGACGGAGAGACGATGCGACCTATCAAGCATGCGGAGAGAGGATTGACCCTCGTAGCGGGTGGCCTTTTCAACGCAATTCAGTCGGTAAATAAGTACAAGCCTAATCCTTCTTTTACTCCAAAATGGTCTGATAAGCCCCTTTTAAAATCCTGGCAGAAGAGCAAGCCCACGCTGGGTTGGCCACGCACCACCGATTCACTTTGTCCCAACTGCGTGATCGAAGCTCGGGAAGCGATCATCAGCGGCAAGAAGGACGTCAGCGACTTAATTAACGAGAAGGTCGGCGAGATCAAAGCGCAGATCATCGAGCGCGACGGGCAGATCTGGATGATCAAAGATTGCCCGGTCCATGGTCACTTCGAAGACATGATGGCCATCGACTCCAAGTTTCTCACACACATCGAGGCGATGTTTCCCGGCCGCGATATCGACGCACACAACGACGAGAAACTGCACAATCACGGTTCCAGCACGGTTAAGTACGGTCGCGGCGCGGTCCTGACTGTTGACCTAACAAATCGCTGCAACATGATGTGTGACCCGTGTTTCATGGACGCCAACCAGGTTGGCTTCGTTCATGAACTGAGCATGGACGAGATCAAAGAGATCCTCGACAACGCGATCACGATCAAACCGCGCCGGCAGATGTCGGTCCAGTTTTCAGGCGGTGAGCCTTCGATCTCG
>DASSEB010000493.1:0-19248 GCA_035696765.1 Pyrinomonadaceae bacterium | reverse complement strand
GGCAGCATCCGAAGACGTACCAAGAGCCGCGCCGGCGCCAATGATCGTGTGCGCTTCGTCGATGAAGAGGATCAAATTGTCGCGTTCTTTGACTTCGTCGATGATCCCCTTGATTCGTTCTTCAAACATGCCGCGCAGCATAGTGCCGGCGACGATGCCGCCCATTTGCAGTTGAACGATGTGGGAACCACGCAAACGCATCGGAACCTTTTCGGGCTCCAACTCGATTAAACGCGCGAGTCCTTCTATTACAGCGGTTTTGCCAACGCCTGGCTCACCCACCAGCATCGGTGAGTTCGCGCGCTCACGATGGCAGAGGATCTCGATAATTTGTTGAATTTCTTTTTCGCGCCCGATGGTAGGCGGAATCTTATCAATACGTGCCAGCCTGTTAAGTGAGACTCCGAAGTGTTTCAGATAAGGCGGAAGTTCAAACTTCTTTCTGTTCTGCTCTTCTTCCTGTTCGCGCTTTTGCACCTGTGCCCGTACGTTTTCAACCACCGCTTCGGGGCTTGCGCCCATGGTTCGCAGCACGTCTACAAAGAGACTGTCGTGACTGCTCAGCGCTTCAAAAATGTCTGTCGCTTCAATTGTTTTACGTCCCTGAGTTCTCGCCCGATCCATTGCCCGCTTGAACAGGTCTGTGGTGTCGGGACCGATGCGGAACCCTTTGCCGACGTGTTGTTGCCGGCTGCTACTGAGTCGTTTCTCAATAGCCATTTTGACCACGACAGGGTCGAGCGATAACTCCCGCATCGCAGAGTTGAACATATCCGGCTCTTCGATCGTCAGGGCCTGGAGAATATGCTCCACTGAGACAAAGTTTTGGTCACGGCGACGCGACTCGTTCAACGCATGTTCCAGAATGCGCTGGCCACTGTCGCCAAATTTATCTTTGTATGAACCTAAATCAACCATATTCATTTTACGACCAACGCACTCAATCAGATCAGCATTTGTGCGACGGTCCTACTCGCTTTCAAACAACTCGTTTCCTATCCAAGTTGCTGCACTTGGATGTCGTCAGCATAAGCGCCGTTGCGTTTCAATGCAATAACATTCCCGGCGCGGGTTCCCCTGCAATTTTCTTGCCGTTGATCGACTTCTCGATTGTAAAGTTTCGTCAACGGCTTGTTGCTATTCCAATGAGGGGTGGCCACGGAGGCCACACCTACAAATGTTTGCAGCGCATTCGCGCATTTGCAGGCGTGACCCGCGTGGCCATCCCTCGTTCGTACCACGATTTAGTAATCGTAATCGTCGCCGCCGCCCGGCATGGGCGGGCCGGCTTTCTTCGGCTCCGTTAGTTCGGTCACAGCGGCTTCAGTCGTCAAGAGCAATCCTGAAATCGATGCCGCGTTCTGCAAAGCAGTGCGTACTACTTTTGTCGGATCGATGATTCCAGCGGCCGCAAGATCTTCAAACTGACCGGTGACCGCATTGAAACCCTTGTTTCCCTTCAACTGTTCTACTTCACTAACAACCACCGCGCCTTCGGTACCGGCATTCTCGGCGATACGCCGGATCGGCTCCTGCAACGCGCGACGCACAATGTTCACTCCCGTACGAACATCAGGATCGGCATCCTCGTGATTGTCGAGCACCTTAGACGCGCGGAGCAGCGCTACACCGCCTCCGACTACAATTCCTTCCTGCGCGGCAGCTTTCGTCGCATTCAGCGCGTCTTCAACACGCATCTTGATCTCTTTCATCGCCGTTTCCGTCGGCGCGCCGACACGCACGACAGCCACACCGCCTGCGAGTTTCGCTAACCGTTCCTGAAGTTTCTCGCGATCGTAGTCAGATGTAGTCTCCTCGATCTGTTTGCGAATGGTTGCGACGCGGCCCTGCACGGCTTTCGGATCGCCGCCACCCTCAACGATAGTGGTTGTTTCCTTGTCAACGATCACACGTTTGGCGGTCCCGAGGTCGTCGACTGTTACGTTCTCCAACTTAATGCCGAGAGCTTCAGTGATGACTTGTCCTCCCGTAAGCGTAGCGAGGTCTTCGAGAATCGCTTTACGCCGGTCGCCAAAGGCTGGCGCCTTTACGGCGCACACCTTGATAGTCCCACGCAGCCTGTTTACGACTAGCGTCGCGAGGGCGTCGCCTTCGATATCTTCGGCGATGATCAAGAGCGCGCGTCCGGCGCCCGCTGTTTGTTCCAGCAGCGGCAGCAGATCGCGCATTGCCGAAATCTTCTTCTCGTAAAGAAGGATGAACGGCTCATCGAGAATTGCTTCCATGCGATCCGAATTCGTAACGAAGTAAGGAGACGAATAGCCGCGATCGAATTGCATTCCCTCGACGATGTCGAGCTCAGTCTGCAACGTCTTGGACTCTTCAACTGTGACCACGCCGTCTTGGCCGACCTGCTCCATAGCTTCGGAGATGAGGCGTCCGATTTCGCGATCGTTATTTGCCGACACGGTCGCGACGTTCATTAACTCTTCCTTGCTCTTCACCTTTTTGGACATCCGCTCCAGTTCAGCAACGACCTGGTCCGTCGCCAACTGAATACCACGCTGCAACGCCATCGGGTTCGCGCCGGCCGCGACGTTCTTCACACCTTCACGGAAAATGGCCTGGGCCAGAACTGTCGCAGTCGTGGTGCCGTCGCCGGCTTTGTCGTTAGTTTTGACGGCGACTTCACGGACCATCTGTGCGCCCATGTTTTCAAGCTTGTTCTGGAGCTCGATCTCTTTCGCGACCGTGACGCCGTCTTTAGTGATCACTGGCGAGCCAAACCTCTTACCGAGAACGACGTTGCGACCCTTTGGTCCCAACGTCACACGCACCACATTCGCGAGCGTATCTACACCGTGAAGCATCGCGTTGCGCGCTTCTTCTCTGAACTTCAGTTCTTTTGCCGGCACTCTCGTTCTCTCCTTATTGGGTTAACCACGATTACACAGATTGTTTGGCCTGCTGCGCCGCGCGCCCGACCTTCACTCGTGCCGGACGCAGCAACCGATCTCCGAGGCGATAACCGCGACTATATTCTGCAATCACTTTTCCGTCCATGTCGCTGTCCGTTTCGGCAGTATCTACTGCTTCATGCAACTCCGGATCGAACTGTTCGCCCACCGACACGAGCGGCTCAACGCCGGCGTTAGCCAATGCCGATTGAAAACTTGCAGCAATGCCTCGCAGCCCTTCGAGGATAGATCCCTGCGGTGTCTCTTCGCCCGAAGCAGCGTCGATGGCGCGGTTCAAGTCGTCCATAACGGGAAGTAAGGACGTAATAAACTTCGCTATCTCGCCGGTGGAGCGCTCGTTTGCTGAACGATTCAGACGCTGTCTTGTTTCGTCAGTCTCGCGCTGGAGTTGTTGGCGCAACTGATCGAAACGCGCCTGGACTTCCTGCACCTGTTTTTCGGCGGCCCTGGTCCTGGCCTCGAGTTCTTCAACGTAAGTCGGTTTCAGGTTCGGGCTTTCAGCTTCCGCGTTGACGTGTTCAGTACCCTCCGGATCGAGAGAAATGCGACGTCGATCGGTTACCCTTAGCTCGTTTTGTTCATTGTCCATCTTGCTGGTCCTGCTCTTCACGAAATCTTGATATCTATTTTCTTCGGTTTGGGTTCGCTGCGCCGCGGCAGGCGGATCTGCAAAACGCCGTCCTTGTATTCGGCGCCGATCTGAGACTGGTCCACCGAGGCAGGCACGCTGAAAGTGCGCAGGAATTTCCCGCGCGGTCTTTCAGTACGATGCTGCCTTGATTCCGCAACCTCTCGCGTCCCCTTCACGATTAACCGGTTCTCATCGATGTCGATCTGGAGTTCCTCGCGTTTGATGCCCGGCAGGTCAATCGCGATTAGATAACCCGACTCGGTTTCGTAAATGTCGGACGGCGGCGTCCAGTCAGCGCGCTCAAATTCATCACTGGCGGTTGTGCCCGCCTGGGTGCGTCGCTGCGTGGCGTCTTCGAAAAGTCTGTTCATACGGTCTTGCAGGACCATGAGATCCTGCAACGGGTTCCATTGTTGTGACATGCTCTTCTCCGGTTAATGCTTATGCGGTCGCAAACGCCGCGTCAGTCTTGAACTCCAATTTGTCGCCGTTGGCCGAAACGTGCACGGTCTGCCCCGGCAGGATCTCTCCCTGAAGGAGTTTGACCGCCAGCGGATTCTGAATCAGCGACTGAATGGCCCGCTTCAACGGACGTGCGCCGTAAGTCGGATCGTAGCCTTCGCGCATCAGCAACTCTTTTGCAGAAGGATCCAGCACGAGTGTCACGCCGCGATCGGTCAACATCTGCCTGAGACGTTCGAGTTGCACCTCGATGATCTGTCCAATCTGTTCGCGCGAGAGTTGATGGAACACAACCACGTCGTCAATACGGTTCAGAAACTCCGGTTTGAAATGTAAACGCAGTTCCTGAATGACCGCTTCACGCACCTGTTTCTCGTCGCCCTCAGCCGCTTGAATTTCACGCGAGCCGAGATTGGAAGTCATGATCAAAACCGTGTTCTTGAAATCGACCGTGCGGCCTTTCGAATCCGTCAACCGGCCGTCGTCGAGAATCTGAAGCAGCACGTTGAAAACATCCGAGTGCGCTTTTTCGATCTCGTCAAACAGGACAACTGAGTACGGCCGGCGGCGCACTGCTTCCGTGAGCTGCCCACCCTCCTCATAACCGACGTATCCCGGAGGCGCTCCGATCATGCGCGCTACCGCGTGCTTCTCCATGTACTCGGACATGTCGAGCCGTACCATCGCGCGCTCGTCGTCGAATAAAAACTCAGCGAGCGCGCGAGCAGTTTCAGTCTTACCGACACCCGTTGGACCAAGAAAGATGAACGA
Source organism: Pyrinomonadaceae bacterium (assembly GCA_035696765.1). GTDB lineage: Bacteria > Acidobacteriota > Blastocatellia > Pyrinomonadales > Pyrinomonadaceae > PSRF01. The sequence continues at coordinate 14,445 of DASSEB010000493.1, read as the reverse complement.
GCCAATCGGACGATTCGGATCCTGCAAACCGGCACGAGCGCGTCTGACGGCGTTTGCAACAGCGGTCAGCGCTTCTTCCTGACCGATGACCCGATGGCCCAGCCGGTCTTCCATCGTCACCAGTTTCTGCATCTCGCCTTCCAGCATTCGCGAAACGGGAATGCCGGTCCACTTGGCGACGACTTCCGCGACGTCCTCTTCGTCAACCTCCTCTTTCAGCATCACGCCGTCCTGCTGAAACTTGGCAAGTCGATCCTGTTCGGCTTTCAGCTTGCGCTCGAGTTCGGGAATTCGACCGTACTGAATCTCAGATGCACGTGCGAGGTCGCCGGCATTGCGCGCCTGATCGAGTTGGAGTCTGAGTTGTTCGAGCTCGGCTTTCGCCGTTCGCATGTGATCGATTGCTTCTTTCTCAGACTGCCACTTCGCCTTCATACCCGAAGACGTTTCCTTCAAGTCGGCGATACGCTGCTCGATCTCTTTCAAACGAGCTTTCGACTTTTCGTCTTCTTCACGCTGCAACGCCTGTCGCTCGATTTCGAGCTGGATGATCTCGCGTTCCAACTGATCGATCTCCTGCGGCAGGGAATCGATCTCGATGCGAAGCCGCGACGCCGCTTCGTCGATCAGATCGATGGCCTTGTCCGGCAGGAAACGATCCGTGATGTAACGATTCGAAAGCGTCGCAGCGGCGACGATGGCCGAGTCTTTGATACGAACGCCGTGATGAACCTCGTAGCGCTCTTTCAAACCACGCAGGATCGCGATCGTGTCTTCAACACTCGGCTCACCGACGTAAACTTGTTGGAAGCGACGTTCGAGCGCCGCATCTTTCTCGATATGCTTCTGGTATTCGTTGAGTGTGGTCGCGCCCACGCAGCGTAGCTCGCCGCGAGCGAGAGCGGGCTTCAACATGTTCGACGCGTCGATCGCGCCTTCCGCAGCGCCCGCGCCGACGAGCGTATGAAGCTCGTCGATGAACAGAATGATCTGGCCCTGGGCGTTCTCAATCTCCTTCAATACAGCTTTGAGTCGATCTTCGAACTCACCGCGATACTTCGCGCCGGCCAGCATTGAACCGAGATCCAGTCCAACAAGACGTTTGTTACGCAGCGTCTCAGGCACATCGCCCGACACGATTCGCTGGGCCAGGCCTTCGACGATCGCCGTCTTACCAACGCCCGGTTCGCCGATCAGTACCGGATTATTCTTGGTCCTGCGTGAAAGAACTTGAATGGTGCGCCGGATTTCATCGTCGCGGCCGATCACCGGGTCCAGTTTTCCCTTTCGCGCCAGCTCCGTTAGATCGCGCGCATACTTCGAAAGAGCCTGGTAATTCTGTTCGGCATTCTGGTCTGTGATCCGCGAACCGCCGCGCATCTGCTCGATTACTTTGACCAGGTCCTCTTTGATAATCCCGTGCTGCCGGAGAATCTTCCCGGCATCGCCGTCTTTCTCCTCGACGATGGCAAGCAGAAGATGCTCGGTCGAAACAAACTCGTCCTGCATCCCTTCCGCTTTTTTCTGTGACGCGGTAAATACCTGGCTCAAGCGCGAACTGAAATACTGTTGGCCGCCTTGCACGCGAGGAAGGCGAGCCACGGCCGCTTGCGTGTCGTTCAGTATGACAGCAACGTTAGCGCCGAGCTTGCCAAGGATTGGTCTAACTATACCTTCGGGTTGTTCGAGCATCGCGATCAGCAAATGCTCAGGCTCAACCTGCTGGTGCTGATTTTTTTCCGCCAGCTCGATGGCGGATTGAATTGCTTCCTGCCCCCGTAAAGTAAACTTATCTAAACGCATTTTGATTAATAAAACTCTCTATCAAAAAGACTCGAACGGGCTCGGTGTTCGTATCCCAAACTACGACGAGCCCGCTCGTGATTACCGATCCGTTAAAGGTTTACCGCCCGCCAGTTGCTTCCTTCGCTTTCCCGGGTTCGGCTGTAGTTTCGATCGTTTTCTGTTGACCGCCTGCTTGTGTTCCCGAAACCTCGATGCGACGGGCCTTGACCTCTTCTCGTTTTGGCAACGTCACTCGCAGCACGCCGTTGTTGTATTCGGCGGTTGCTCCCTCCGCAGAAACCGTCTGCGGCAAAGTGAAGGAACGGGTGAAAGCGCCATACGAGCGCTCGACTCGATGATAGTTGTCAGTCTCGTCCGTCTTTTCAAACTTTCGCTCACCGCGCAAGGTGAGAACATTGTTCTCGATTGAGAGGTCGAAGTCTTCCTGTTTCATTCCAGGCAATTCGGCCTCGAGCACGATCTGGTCCTTGTTCTCATAAATGTCCACGCTGGGCGCCCAGGCGCCGCGGCCAATGCCCTCGTCGTCAAAGGCACGGGTCATATTGGTCGAGAACAAACGATTCACTTCTTCCTGCAGGGTTCTCAAGTCGCGGAACGGGTCGTATCGAACGATAGCCATGAGTGTCTCCTCCTTTATTCCTTGGTTTTGAACTCTCAGCTTCCGAATGTCTCTAGCTGAGCGTGGCGTAATAATAAAGGTTGAGTCTCCATCTGTCAAGTCTGTAATTAGCCACAAAAAGGCACAGAAGCACCGAAACCAACCAATCGATTTGTGATTTTCGTGCCTCTTGTGGCTATTGAGAGAGGCCGAAGAAGCGCTTGATGGCCGAGAGGATGCCGGCCGAGGCGTCGGACGGGGTGGCGGTGGTGTCGGTTTGTAAGGCCAATCCCTGGCGGCGTTCGGCCATAATAAAGCTGAGCGACTCGACGAGATCGGGGTTCGTATCAAACACCTGTTTCATGGCAGCGTGGCCGATTTCGAGTACTTCCGTTTCCTCGAGCGCCAGCACGTTGGCGGTGCGGGGCTCGCCAGTAAATAAGGCCATCTCGCCAAAAAACTCGCCTTCGTTCAGTGTGGCCACCGTCCTCGGACGGCCGTTCTCACTGACCTGCACCCGAACCTTCCCTTTGTGCACGACGAACATGGAGGAACCCGGGTCTCCTGCTCGAATGACCGTCTCGCCCGGAGCGAAGACATGGCTAACTGCCGCCTGGGCCAGCATCGTGGTTTCTTCCGCTGATAACGGCGCGAAGATGTCGACGGCCGAAAGCCGTTCGGCGATCGCACCGCCGTCACCGTCTCGAAGCGCGGCGATTGGGCGGCGCTCCACGTGGAGAGTCCGCGTTGGAAAGGCGAAGTTCAATCCCGCGCGACGGAAGGCGTACCAGATCCGCTGCCGGATGAGGGCATCGGTGTCGTTATATTTGGCGTAATCTTCCAGCCAGTATTTCACCTCGTAATCGACGCCGTTGTCGCCGAGGTTTCTGATTCTGACGATTGGCGCGACCTTGGTTGAGACGTTATCAGCTTCCCGCACAGCCTCGCGCACGACGTGAATCGTCTTGGCCGGAGAATCGGTGTAGAGAGTATTAAAGAAGACGGTCCGTGCGTTCAGGTTGTCGCGTGGACACACCTCGATGGGCTCCCGGGCCGCGTTGCTGTTGGCGATCATGACCACGTGATTGGTAAAGGTGCGAATCTTAATCGCGCGCCAACTGATTTCTTCCACTACTCCCGTGTGGCGCTCAGCGCCGACGGTAATCACATCGCCGACCTGGAATGGACGGTCAGCCTGCAAAGAAATCCCCGAGAAGAAGTTGCCCAAAGTGTCCTGGAGTGCAAGACCGAGGATCACGCCGAAGATAGCGGAAGTCGTAAACAGCGCGCCGAGGTTCACGTCCGGAAACAGGAGCGTGAACGCGATCAGGAAGAGAAGCGTAAACGCGACGATCGTAAAGATGTTGCGGATTAGGGTGGGCGCGTCTATTCGCTTAAGTCGAAAAGCCAGTCCAAAGAACAGGAAGTTGAGAGCGCGAACGAAGAGGTAGCCGACTATTCCGACGAGGAACAGTTTCACCGCGCTAACGATCGTGTCGGCAGACGGCTTAGCAGTGGCGCCGCCCATCCGGTGCTCGAGCAGCGACTTGACCTGATCGGCGAAGGACCAGAACAAGTAAGTGGCGAGCAAAGCTATGGCTGTCGCCACCAGGAAGAGAGCGAGCTTGTTGGTGAAACGGGGACGGGTCACAAGGGGTATCTTTTTATCACCAAATCATTTCTCAAGGAAGCTCTTCATCCGCGTTCATCTGCGGTTTAGTGCCGTCAAAAATGCATGACGTTAGGAAAAAGCGTGATCAGGATGAACAGCAGAGACAGCAGCGTGACTAGGATCGCGGTCAACCACGCGGCAATATTATAAAGAGGCCCGTTAACATAATTGCCCATTAGTTCGCGATTATTCACGAGGCGCAAAACGGCGAACAGCACGACCGGAAGCAGCAGTCCATTGATGACCTGGGTCACCAGCAATACGCGAAAGAGCGGCAGGTTTGGAACGATGGCGATTGCCGCCCCGACGGCGACGAGAAAAGTAAACGTTCCGAGAAAGATCGGCGCCTCCCTGAAACTTCGCGAAACACCTTTTTCAAACCCCAGCGCCTCGCTGATCGAGTAAGCCGTGGCCAGCGGCAACACTCCGGCCGCAAGCATCGACGCCCCAAAGAGCCCGATCCCGAAAAGTGTTTCGGCGTAACGGCCCGCCAACGGTCGCAGGGCGCGGGCGGCGTCGGCGGCTGTTGATATCTCGATGCCGGATTTATGCAGGGTTGCCGCGGTTGAGACGATAATAAAAAACACGATGAGAATCGCGAAGATCGTGCCTACCCACACGTCAGTCTTTGTCTTCGCGTAATCGTCCGGCGTCACTCCTTTTTCGACAACTGACGATTGCACGTACACCTGCATGTACGGCGAGATCGTGGTACCGATGATCGCCACAAAGGTGAAGAGAAACGCGTGCTCGAGCCTGAACTCCGGTCTAACGAGACCGACCGCCACTCCCGTCCAATCGGGCCGGGAAAGAAACGCCGAAATGATGTAACCGAGAAAGACGAGCGACATCAGCAGGAACGCGCGTTCGACTCGTTTGTAAGAACCTTTAACGACCAGCCACCACACACCGATGGCGGCCAAAGGCACGGTGATGAAACGTGAGATGCCGAAGAGCTCTGTGGCCGCGGCGATGCCGACGAATTCAGAAACCGTTACGCCCGCGTTAGCCACCAGCAGAGCGAGCATGATCAAAGCCGTCCAGCGTACGCCGAAACGCTCTCGGATCAGATCGGCGAGGCCCTTGCCGGTGACCGCGCCCATGCGCGCGCACATCTCCTGCACGATGCCGAGACTGATCGTAATTGGAATCAGGATCCAGAGGAGGGAATAGCCAAAGTCTGCGCCGACTGAAGCGAAGGTGGCGATGCCGCCGGCGTCATTTCCGGCATTGGCCGTGATCATTCCCGGACCGAGAATAGCCACGTAAGCGAGCAGGCGCCTGCGACGCGCGACGGTGCGGCGCACACCCTGAGCGCCGCGACGCATTAAACGTCGTCCGGCAGCTCGAACTGCTGCTCGTGGTTCGGCCACTTGGAGGTTCTCCGTCAATCATCAGCCACAAAAGAGTTGAGCCACAAAAAGCCCAAAAAGGACAAGTTAAAATTGCAGATTAAATCTCGAGCTTCTTGTGGCGTTAACCGAATAATCGCGGTAGACGTTGCCGCCAGTCTTTCGGCAAAAGAATCTCCATCGCATCGTCCACCGTTATGATACCGAGTATATCTCCAGACTCATCAACAACGGGAAGCGCCAGCAAGTTATATTCTGCTATTCGTTGTGCCACCTCTTTGGCGGGCTCACCCGGATGCGCTTGCTGAAACTCGGTACGCATCACTTCTTCGAGCGGCATCGACGGATCCGCGAGGATCAAGCTGCGCAACGCGATCACGCCCAACAACTTCCATGACTGTTCCGCCTCGACGACGTAAAGGTAGTAGATCATGTTTGGCGTTTCCGCCATCTCGCGCAATCTCGCCAGCGCCTCACCCACCGTGATCGCGCGCGGGAGGGTGACAAACTCCGTCGTCATCAACCCGCCGGCGGTGTCGTCTTCATAAGGAAGGAGCTCAACAACGTCGGCCTGCTCGTCATGCTCCATCAAGCCGAGCAACTCTTCCGCCTTCTCTTCGGGAAGATCGCCCAGCACGTCGGCAGCTTCGTCGGGCGACATCCATTCGAGAATGTCGGCGGCGCGCTCCTGGTCCATGTCGGCGAGTATTCGCGCCTGGCTCTCGGCCTTCATCTCTTCGAGCGTCTCAGCCGCCGTTTCATCGTCGAGAGATTCGACGACTTCCGATCCGTGGTGATACGAGAGTGCTTCAGCGAGGCGAGCGATCTCCACCGGATGCAGGCGAGCGAGCTTGTCGCTTGAAGATTTCAATTGGACGGTCGCGGCGTCAGTGGCGAGATAGCCGACGTCGGCCCAATCGAGTACTTCGACGGGTTTCTTCGTGCCCGCAAAGCCGGACGGCGCAAGCCGTCTCCAGAGCCCCTGAAGACTGACGTCAGCGCCGGTCACACGATATTCGCCGGCGGCTTCGATGATCTGAACGTCGTTGACACGGACCACTCGCTTGCCATCGACGTCGATGAGTTGTGTATCGAGCACGACGCGCGCGAGCAGGACTTCATTTTCACGGCGCACGAACGGTCGCAGGTCAAGAATGTCTGAGTTCAGTTGCACGCCGTGTTTGGTCAGTTCCGTCATGCGCCATCGCGGGAGAAAGAAATCACGACGACGATAACGCGCAACGAAACCGGTGACCGGCGGGTGATCGTCAGCGCCGAGCCGCACGATCACGTCCTTCACCGTGGCCACACGTTCACCTTCGAGGTCGCGTATCGGCCGGCCTAACACCTGCGACAAGTAGAGCATCACTGCATAATACAGGAGCCACCGACGAACACGGAATGGAACGCCGATCCGTCTTCTTCCGTGTTCATCCGTGGCTACTGTTTGAGCGAATCGAGGGCGCGTTCGAGGGTGCGGTCGCGACGGGAATAGATGTCTGATCGTTTCAGCGGTGAGAGTTCGTCCGGTTTGATGCCGGCGCCTTCGAGTCGCACGCCGCCGGCGGTGCGGTAATCAAACTCACTCACGTCCAAAACGCCTCCATCCGGCAGTGCGTGCCTGTTTCTAATTGCTAGCACGCAACCGCACGTACCGGTGCCAATCACGCGCGCGCGGCCTTTACTTTGCAGCGCTGCTGCGAGGATTTCGGCGGCGCTGGATGTTGTTTCGCTGGTGAGTACAACGATTGGGAGTTTGACCGGGCCCAGTTGCGGCGTGCGCCAAAGCCGTTTCGAATAAGTTTGCAGTTCAAACGAAGCGCCATAACGATCCGCAAACTTACCGAGGTTGATTCCCTCGTCGAGGAACAGCGACGCAACGTCGGCCATGGCCTCTGCGTCTCCGCCGCCGTTCGCTCGCAGATCGAGAATGATGCCTGCGGCGCCTTCGAGTACATCCGGAAGTGACTTTGAAAACTCGAGGGCGACGGTTTGCGTGAAGGCATCGATGCGAAGCACAGCGATCTTGCCTTTGCGTTGATTGCTAAAGCCCAACTGCCGCTGGGCCCAATAACGTTGCAGCACCGCAGATTTTTGTTTGCCGTTACGAGTGGTCCATTCAACCTTCACAGAAGTGCCTGCGGGACCGTCAAAAATGTTTGCGATCGTTCGGGAGTGCATGGGCCCCGGTCGTTTGGCGAGCAGATCGGCGACTGGAAGATCGTCGATTTTGGTGATTACATCTCCGGGCCGAATGTCAGTCTGCGCCGCCGCAGAGCCGGGTTCGATCTGGATCACCGTGGGCACGCCTTCGACTTCGCGAATTCCCAAACCGACGGTAATAAAACGAGGGTTCCACCAATCAAACTTTTCGTCAGGTGAATAGACGCGCGTATGGGCGTCTTTCAACGATCCAATCATCTGCCGCAGCAGTTCGTAAAACTCGTGAGTTCCGCTTGCCGCCGCTGCGGCAGGACGAAATACGTTCCGTTTTGCCTGCCAGTCGACGCCATGAAACTTTGGGTCGTAGTAACGCTGCTGAATCGTTTCCCAAACGTCGTCAAACACCGCGAGGCGTCCCTCGACTGTCGTGGTCGAAACGAGTGATGAGTGGTCGCGAGAAAAACTTCGCGCTACCGGTTGAGGTGCCCAGGCATTAAAGACCAGGCATAGAACACAGAGCATCACGCTCAACCCGGTCTTCGTGCTTGTTCTGTTTCTTCCCATTTCTACCTCGGTGGTTTGCGAAAGTTGTAGCGCAGCAGCACGCGCATTGGTATCGGCGTTCCGTTCTTCATTGCCGGGAAGAAGTGCAATTGACGAACAGTCGCAACGGTTGTCTCGTCGAGCCCAAAACCAGCCCAACGAACGATCTGTATTTCACCGACTTCACCATCGGCGCCAACATCGACAACGACGTCGACCGTGGCTTCCGCCTCTGCTCGAGCGGCCGTCGCAGGATATTCGGGTCGAAGCCGTCGATAAGGCCGTGGCAGCCGGATACCCTGAACCTCGGCCGCCTTTTCGTCTTCTGGTGCGTCCTCGATCAATGCTTCTGTCTTGGACGTTAATATTATTAGACGGCCGCGCTCGTCTTCGTGAGCTTTGCAAATCCGTTCTACAAGACGCCGCGTCAGAACGTCGCCGGAGAGATACTGTGACAGCCGCGCTTCCGCAACAGTTGCCTCGACGTTTTCAAAGCTTGGCCGTTCCCATAAAAGAAGACGGCCCGAGCGCGCGCTGACTAAAAAGATCGAACAGTAAGATTCAAAATAAACAGGCGATTGAAAAGACGATCGGCGCAGCGTTTGCGCATCGCCGAGTACGTAAAATTCGGTCGCGAGGGCTGCGCCTAAATCGCGTGCTTCGGTCACGGTGAGATTGAGCGAGCCCGAGTATCCGATTCCCTTTGCCGCGGCGCGGCTCAAATCTGCATCGGGCACTATTAACTCACCACTCGCACGAAACCGATCTCGAAGCGTTTCCGCCGCCGCTTTCGCGACCGCTGTTTCGCCAAAGTCCAGCACACTCACCAGCGGGCGTTGATTCGTTTGCGCTTGTCCTTTTGCGACGCCACAAAGAAGCAGCAGAAGCACAAAGACTTTAGCTGAGCGCTTGTGCTTTGTGTGCCTCTTCGCGGCTACCGCCATGATAAAGCTCATACACTTCCGTTTTTACGTCGGCAGGGAAACACACTCTGTGAAGCTCGTAAGCATGTTGGAGCCCGCGTACCACATTGCTCACTTCGCTAATCTCCCTGATCTGCGGTGAAGCATAACCGCTCTCCACGTAGATGTGTGTCTTGGGTTCCGATTTCTCTGTCTCGTAGTAACCGTAGTAAGGCACGTCGCTGGCGCGGTCTTCGATGAAATAGTAATCCGGATCAAAACCTGACCGGGCGACCGTTTGTCTCGCCGTCGTGAGAAACTCAGCCTGCTGGTCCAACGGCATATCGAGATCGATTGCCTTGAACAGGCGGCGCGAAATAAACCGGCGACTGAGATCGCTCAGAATTGCGTCATCGGATCTTTGCCACTGCTTGATGTGAAAAACGAAATCGGAATCGTCGACCTGCAAGTGCTCGGCCACGGTCAACGGCTCACGGCGCAGGATCTTTTCAAACGCACTTCCCGCTGCATGCCAAACTTCTTTTCCGTCATCGAGCAGCTTCAGCGCCCGTCGAATGATCGATCGCAGCACCGCTTCGGCTGACCGGAGCGTGCGATGAAAATAGACCTGGCGGAACATGTAGTAACGCGCTTGCAGATATTCTTCGACTGCGTAAATGCCACGCGCCTGCACGTAAATTCGATCCGCGGCCTCGTCGATTGCGAGAGCATTGATGATCCACTCGAGATCGTAGATTCCATACTTCGCGCCGGTCATGAGTGAGTCGCGCAACAGGTAATCCATTCGATCGACGTCGAGCTGCGATGAAACGAGTTGCGCGAGTGCGGACGGTTGAAACTTGCCTTCGATGATCGATGCAACTTTCACAGGCAAGTCGCGCGAGTGTGAGCGCAGTATTTCTCCGATCTCAGACTGCTGGTCCAGGATTACTTTCACGGTCCAATGTTCGTGATGGAAGTTGAGCACCTTCTCCATCACGTGCGAAAACGAACCATGGCCCACGTCGTGAAGCAAAGCAGCGGCGCGTGCAGCAATCCTGTCGTCCGGATCGATGGCATGTGTTTCACCTAAACGGTCCAACACGCGCGTCATGAGATGAAATGCGCCGAGTGAATGAGTGAAGCGTGAATGTTCAGCGCCCTGGTAAGTGTATAGACCAAGACCGAGTTGCTTGATGCGACGCAGTCGCTGAAACTCCCCGGCGTCGATCAAGCGCATCATCAACTCGCCTTCATCAGAATCGGTTTGCAAACGAATGATGTTGTGGACGGGATCGCGATAGATACGTTCAGGCATTGCGCGAATCTTATTACAGGATTGCAGGATTAGACAGAGACTTACCGGTTTAATCATGAGGCATCTGGCCGTCCTTTAAACCTATCTGGCGCCGGCTTATGGCCTCGAAGGGTCCGGTTGCGAATTCTGGATTTTCCCATTTTTTTGGATTTGAGCGGCTGGGCGGCTCAGCGACACTCCCAGCCAAGTCTCCGAATATTAAGGGATTCGCCCAAAAACCTATGTGGGCATGGCAATTGCCAAATTCGCGACGGACGATGCCTCTTTTTAACCGCTCGTTTTTGGAATTCTTCGGTGCTGCCAAGAAAAAGGGTAATTGACACAGGAGGGGGCAGCATCTTTGTCTAGTTCAAGAAAGGAAAGCAGAAAATGAAGAATGTCTTTAAGTATTTTGCCTTGTCGGCATTACTGACGTGCTTCGCGCTGTTTGCTGGCAGCGTGTTTGCTCAGACGTCGACGACAGGGTCAATTGAAGGGACGGTGACCGATACAACGGGTGCCGCCGTTCCGGGGATCGCCGTCAAAGTGACGAGCCCGAACTTAATTTCGGCTCAGACGGCAACGACCGATGACAGCGGTCGCTATAGGATCCTGAACCTTCCTCCGGGAAGGTATGCTGTCACAGTTGAAGCTGAAAAAGGATTTGCGAAGTTTGAGAAAAGCGAGGTTGAAGTAAATCTCTCCAGAAATACATCGGTAGAGATTCAGCTTCAGCCCGCGGGCGCTCAGGCGAGTGTGACGATTACCGACACTGCCGGCGCTGCCGTAGACGTCAGCAATAACACGACTGGCTCAAACGTTTCGTCTGACCAGTTCTCAAACTTCCCCACCCAGCGTACGGTGCAGGGGCTTTACACAATCGCCCCCACAGTTACGCGTTCGGGTTTGCGCGATGCGACCGGCCGCGACCGAGATCCTTCGGTAGCAGGTGCATCTGGTCCTGAGAACAACTACATCCTCGACGGTGTTAACACTACTGACCCCGCTTTCGGTGGTTCGGGTGCGAACCTGCCGTTCGAGTTTGTGCAGGAAGTCGAAATCAAAACCGGCGCCTATGGTCCGGAGTACGGAAGATCGACCGGCGGTATTTTCAACGTTATCACCAAGAGCGGTGGCAACGAATTCCACGGCGACATCTTCGGCTACGGCACCACCAAAGGCCTGGTTCGCGAAGTGAAGAATTTTCCGTTTACTGGTTCGGCGTTCACCGGCTTCTCAGAAGCTGACGTCGGTGGTGACATCGGTGGCCCGATCGTGAAAGATAAGCTTTGGTTCTTCGGAGCTTTCAATCCACAGCACCGCAAAAATTATTACCTGACGCAAACGTTCCACCAGCCCGTATCGAACAAGGTGACCATTCCGTTCTACGCGGGCAAAATCACCTGGGCGGTAAATGGTAAAAACACCTTTACGGCCTCGACCTTCGGTGATTTCACGAAGGTGGATGGTTTCCTTGCTTCTAATATTCTGGCCCTGCAAAACATCAACGGTTTCGGTGACGACATCACCGCCTTTGAAGGACGGCAGGAAACAGGTGGACACAACTACGCTTTCCGTCTCAACTCAACGATCACGAACACCTTCATCGCTGAGATTTCGGGCGGTCTGCACTTCCAAAGAGCAAACACGATCCCACGCGCAATCGACCGTCCGCTCATCACCGACAACTTTGCGGTGTTGAAGGGTGGAAGTGTGCTGACACCAGTTTCGACTGGCGTGAATGCTAATAATCTGGCCATCTGTCCCAGCAATCCAAACCCGAACGCCAATGGATTCGTGGATACCCGCAGCCAATGCGTCGGCACTGGATTCATTGACTTCGTTGATGGCCGCGGTGGTTCACTGCAACGCAACTTCGCGCGTGGTCCCGGTTTTGGTCTGTTCTCAACCCAGGACCGCAATCGCTACGAATTTGCCGCGCACATGCAGAACATCATTGGCGGTCAACACACCGTCAAGTGGGGTTTTGAATGGAACCAGAACCGTTACGACATCGACACTCGCTCGAGCGGTCCGTCGGTCACCTATGGGTTTACCCCTGGGATCCTGAATTTCAATGGAAATTCCGGTGCGACGTCGGCATTGTCGAATACGAACGGCAACTCGAATGAGACAAACGGTTCGCGCATTACCAATAACTGGTTGGTCTGCGCGGTTATCGGCACGCAGATCACCTGTCCCAGCACGGCGGGTGTGGTACGCGCCCTGGCAATTCCGGCCGCCACCCTGGCGGGTTTGGGTTTGACCGTGAATCCGGCGGCTACCGCCATTACTTCGGCTCAGGCTTTCGGTAATCCATTCATTATCCGAAACACCACTCGCGTACGTGACTTCCAACTCGTTGGCGGCACCTACACCAACGTGGAAAGCTTCTACGCCGGTGACGATTGGAAATTCGCCAAGAACTTCCAACTCAGTTTTGGTATCCGTTGGGATTATCAACAGTCGTACGGTAACGACAACAGCACCTACCTGAAGTTCAATAACTTTGACGATAACGCTGCGCCGCGCTTTGGCTTTATCTGGGATTTCACCGGTAAAGGTCGAGGCAAGTTGTTCGCTAACTACGCGCAGTTCATCGAAGTTCCTATTCCGTTGGACGTCAACGTTCGCGCAGGCGGCGGCGATGTTCAGACGGACAAGAACTTCAACGTCGACAGGTTGAATGCACCTCCGGGAGCACTGATCCTTCCGGGCGTCAGCACCGGAGCTACTAACCTGGGTTCTGATGCAACACCGGCTGATCCAGGTCTGAAGCCGCAGAGCATTCGTGAGTTTACGTTCGGCGCCGAGTATGAAGTAGGCCACGATGTAACTCTCGGAACTCGCGGTATCTATCGCGCCATGGTAAACGTCATCGAAGACGGTTCATTCGACGACGGCGATACCTACTTCATCTTCAACCCGGGCCGTATCGGACCGGGCACCACCGAAGAAGCAGCGTGCGCGGGTGATCCGGAGAACGACCGTGCGCCACAGTGCTTTGGTCGCGCTCAGCGTTTCTACCGTGCCATCGAGTTTACGGCGACGAAGCGGTTTACGAATAACTTCCAGTTCATCGCTTCTTACGTGTTCTCGAGCTTGATCGGTAACTACGAGGGCTTGTTCCGTAACGACAACGGGCAGTCTGACCCGAACATCACTTCGTTGTTCGACCTTCAGAGCTTGCTCGCCAACACTTATGGACGATTGCCAAACGATCGGCCGCATCAGTTCAAATTCAACGGCAGCTATCGCACTCCATGGAAACTCCTCATTAGTGGAAACTTCTATGCGCAGTCAGGCGTGCCGTTTAATGCTCTGATTCCGCATCCGATTTATGGCAACAACGAGGGCTTCCTCGTACAGCGCGGAACCGCAATCGTTCCGACTGTGCAAGCTTCAGAGCCAGGATTTCCAAACGTTGTCGAGAGCATCGGTACCAACCGCTCGCCAAGGACAATGAATCTGGACCTGGGCGTCTACTATCCGATCAGAGTTGGTGAAGGAAAAGAGTTGCGGTTGACTGGCGATTGGTTCAACGTTTTCAATAGCCAGCGCGCGGTAACTTTGGACCAAACCTTCAAGATCAACAGCGGTGTGGCGGGCGTTGATCCAGTGACCAATCCGTTCTTTGGATCGGCGTTGCTGGTACAAGCTCCATCATCGTTCAGATTTGGCGCCAAGTTCACTTTCTAAACACACACTGACTTCCGCTGCTGCGAAAGCAATCGCGGGTGATGGGGAGAGGCGCCGGTTGGCCCTCTCCCCTTTCTTTTTTGTTATATCAGCCTCAGAGACTTGATCTTCATCCGCTCAGGCGGTTAAATCAGCAAACCGGTCAAAGTTTTAGGGAGGTCTCCATGCAAGGCTTTACATCCCTCCGCTTCGTTTCTGCAAATCGTTTTCTATTCATCACACTCGCAATCCTTCTCTTATCGATCGACGTGAATGCCCAGGGAAGTGGAAGATCGTCAACGGGTACCGGCGGCGTGCACAGCATCCAGGGCTATATCTTCTTCCCTTCCGGACGCAGAGCTGAGGGCACGATCATCGTGAAGCTTCAGTCGTATCAATCCGGTGAATTGCAGGTCGTTCCGGATTCCAGCGGT
>DASSEB010000492.1:0-3907 GCA_035696765.1 Pyrinomonadaceae bacterium | reverse complement strand
TTGAACTTTGTCCTGGTCAACGCCTCGGTTGGGCGCCAGCTTGCCACCCGCAACCCATAACGTCAGCGTAGTTTCATTCGCTCGTCCACGATCATCACGAATTGTTGCCGTGACCTGATAGACACCGCCCTGCGGTGTTTCGAAAGCACACTTCGCGTCAACAGCGCCTGACTTGATGGTGCAGTCCTGCGGCTCAACAGCAACTTGTGCCCACGCACCCCTGAGCTGCCGCCAATCAAGCCGAGCAGCGCGCATCTTAATCTCTCGATTAGCGATGATCTTGCCGTCAAGATCGGTGACGATCGAGTCGATCGCGAGGCGTTCACCCTGTTTGACGAAAAGGCGATTAGTCTTCAAACCGACGTAAAGATCCGCGGGATGGACCAGCATGCTGGTGCTGGCCGTCCACGACTGGCGGTTCACGTCGGTGACGCTCGCGTTGGCGACGACTACAGATGGCCGCGGCGGGTTCACGGAATCAAAGTCGATGCGCAGGCGATGCTTACCGTTCTGATCGGTCTTGCCCGCAAACTCTTTCGTGACTGTCGCGCTCGACGATTCAACTCCTTCCCACCACGGACTCCAAAATCCAAATGTGTAGTCGCTGCGATTCGGCGGCGTGAAGTTGGTTGGCTGGGAAATGACGTCCCACTTTACTTCAGCATCCGCCAAGCCTCCTCCGGCAAAGTAATTCGCCGCCACCGAAACGTCTGCGCGGCTGCCGGGAAACAACTCGCCTTCGTTGTCACGGCGCGCGGTGACTTCAAACTCCGGCCGGCGAAACTCCTCTACGCGAAAGTGGTGCTCATACTTTTGGTCGTGAAACTCGCCCTCCTCATTTGCAGTTTCGAACTCGACTGTTGCAGTTCCCAGGTTCGTATTGGCAGGAAGTTTGAACGCGGTGTCGAATCCGCCGAAGGCATTCAACGTCACATCACCCTTCGTCAATTCGGTATCGTCGTCGTCGGTAACGGAGTAATTCAGCTTTAGTGGCGGGCCAGTTAATAAGCCGACGTCCCCACCCTTGTTTCGACCCATGCGGCGCAGCCAGCCTTTCAGATGGACCTCTTCGCCGGGACGATAGAGTTTGCGGTCGTCGAATACATACCAACGCAGTTCGTCGGACCAGGGGACGTTTTGCCAGGACGTACGAGACAAACTCCACCACTCAGTACTCTCAGGTAGAAAAGCCACATCAGTACCACGGCGCGCGACCAATACACTGGGCGGAGACTCCTTGTATGGTCCAAAGGCCAGGTGGGCCGTGCCGTCGCTGGCCGTCAAACCTGTGATTCCTGCCGGGAGGATTTGCAATTGCACGCCGTTCAGCGGAGCACCATCAGCCAACGAGCTCGCCCATCCCAACAACTCGTCGTTATCGGCAACGGCGTCGAGACCTATATTGGTCAATTGCACCCAGGCCAGCAGCGGGTCGTGACTGCGATCAGTGGCGGGCATGATTGATTCGACAGCTACGAGCACTTGTCCGATGCCGTCTTTCAAACCGGGAGTAAGATCGATCGCGGTCTCAATAATCTCGTCCGCGGAAGATTTCAGATCCACCACGTTGCTAGTGATAAGCCGTCCGGGCAGAGGTGTTTTCTTGAGTGCCGCCGCGCCTTCATACCAGCGCTGGCGGCGGAAATCGTTGAAGCTGGTCCAATCTTCAGGCCCAACGGCGGAAAGACTGATCCTCACCTGTTGATAATTGATGCTGTAAAGTGAAACGCTGCGAGGTCCGGCCGGATCCAAAACCGCCATTCCGTCAACTGACAAAGCAAGCCTGGGAGATGACATCGCGACGTTGAACGAGATCGTCTCCTCGTGATCGAGAGTCTGACCAAAAATGTCCCGCAGGCGTTGGTCGAAGGTAACTTTGTAGCGTGTGTTAGGTTTCGTGGGACCGCTGATGGTAAGGGACTCATTGACGACGCTTACCTTAAACCCCGGCAGCGCGGGCTCGATGTGCACCTGCGATGGATCGAATGCGGCGGCGTTGAGTCTATTATTGAACCAGATTTGCGTTGCATCGTTCGGCCGGCACCTGTTTTGGTAGCCGCATTCGCTTTTGGTCACATGTAGTGGACCATAAGTATTAAAGGAGAACTGTTGCGCCGCTTTGGAGCGGAGCGGACCTTCAAGCGAGGGTGCTCCAGGCACGACTTCCACTGTGACGTTAACCTCAGCCGGCAGCGCGAGCTTGGTTTTGCCGGTTTGTGGATTCATCACCCGAAATGCGACCCAGCGATCATTCTGGGTTGCGTCAACCAGTTGCTTCACTTCGGAATTGGCTGCGATCTCTTCCTTCGTCGCCAACCTCGCAGGCAGCACAGTAGCGCCGGCCCGGACTTGTACGCTATTCATCATCGCCGCCGGATCGATTCGTTGATCGAAGGCGATGAACATCAGAGTGTCGCGAGCGTGCGTATGCTCTTTACCTGGGTAGCTCTGAACGATGGTTGGCGCCGGAGTGGTAAACGTCCATCGATGTGGTTGGGCAAGCATCGCGCCTGTCGCTGATTTTGTCCCCGCCGGCACCGTGACCGAATACTCAGTCGCCATCGCGAAGCGTCCGGTGGGTTCAAACACGAGGGTGCGTGTTCCTAACCAGCGCCACTTGCCCGGCGCCTGCGGTGAAAGTTCAACCGGCACATTTGCGGCTGCCTGTTCCTGAGAACTAAAAGCAACCATCGGTTGTGAAAAGGTAATCGTCAATTGCGGCGCGAGTGGTACATCTCCCTGCGGAGAATAGCGAAGGACTTCGAGTGGACCACTGGTGGTGTTGCTGTTTGGTAGTACGCGTTCCGATGCGGGAAAAGCAACGTTGATGGTGTTACCTGTTCGTGGCGGCGGCGGCGATTGCTCGCGTAGAGCGAAATCTTGTTCGTCGGGATCTTCGGCTTTGATTGGCGCGATCCTTTTAAGAATGTTCGCGGCCTCGTATTCAGAAAGAGGCGTGCTGGGCACGACCTTCGAGCGCGGTTTGGCTTCCGGTTGGTCCGGGGCCTGGGCCAGGCGAAAGCGCAATCCCGCCTCCTGTGCTTCGGACTCAGTGGCACTTTGATCCTGCTCGCGCTGTGGCCTTATGTGCGGAGCAACGCTAGTCGTTAGAAGACAGAACACTACGAACAGGGAGAAGACACGGGTACGCCGATTCATCTTGTTCCTTTTAATTAAGTGGAGTTCAGGACCCAACCGCTGGTCCGAGGTGCTCGTCTGGGTTGTGCGTTAGACGCAGTTTAGCGCGGATCGGTTTCCCGATATCGTGGATAAATTCTCTTGTGGTGCAGGAGTCATTCCGAGGAGTATCTCGTTCAAGGATCGGGTGGGAACCGGAAGGAACTATACTCGGCCGAAGATCTCATTGTTAATTGTATTAGCGACTCTGTCCTTAAGGTGCGATGGCAGAGCAGTTGAGGCTTCTGCGGAAGTCTTCAATAGTGGCATCCATTCAGAAGGGTCATCAGTTTTTAGCGGGAGTATGCTCAACCCGTTTACCGCAGGGGTACTTAGGTGCTTTTGTCATCCGCACAGCCTGTCTGTTCACTGTAGGAAACGGGGGCGGCTTGGGTTCGCCACGGTTGACGAGAAATAGTTTCACGCTTTTCTCAACTCGATAGCCACCATCAATCAACTTTAATCGGGAAGGTGCAATTCCATGGGTGATTATCAGGTATTTTCGAATGCAGTTTAACCTGATTCTAGCTTCATTCTTGTAGCTTACCAACCCGGCGAATGCGACTATGTACGCGTCCGCCGAGCTGTTTACTTTCATCTCTTCAGCGAACCGATCAAGCCGTGGTCTATCTTGCTCAAAGGTTCGTCCACTGCCGTCGTCTGGGTCGGCGATAGGTCTGTCCTGATTCCGACTGCTCAATGCGACCAACGATTTAGTTTGTCGCGCTCT
>DASSEB010000491.1:0-4916 GCA_035696765.1 Pyrinomonadaceae bacterium | reverse complement strand
GACAGGAAAAAATTCGGCGTGTGGGCTGTAGAGGTTCTCATCAGCACGGAAACAATAACTGCAATGTAGATTGCAGATGTTGGCGAGTTCCACGCTCAAACGTCGTGGTCCATAGTCGCCACTGAACGTAGTCTCTGTTTCCATCAGCTAAGATCTACAAAAGGAGACAACAACTCCGAAGCAAAGCCCGGTACAAGCAGATCGCGACTCGCGAAGAGATCGAAGGCGCGTGTTTGCCGTACAAGCCTCGACAGCAGTTCGAGATTCGGCGCGGCGATCGCAGTGTCGTACGTGGCCCAGGGACAGGCGCGCAGCAGCCTCGTCATAGCCTCCGCTTGTGTCAGTGAGTCCAGTCGAGTTTTTTCCTCACGATTGAGACTAATAAACAGCAACACATCCGGCACAGCGCTCGCCCTTCGGCTCGATCCAAAAGCCGCCTCGGGTTCAAAACACGTCCGAAACTTTCCATTTGACTCATCGCGAACCGCAAAAAAACTCCGAAAACCTCGCGCTTCAACCGCCCCATCGCCCAAACTCAGCAACAGTTCATCATCCGAAAGATACGGCCAACCGGAACTCGCTAACTGAAACGCGAGGGTCGATTTCCCGCTCCCCGATGGACCAATAATCAGAACACCCTGTTCACTGCCGGGATGGACCATGCCCGCCGCGTGAAGCTCGAATAGCCCAAGACGTCGCAACGCGGCACAAACAGCAAACGACGCCGCTCTCGCCAACACCGCATCACCTGGACCAGCCAGCTCACGAATCCAAACGCCGGCGCTGCCATTCTGCACGTGGACCATCGTGTTGCCGAGCGCGAGATAATAATTTGCGCCATCGGTGTAGCACTGCCCGCCCTCAGCAATTTCAAACCGGTTCAGGTCTTCGGGAATCACCGGTAGCGCGCCACAAAAGAATTGAATACGAATGTCAGGCGATCGGTCGGGAAAAGAAACGGGCGCCAGTTGCCAGCCACTAAAAAGTTGTTCGATCAGGTTCCCTAATCGACGATCGAAACTCTCAATAAATAACAACCGACCGGCGACCTCATAAAAGCTCTGGGACGCCGGCCGGTCAGAGACCTTAATAACTTCCATGCAACCGGAATTCTGTTTAGTTGATCACGCCGCTGGTTGCCGACTGAAAGAACGTCGTTGCTTCAAGAACATCAACAGGAACGGAGATCGCCGGTTCGACAAACGGCTTCTTGCCTTCGCCGCTCTCGCCCGCAACAGCATTCCCGCTCTGCGCGCCGGCGAGTTCTTCGGTGATAATCTCGGTTTGCTTGGACAAAGTTTAGCCGCCTCCTCGAGTCATTGTTGATTAATATAGGTTCTTGAGCGACATCATGGCAACACAAATGTTGGACCACCGCGCCCCGCTCAAGCTGTAATTCAAGGGTCCTACTGAGTCGTTTTTATTGGCTCAGCAAGGACCAGCCGCAACACTCGTTTTTCGGCGCGTGTAAGATCGGCACGAAGGAACAGCCGAATATGGGGGGACAGTTGCCGAAGCGCATCTTCTACCGGGAGTTTTGAGATGTCAGCATCAATTATGGCCATCTCCTGGTTCTGAATATCAACCGGAATGCCCAGCTCTTCTCCGATCTTTAGCAGCACTAAAGCGAGTGGTTGCTTTTTGGCCTTCACGGTTAACGTATTGTTCAGAAAGGACACGCGGAGAGGTGGTTCTTCAACCTTCTTCTTCTCGTCATCATTCGCCGGCTCGACCCCATCCTCAGTATTGCCTTCGATCAAAAGCGACTGCGTCGAACCATTCACGACGGCGGTCAGCGGTGGTTCGCCCTGATTGGCGTCGTACAAATAAATGGCGAGCGCTTTCGGTGGCGCACTCGATCCGGTGTCGATCTCGTAGTCGACATACACCACGGGCGACATCAGTTGCAGCGCGGGTTCGAGTGTCAATTCGCTGAACTCGACCGAGATGGTTTCGTTCTGGCGTTGTTGTCCAAGGAACACAGGGGTCTTCAGCTTCTGCGACAGCTCGTCAGCCACCTCGGAGATTTTTGCCTTATCAGCCTTTAGGGAAATGTTCAGAATCGGCTGCGTCTTTACGGTCAGCACAAACGGACGCTTGGCGGCGGCGGGTTTGGCGGGCTTTTGCGCCAGCGTGTTCGCCGGGAAAGCAAGGCACAACAGGACAGCCAAGCCGATACCCGTCGAATAGTGACATAAAGCTGCGCGTTTCAAGCGTCGAATTCTAACCGCGGATAACAAGGATTGTAAATCGATTTAAAATCTGCGTTATCGGTGGTTACTGACCTCGTCCAAGCAGTCGGAAGGGTCGAATCAGGTAATAGGCGAAACTCAAGCTGCGTGGAATCGCGCGTGCGCCGAGGTCGCTGTCGGTGGGACGTAACATGTGAACCACATAACGCGCGCGTGCGCTCAAGGTTTTTCGCACGCCGATGTTGTATCTGAAGATCTCGCGCGAAGTCGCAGGTATGTGCGTCGTGCCGTTGAAAAGATGTTCGATCACGCGATCGGCGAGTAGTTTCAGCCGTTCCTCGGCATCGCATCGTTGCTTCACCTCCGGCGGCAAATGCGCGTCGAGCAGTTTTTCCGCCAGAAACAGCCCGAGCAGGAACATTCGCTCGTTGTCCGCGTGCGCTGCGCGTTGCAGCAGTGTGGTCCAGTTGAAACTCCGTCGCGAGATCAATTCCGCGATGTCGCAAATCCAACTCAAACGTTCCCAGAGGTGGCGCGAGCCATGCACACACAATGAGAACAGCAGATCGTCCGGTGAAAGAGTTTTGACTTCGACGCCGTTGATGTTGAGAGTCGTGAGGTTGCGCCAGAGCGTTTCCGCGTCGACAGTCGAGGCAAATAGATGCGGCGCGACTTCCCAGTGCAATTCGATCAGCAACCGATGGTTGTCACGCGAAAACTGCATGTTGTGTTGCGTGCGCAGCAACAGCTCCTGCCGTCTGAGTGAAAGCGACCTCGTTGGTGTGTAGCTTTCTGCCGACAGGATCTCACGTGCCTGCAACACGTCAGTCTTTCTAACTATCACATCGAGATCGACGAACCGCCGCAAGGCAAGATTGCCGTACGCGAACAGCGCGAGCACCGGACCTTTGTAAGGAATCGCTTCGATGCCGCGTTCAGCCAGCAGAGCGATGAGGCGGCAGAGTTCCGCGGTAAGCACTGTGTTGCGTGCTGCGTTTTCGAGATAATGCTTCTTCAGTTGCTGGAGGTGCTCGTGAGGGACGAGGTCAGACGCGTGTCGCTCCAGTTGCAGGTAGAGCAGCGGTACGACCGCGTGACGCCGCGCGAGCAGAAACAGGTACTCCCAATCAACCTCGCTCGCTGCAAGCTCACGCACCCGCTCCCGGGCAGCATGAGTCCTCGCGCAACACAGTAATAGCTCCTGTTCCATCACTTCGTATTAGAACCTAACCACCGATCACACAGATAAAATCCGGATTTAAGATCCGTGTTCATCCGTGGCCTTACTCGTTGACTTTCAACACGGCGAGGAACGCTTCCTGCGGGATCTCAACGCGGCCGACTTTCTTCATGCGCTTCTTGCCTTCCTTCTGCTTCTCGAGCAGCTTTCGCTTGCGCGTGATATCGCCGCCGTAACACTTCGCAATCACGTTCTTGCCGAGCGCCTTCACCGTCTCACGCGCGATCACCTTATTCCCAATCGCCGCCTGGATCGGAACTTCAAACAGTTGTCGCGGTATCAACTGCTTCATCTTCTCCGCGAGCGCGCGCCCCTTCGGCTGCGCCGTGCTGCGGTGAAGAATCAGCGACAACGCGTCGACCGGCTCGCCCGCGACCAGCACGTCGAGCTTTACCAGATCGCTCTCCCAATAACCCGCGAGGTTGTAATCCAGCGATGCATAACCACGCGACACGGATTTGAGCCGATCGTAAAAGTCGAGCACGATCTCGTTGAGCGGCAGTTCGTAAGTGAGCATCACACGGTTCGACGTGATGTACTCAAAACCTTTTTGCATCCCGCGCTTCTCTTCGAGCAGCGGAAGAATGCCGCCGAGATGCTCGTCGGGAGTCAGAATGGTGGCGCGAATCACGGGCTCTTCGATCTTCGCGATCCGTCCGGGGTCCGGCATCTTAGCGGGCGAGTCGATCTCAACGACTTGGCCGTCAGTAGTCGTCACGACGTAACGCACGCCCGGCGCGGTAGTGATCAGATCGAGATTGAACTCGCGCTCCAAACGCTCCTGCACGATCTCCATGTGCAGCAGTCCGAGAAAACCGCAGCGGAAACCAAAGCCCAGCGCCGTTGAAGATTCCGGTTCGTAAAAGAACGACGCATCGTTGAGTCGCAACTTGTCGAGAGCGTCGCGCAGCTCTTCATACTGGTTCGTGTCGACCGGATACAATCCGGCGAACACCATCGGCTTGATCTCCTGGTAACCCGGAAACGGTTCCTTCGTCGGCCGCGCGGCTTCGGTGACGGTGTCGCCGATCTGCACATCAGCTACAGCTTTGATCGACGCCGTCAGAAAACCCACTTCGCCGACGCCCAGTTCATCGATCGGCGTCGGTGTGGGACGATTTACGCCGAGCGTCTCGACCTGGTAATCACGACCGACGTTAAAGAAACGGATCTTCATGCCGGGGCGGATCGAGCCGTCGATCACGCGAAAGAGAACGATCACGCCGCGATACGAGTCGTACCACGAATCGAAGATCAAGGCTTTCAGCGGCGCATTCGGATCGCCCTTCGGCGACGGCACGTCGCGCACAATCGCTTCCAGGACTTCGCCAACACCCTCGCCCGTTTTTGCGCTCGTGAGGATCGCGTTGTGTGTTTCGAGTCCGATGAAGTGTTCGATCTGTTCGATTGCCTTTTCGGGCTCCGCGCCGGGCAAGTCGATCTTATTGATCACCGGGATCAGTTCGAGATTATTTTCGATGGCG
>DASSEB010000490.1:0-14147 GCA_035696765.1 Pyrinomonadaceae bacterium | reverse complement strand
ACTTCGCCGCCTCGTAAACCGCTTCCGCCTCTTCACGAGGAAGAATCTTTCCGCGCACCGTTCGTTCGCCGATGATCATCGTCATGTCGTCGACTGCCGCTCGCTGCGGCAAAGGAAAAGTGTAGACCGCCTCGATCTTTTCCTTGAAGGGGTTCTCAAACTCCTGCGTCACCACGACGCGCGAAATGAAACCACTGATCTCGGCCTTCACGTCGGTGTGTTTCAGAGGACAAACCGATTTCGGGTTTCCGGCGGAGTCAGTGACGATTAGGGAACCTGGGGTTTCGCCTGTTTGTGCCAGGACGGCGGTTTCCGAAGAGTGCAGCGCAAGAAAAACCGGCAAGGTGATGACGCTGAGGGCAAGCAGGAAAAAGGATTTGGGAAAAAACTCTTTGGCCATGATGTGCCTCCTTGAGGTTTCAGAACATGCGTAGAACGCACAGGGCGGAGGAAACTTGCACGCCGATTTACCGGCGAATAGCGTTGGCTGAAGACTTTTTCAGCCACAAAAAAGCACAAAAGGCACAGAAGGATTTTGTGACTTGTGTGCTGCTTTCCTTGTAATCGTCAATACAGATGGAAGTTGTACTCCAACTGCATGAACACGGACACCGGGCGACCGCCTTTCATGGCCGGAACAAACTTGATTTGACGTGCGGCTTCGATCGCCCGTTCTGTTAATCCGAACGGGAGGGTGTGCATCGCGCGTATCTGCACGACCTCGCCGGTGCTCGAGAAGACGACGCGCAGCATGACGGTACCGCTGATCTGATTTCGCCGGGCTTCTTCCGTGTATTTTGGTTCGGGTTTTAATAAGAGCCGGGCGCGCTGTTCGACTTGAGCGCCTGTGAATGTTCCATCGAGGTTGTCAGAACCACCACCCGGACCGCAACAACCGATTTGCCTTGATCCGCCGCCCATGTTTCCGTCGTTTCCTGGTCCAACGCCTGGTCCGCTTCCGTCGCCAATCCCGAGTCCTCTGTTCGTTCCGATTCCCTCACCTTCTCCGGGACCTTTCGATGGAATGTCAGACTTCGATCTCGGATCGCCATAGACGGGTGCTTTGAGATCTTTCCATAGCGCGGGATCGATATCGATGCCTGCGACCGGAAGTGCCGGGGGATGCACAGGCGGAGCTGTTGGTATGGCAGCAAGAATGTTTGAGGGTGGTGGTAACTTTCCGGTCTGCGGCGGCATGGGATTGCGATTTCCGCCGCCGCCGCCTCCCTGCGCGAGTTTGGGTGATGCGCCCGAGCCTTCGCCTCGGTCCTTTTGAAACCCCACGCGCCCTGGTCCATCTTTACCGCTTCGAGACTCGCCTGCCGAAGCGGGCGGCTTCGTCGGGTTCAAAAAAACTATTTCCGCAGGCTGGTCTTCAGCGAGGGAATTTTGTGCGCGTGTTGAGGCTCGCTTTTCAATTACGAAGACGGTGATCACGATCAGTGTGACCGCGGCAGTCGCCGTCACGTTCGGAGTTGATAACAACTTTTTCGAAAGGCGAACAAGCGCATGAATGAAATGTGTACTGAACGCGATCGGGTCCTTTTTAAAGTCAACCCAACCTCGTTTCAGTTCATTGTTGAGAAATGCGATCTGGATCGCGAGCCGTTGGATCAGGAGTCTACTTTCGATAATCGTGGGTTGGTATTGGTGGGCATTCATCGTAGAACCTCGTCCTGCTCGTAAGCACACTACGGCTGACGTCCGCGGTACACGGGATCGAGCGACAAACCGAGTTGTGTTTACGTACTACGGTGATGCCGGCGCGAGCGGAGACTCAGCCGGCGCGGGGAGCTCTCTAATGCTTTGTTACCGTAACCAGTGAAAAGGTGACGCTCTGAGGAGACGAATGATCGAAAATTCTGATGAGGCGTTGTGTTAATTGGATGCTTTACTTGATCGAATTGAAAAGTTTTGTTGCGCGCGCGTTGTCGATGCGCTGGAGGATACGGTATTGCTCGAGTGCGGCGTTGCGATTACGCATCGCAACGTATGACATACCGAGATTGTAGTGAGCTGAGGCGTAGTCGGTCTTTTGCCTGATCGCGATCTGATATTCCTGGACCGCTTCCGCAAAACGGTTCAACTGGTGAAGCGAATAGCCGAGCTCGTTGTGTGCTTCAGGGTAATCGGGTTGAATCTGAATGGCCTTGCGTAGCTCTGCGGCTGCTTCGGCGTAGCGCTGGAGATCGTTGTAACACCAGCCGAGGTTGTACTGCGCGGTCGCGTTGCCGGGCTTGAGTTGCAGACCGCGTGTGTAAGCGTTCGCAGCTTCGGCGCACTGCTTTGTGTTGTAGTAATAGACGTCGCCGAGTCCAAGATGCGCGAGGCCCATGTTAGGGCTCAGGCGAATTGCTTCCTGATACTCTTCAATGGCTTCCGAGTAACGGCCGAGGTTGCGCAGTGAGTAACCGAGCTCGCTGTGTGCTTCAGCATAGTCGTTTTTATAACTGATCGCGAGTCTCAGCGCTTTGACGGCGTCGTCGTAATTTTTCTGCTCGTTCTGAATCCATCCGATCTGGTAATGAGCTGTAGCGTAGTCGGGCTTGAGGCGGACGGTTTGATTGAAAGCATTCAAGGCTTCAGCGAAGCGTTCGAGCTTTTTGTAGGCATAGCCCAACTCAAAATGCGCGGCTGCATTGCTGGGTTGAATCGCGACGACTCGTTTGAGTGGATCGATCGCGGAGTCGTAGTCCTCGAGATCGTTGTAGATCCAGCCAATGCGATAGAGCGCCAGGGCCATGGATGGATTTATTTGCGTGGCCTTTAAATAAGAGTCGAGTGCCTCGCGATATTTCTGCGAGTTGTAGAGCGCTTCGCCTTGTTTGTAGTAGTAATCGGCGTTTGCACCGGTGGGAGTTGTCGACGGCCTGTTGACGGGGGTAACTGGAGTGGGTCGTCTTCCGGTTGCAGGAGTTGTGGTTGTCGTAGAGGCCGGTTTGGTTGCTGGTTTCGTCGCGGGTTTGGTTGCTGGCTTACTCGCAGGCCGTCCCGTGCTCCCGCCAATCATGCCACCGCCGGTGATGCCGGTCGGATCGTGTTGAGCGAACGCGATGCTGCTGCATGCGAGCAACATGATTGCGGACAGAGTTATTAATCGGGGGCGGGACAGAATTGACATCGTGTGTTCTCCTGCTGCTACTCGGAATGGGCCGCGGCGGGAAACCGCGTGAGGCATTATAGTTAAGAATGCGGTTCGGTGTGAATGGTGTTGCGGTGGTGCGGTTGTGTCCGCCACGTTGCCGGTGTCACGCCGCGTGTTCCGTATGTCGGTATTGTCCTGGTCTGAAATCGCGAGGTGGGGCATAGTCTTCATCTAAAGTGTGATATAAGCCGCTCATGGACTACAAAACTCTCGCTACGATCATCTTTCGCGTTCTTGGTCTCGCGACTTTCGTGTATGGAGTTTTTTACGCGCCTTACCTTCTTTTCTGCGCAGCGTTCAACAGCACGTTCATAATGTCCACACTTGGTATTTTGAGCTACGTCGCGGCTGGTATCTGCCTTTTCGTCATGGGCAAACCTTTGGCCGCTCTGGCGGTGAGGGGTTTAGGCATTGATAACCTACCGCCTCCGTCTCCCCCGCGTTTTTAAAAAGGGCGGGCGCGGGATTCCCGGGCTTCCAGTTTTCCTGACACCACTAAGGTCAAGACTTCGTGGTGTCGCGCGCTTCGCGCTATGCTTCCATCAGATTTGCTTCTTGGCGGAGTTGGTCACTCAATGCAGTTAGGATGTGATTAGGCGTTCGATCTTTGCAAACTCACACGCCGCGCCTCGGCAGGGGTTCGTTTGACAGCGTCAAATCGCATACGTTAACGTAACGCGCTTGCGCTAGAGAGCACTTAACTCACCATGCGTCCCGTTCGTCTAGCGGCCTAGGACACCGCCCTTTCACGGCGGCGACACGGGTTCGATTCCCGTACGGGACGCCAGCAACTTAATCGGACTTTAAATAGCCTTCAAATCCCATTCTGTCCGCCAAGATCAGTAATGCTCAGCAACAATCGTAGGCTTTGAAGTTTGTAATCGACGCCTCCTCATTTCCTGAGCAGCGTATTGCGATCCGGTCATTAATCTTGTAAACAGTCTGCGAAATTCCAAGTTGAGAAGCCGTCGAAAGAGACCTGTTAGCGTTTTGTAAAATCGGAAGGAGATGAACTAATGCGAAAACGGATCGGCGTCGTGGTTTTCCTCAGTTCGCTCTTGTTTGGTGGAGCTGTTGCACAAGAACCAGTCACTCCATGGCGCAACGATCCTGTTTTTCAGCGTCTCGCCACAGTTCTCGACAAGGTTCCTGCTATAGATATGCACACGCACTTGCTAAGGCCAGGACAGTTCGACCCATCACTTGGCACCGCAGGGCCATTACAACTTCGTAGTACACATCCGTGGCTCTCTACGGTTATTCGTCAGCGTTTCGGTGTCTCAGCGCAGCCAGACGATTGGCGCGCGACGATCAAAATGATCGACGCCGCTCGGAGCAAAATGGCTAGTCGGCTCGGGCAAACGGGATACTGGTCAGATCATCTCGATTTTACGCTGACGCAGATCGCACTGGTAAATCAAAACAGCCGCCAGGGAATTGATGGTAAGCGTCTTCTGTGGGTACCGCATGCCACAACTTTGCTTTATCCGTTACCGGCAAATCATCTGATGGAGAGGAGTCCGTCGCACAAGACGGACATAACCGAGGCACAACACGATCTTCAAGCATTCTTGAAGGAGGGTGGGCTTGCCGAATCACCAGGGGATCTCCCGAGCTACATCCGATTTGTCGACGCCACGCTCCGCCGCTGGCAACAACAGGGCGCTGTGGGTATTAAGTTCTGGGATGCGTATTTACGAACATTACGAATCGCCGATGTGCCAGAACGACAGGCCGCAGTTTTGTATGCCAAAGGCCGCACCGTTCCGCTTAGCAGAGACGACTATATTGCGGTACAGGATTACTTATGGCGCCACATCCTACTTGAGGCCGGAAAGATTAACCTTCCGGTGCACATTCACTCGTCGCTGGGAGTGCCGCCGTTTCTTAGAACACTTGAGTCTGACGTTCGCAATCTCGAAGACGTGCTGGCTGATCCGCAGTTTTTCCAAACTCAGGTGGTTCTTATACACGGCGGTGCTCCATGGTACGAGATCGCGGCTTATCTGGCGTTGAAGCCAAATGTTTGGATTGATATTTCGGCATTGGCATTTCTCCGCCCAGTCACAGATTTCGCCGCCATACTACGCCAGTACCTTATCTTCGCGCCTGAGAAAGTCCTGTACGGAACCGATGCTGCCGCCTATCCAACTGTGCCCGGGGGTGCTGATGTACATCACTTAGTCGTGTCACGTGCCACTCGCGACGGCCTGTATGTTGCACTTAGCGGATTAATTCGCGATAGGGTGATCGACGAGCGTCAAGCTATCGAGATGGGTCGCGGAGTACTCCGTGAAAATGCAAGGCGCTTGCATGGCTGGAAGTAGAAATTGCGACTTTTATATGGACCAGCGGAAGCCAGCTTCGAAACAAAAAACTGCTACATTGAATTTCGCTTCCTAACTCCTGATGCCGTGGGCCAGCTCGGGGCAATTGTGATCCAAGTCGTAATCAACTAAATGGTACCTACAAACTTGCGGAAGAGCTCGTCGGAACTCAACCGAAACTTACTCCGTACATATCTTTGCATCTAGTCCGCGTTCGCTCCCAGGAGGTTACGCATGCGATCCCCCCATAATACCGGTCGAGTCATCGGTATTCTGTTACTTTTACATCTCATCGTTGGTCTAACTACGCCGTACGTCATCCTGCGTCCGCTCGGTGCCGCGCTCGACGCAAGCGCGATAGTTAACGGCTCTCAGGTAAGGCTCGCCGTCATGCTTCTCTTCGTTGGCGGAGCGCTAACGATTGCCGTCGCCGTCACCGGTTGGTCCATATTCCGCGAATACAGCTTTCCGTTAGCTACGTGGTTGCTCGCCTTGGCGATCGCAAACTTCGCGTTGCAATGTGTAGAGAACGCGGCGTGGATGTCGCTGTTAACATTCAGCCAGGAATATGCAAAGGCAAATGCCGGGGATACGAGTCTCTTCCATGTGACTGGTATCGCACTGCGAATGATTTGGAAGTGGGTTCACTACACGCATCTCCTAATCATGGTGGGTTGGATGTTTATGCTCGGCGTAATGCTTTGGCGTACCCCTGTCGTGCCGCGAGCACTAGCGATGTTATTGCCGCTGGGCTCGTTGCTTCAAATTATCGGTATCACCTTGCCACAGTTCATTCCGTATCCGAGTCCTGCGCCGATGTTGATGGGTTTGCCGCTCGGAATCATCTATCTCGCTCTGGCTGTGTGGTTGATCGGAAAGGGATTCAGTGATCAGCCGCAGTCATTTGCGACGTGACTCACGAACACGCAGCAGTTCAGCAATATTTCTCTCGCTGATTCGTCTCATTAATAAGAGGAACTCTGCCCCCGGGGGATTCAAACATGAATGTTCAGCGGTACGCCAAAGTTGCAGGAGTGTTGTTACTGATTTCCGTCGTGGCCGGCGGATTTGGTGAAGCTTACGCTCCGTCAAAGCTCATCGTGGCTGGCGATGCTGCTGCGACGGTTGCAAACATCAAAAGTTTTGAGTTCATTTACCGGCTAGGGTTCGCGGCCTTCTTAATTGAGTCGTTTGCCGACATCACTCTGGCGCTGATCCTCTACGCATTGTTGAAACCCGTCAGCAGAGACTTGTCGTTGCTTGCCGCATTCTTCGGTCTGGTGGGCACGGCACTGTTTGCGTTCGCAGAGCTGTTCTATCTTGCGCCGACGTTGATGACGGTTGGTCCTTTGAACGCCTTTTCGACAGATCAGATCGATGAGTTAATTCTACTGTCGCTCAGGTTTTATCAATTTGCCGCGATGATATTCAGCGGTTACTACGGCATCGCATGGATCGTGCGTGCATACCTGATGTTTCGTTCAGGTTACCTGCCGAAGTTTCTCGGTGTGCTGATGGGTATTGGTGGCTTTGGTTTTCTTGCGCGGAATTTCCTGTTGATTCTGGCGCCGGCTTATGCGTCGCCGCTGCTTCTAATGCTGCTGTTCCCCGGTACGCTAATGTTGATGATATGGCTGCTGGGCAAGGGTGTTGACATGCCGAAGTGGAATGCACGAGTCAATGCTCAGGCCTGATGCTCTACCTGTGCTATTTAACGTTCAATGTTGATTTGGACCGCTTATCAGGACAAGGTCATTAATAATAATCAAGCCGAAGCGATACCTGGGCGATTGCTAAGCGTGTAAACACTGGCTTGTATGCTTTGATAAGATTAGTTGGTGCCGCCGTTACGCGACTTAAAATGCCGACCGCCTCTTTCGCTGCGCGTCCATTAAGGGTCCAATAACGAGTCCTTAGAGTACCTTTGACTACTTTACGGTGCTATCCATGCCGCAGGTTTCGTTTGAATTCCTGTAAATCGCTTCTCTTGAGAATCGGGTTCATCTCATTTGAGAGGCCTGATTCAAACGGTGTGAGAGCTGAGAAGTTGCGGACGAGTAGCACACTTTCAGAAGCTGCGCTCACGTTCGAGCGATCTTGCCGCCAAACAACCTCTGACTCTAGAGCGAAATCTGCTAACGGATTCCGGCTAATATCTCCACCAGCGCTTCCGGTGCAGACCACTGCGGATTGTGATCGGACGTCAGCTGCAGCATGGACCATCCTCTCTCTTTCGCCCGTTGCGACTGCAAAAAGAAATCGTCGTCCTTGGCTTCCTTTCCTTTCTCAACAGTCAGGATGTAAGTCGCGGGCAGCTTGCGAGCTGCCTCATTCTTCAAAACGATTGGATCAGTAAAAGTTTTCAACGATTGCGGCACGTCGTGTGGTGGTAATTGATCCGGTTTGACCCACGGTGGCACGATGTAGTCGCCCTTAGTATTTTGCTTAATGAAGTCGCCTCCACCTCGCAACATCGTGCTAACGCTATCGCCGTCATTAGGCACTAACGCGTCGAGATAAACCAATCTTTTGATCCGTTCCGGAACCCGATCTGCGACACCACTGATCACCATCCCACCATAGCTGTGACCAACGAGGATGATATTCCGCAAGTCTTCATAGAGAATCGTGTTGACCACATCATCGATATGTGTGCTCAACCCAATATCAGGCCGCGCAAGATGCACGCGATCGCCTTGTCCGGTAAGTTGCGGGCGGTAAACCTCGAAACCTTTTTGACGAAGTAAGGAATCCACTCTCTTGAATGCCCAGGAACCGCCCCATGCGCCGTGAACGATAACGATGGTCTGCTCGGATCGGGTATCCGTCTGTGGCGTCTGCCCGCTGCTTTCACGCCCGCCGAAGCCCGCCAGAACGAGTAATACAAATATCAGGAACAAGTTTTTCGTCGTCATCTTCTTCCCATTTTCGTGGTGTTGGAGAGACGCATCTTACCACAACGATCTCGCCGGCGGTGGTGAGCACAAACGCTCTCGATTGATAGTATGGTCCGCTCGGAGGTGTATTCGAACACGCGATCGGGCCTCTACGATAGGCGATCTCTTCGAGGTCCGAGCCCAAGCTTTCAAGTGATACTTCCGGATCTTCGATCTCGATGGTTTCTTGTGAGAGCGATTGTGAATCACGGTTTCGGTGGTGGTGTAGATGTCGATTGGACGGCTGGTTTCGGCTTCAACTCCCATAACACATTGATGATTTTCCATTCGCCGTTGAATTTGGCGACTGAGAGGTAGTCGATCCAGTCAGATGCGACAATCTTCACCACTGCCGCGCCCTCGTAGCGATCGAGAATTGTAATCTCTTTTAACTGCAGCTCCTTTGGAGTTTTCTTGCCACCACCACGCCTTGTACCTTGTACTAAAGCCATTGCACCCATGTGGTTGAACTGGCTACGGCCCGTCTTTGGATCGGTATAGATCATTCGCTTGGCGAGCTCAGGATGAAGCGCACTCTCCATACGCGCCGCGTCGGCTTCATACCAACCTTCGATGTAATTCAGTGCAGTTTTTGTGATTGCTGCATTGTCATCAGTCGGGCTGGTCTGTGCCACTGCTGTGCCAATGATCAGAAACGTGAACGCAATTAACGAGAGTGCCTTACGCATGAGAGACTCCTTTTAAGAATTCAGAACGTTCTTCCGTTAGGTTGCCTTTGCACAATCGAAGAGCCGAGTTCTGTTTTTGTATCGCTGTTCTATCGTTTGCGAGCAACGGTTGAAGACAATTTCGTATTTCGCGTCACGCTCGCTTTGAAATTGGATGATCGTTATTCAGCTGTAACAATCCCACCGATTACCGTACAAGTCTTCAAACACCGCAACTATTCCGTATTGCGCGTTTTTCGGCTCTCTTACAAAGAGATTCCCTTCGGGCCGATGAAGACCCAACTGACAATCTTTCCTTAAGACACTGCACAACTTCGAAACGAAGGTATCACCTTAAGAATAGAAGCATGCAGGGGTCATATTACTGTTCTCCGTGGACCAATATCCCAAGTCATCCGTCCGGCGCTTGGCGTCCGCTGTAAAGGGACCACGTACCTTGCGAGGCACGCCAAGCGCCGGACGGCTGGAATACGAAGGTGGATTTTCTCTCTTCTACTGTGGGTTCGGAAGCGGCCCCGTAGACCCGCACTGGCCGGCAGCGGAACCTGACGAAAGTGCGAGCGGCCCCTGCTGAATACCGCACAGAAAAGAATACTCCTTTTTAGCGTTTGCCAGCCCCGTGTAGCTGCTGCCAAACAGTCCATAGCCGTCTTCGCTGTTGGCAGCCCAATAAGTCCAGTGCAGAGAGTTGATGGCTACCCCGGAATCGTTGGCCGAGGTGAGGCTGTAGCTGCTCTTGATAAAGTTCACAATGTCTGTAAACCACTGTCCCTGTGACCCCGCGCCGGCAGAGAAAAGATCGCTGTCGGTCTTACCCGTCCCGAATTCTCCCAGATAGACCGGAGCCTGGGTGTAGCCCGTGTGGCCCGTGTTGCCCCACGGATAAGAAGTGTGCCCGGGCCAGACGGGGTTAACTCCGCCCGCCAGATTTGGGAACGCCCAGAATTTCTTCCACACGTCGGCGAGGCTGGAGGACGAGCACCCACTGCGGTAGCAGGTGCTGGCGTTAAACCAGGACTGCTGGTATTCCGCCGGCCCGTAATCATGCCCGGAATATACGACCTGGTTATTTACCGCCGGCCCCAGACTCGTCGCGCTGCCTCCCGCATTCAGAACTATGGGCGCGCCCGCGTTACCAGAGTTACCGTTAATGCCGAGCAGATTGCCGCCCCACCAATACCAGTCGTATGGCCCCGCCGCCATTGTGCCTGTGGCAGTCGGGTACGTACTGACTCCTTCTACAAATATTAGAGGATAGTCCCACCCGTGGTTGAGAGCATCGCCGAGCAGCGCATCGCCGGCGCGCTCTGCTGCCAGCCGCCAATCATGGCAGGTCGAGTTAGCTACGCAGGCGGGAGCGAACGGATTCGGATTGGGATTGATGTTCGGGTCTATTCCGTCGCCGTTGCCCCACGCTGCGCCGCTCAGGTATGCCGTACGCGAAGGCGTGTGCGGTTCGTTGCGTAAGTCGTAGCCGAGGATGATGGGGAGACCGTCGGAGCCGTAATAGTTGACAGTTATGGTGTCAGTGGACCCCATCGTCTGCTGGATGCCGCGAGCCCAGCGCTGGACGCTCACCCAATCGTTGATCCATTTTTGTTCGGTATAGTTGTTGTTGCCCGAAACGTAGTACCACAGCCCGTTGCCTTCAGCGGAGTTACCTGCCTCGGACCGATGGTTGTCGAGGATTACGTGAATCCCCTTCGAGCCCGCATAGTTAACAATCAGCGCCAGAATGTCGCGGGCGTGCTTGCCCTTGCAGCTGGGGCATGCACTGAGCGTGTTAGCATTGGGGATGGGATTAAGCTCCCACATGGCGTTAGAGAAGGGGATGCGGATGGTGCTGTACCCGTCTTGCCCAATCGCATCAATGATGTAGGTATAATCGTGCGCGAAGAGACCTTTGGCGACGTTGCCCGTGGTCTCGAACCCGTACCAATTGATGCCCGTGATTCTGAACTCCGCGCCGCTGGGGGCGATAATCTTGCTCCCGCTGGTGGTCCAGCCCGCTATGGCCGTGCCGGCCGCAGAGCACACCAGCAGGCAGGTGACTATTAAATGCCGCAGGCCCTGAAGCCGAACGTTTGGATACATTTTTACCCTCCTCTATGGTAAGAATTAGATTGAGTGAGAACCAGAAAACGTAGGGGAGTAAGATCTTATTCCTGTCAATCGATAAGTCAAGCATGAAAGACTGCGAAGATCGTCAACTAAACTTTCGCTCAACGGCGGTTTGGAGAAGCCTATTTGAGAGGCTTGACGTACCCCGACCTGTTTGGACAGAAATCGTGACGCGAGGGTGGGCCGCCGCCACGCGCTTGCAGATATTTTTCAAACTCTTTCAGCGTCTCGTTGACGCTCTCGCCGTGGGCCTCTCTGATACGGCCATCGCCCCGACAAGCGCGCCTAAGGAAACGGATTTGGGGCGCTGATGGTCGTGTCCCAAGCGGCGCGGTGCTCGCTCGTGGTCAACATAAATTCAACTCCTGAGGTCATCAGCGAGCTCGTTCTAGTCGCTGTTTTGGTTTCGTTTTTGTCTTCGTATCGTGATCGTTTCGGTGGTAATCCGGGGTTGAATTTTGCGCGTTCTTCAAGACACAGAATTCTCGCGTTGATCCTCGAACGAGGTTCATTCCGAGCTATGGTTTGAGCTCCTTAACGGTAGCTAACCGAATTCGAGTTGCCTCAGAATCAGTTTGTCTGATTTTGTGTTCGAGTAGCTCAAGTGCCTCCGAAATATCCTCTCTGATTTTTTCTTCAAGTTTTACTGGCATATCAGCGAAATTTGATTTTGCGTCGCGTATGCCAAGTGGCGGTCGAGAACATCATTCACAATCCGTAGATGCCGCGTATGGAATAGCCCACAAGAAGTCCTGGTATGAATCTCATTGTCAGTCTCCTGTTTGCACACGAATAGAAAACAAGCAGCGCTTTCCGCTACTCGCTTTCGTGGAATGGCCGTTAAGTTGTAGGGGAAAGTGAGTCGGTCTTGAATGGAAAAAGACGCCTTAACGCGGGTCCATTAAGGGTCCAATAACTTGTCCTTAGAGTACCTTTGACTACCTTACGGTGCTATCCATGCCGCAGGTTTCCTTTGAATTCCTACAAATCGCTTCTCTTTCACGGCGGCGACACGGGTTCGATTCCCGTACGGGACGCCAGTAACTTCGCGTTAATGCTTACCTGCTGCCTCAATGCGCCGCTTGAGATCTTCGTAGTGAGGTCCAGTCATTTCAGCCAGCAGCCTGGCTTGTGTGTCGGATTTTAGAGCCAACTTGAGATACTTCACGAT
This sequence comes from Pyrinomonadaceae bacterium, assembly GCA_035696765.1. Classification (GTDB taxonomy): domain Bacteria; phylum Acidobacteriota; class Blastocatellia; order Pyrinomonadales; family Pyrinomonadaceae; genus PSRF01. Next base: position 1,758 of record DASSEB010000490.1, on the reverse strand, counting down.
CTGCGGCGACCGATTCCCGTGCTCAAACAGCATTGCCGCCCACAAGAGTTTTAATTCGGAGTGGCGGATGTCGGCAAAGTGATTGTTTGCGTAGAGCCGATGTTCCTTAACATCACACAAGCCACGACTGATTGCCATGAACGGATAGATATCATAACCCCCAAGATCCTTATCGGTTAGAGCATACAATACTGGTAAGTATGGTCCTGCGGTTTTGACAGCATCCTCGGTGAAGAATTCGCCCTTATGAGGTAGCGTCTTCAAAACTTCGACGAATTGTTTCTTTTGGGCCTCCGATATTTGATTCGCTGGCGTTTGCATCGGCACAAAATGGAGTAGCAACAGAAGAACCTGCGGGATGATAATTGAGTAAGCCATCGGTTCGAATCAATTCCGGGAAACATGATAATGCAGGACGACCAGCTTTGCAGCGGTCTTCAGAAGTCAGGCGACCCTTTCACGCAGCGTTTCCATTTCCTTTAACCAACTAACAATCCGGTTCCAACTCGGAATGTTTTGGGACGCCAAATTCACACAAACACTAAAGGTCACAGTTGGCAAGCTTCGATAACGCCCTGCAACTCCGCTGGTTGAAAATATGGGATGGGGAGCGTCAGGCCAGTAATCGCTGAATCTAACCAGCTATAAATATCGGCACGCTATTTTTCGCGTGACAGTGATCGATCTGTAGGGCAGTATCACTGACTGCGAATCAAACCCCGGTTGGAGGAGAAGGTGGCATGAGGCAAGTGTCGAATCTCTGGACGAAGCTGTCGTTGGCGCAGTTATCCACTGCTAGTTTGATGGTCGCCGCACTTGCGTTCATCTCTGTGATCGTCACGCCGGCCCAGGCGCAGAACGACAAGATGACTCCCATTGCTACGCCTTCGCAGCCCAATGCGATCGAAATCGGGACCGGCCCGCTGCCCGGTGCGAAGAACGCGGAGTCCTGGCATACCCAGTACGGCAGTCGGTTTGCGCGCAATGTAACTGTTGCGACGTTGACACCGTTTCTGCCGGAACCGGCCAAGGCAAGCGGTGCGGCAGTCATCGTCGCGCCGGGTGGCGGTTTTCGCACTTTATCCATGGAAAATGAAGGCTGGAATGTTGCGCGTGCACTCGCGGAAAAGGGTGTCGCCGCGTTCGTCCTTAAGTATCGCTTGAACCAGACTCCCGCGGACATGGCGGAGTTCGAGCAGTCCATGCGGGAAATGTTTTCGGGAACCGCGCGGCCGCGCCCCGACCCGGAGAAGGCGATAGCCGGTCTCGCGCCGCAGATCGCCGACGCCCGCGCTGCGTTTGCACTGATCCGGAAGCGTTCTGTCGAGTGGCGCGTCAATCCTCACCGGATTGGCATGGTTGGCTTTTCCGCCGGCGCGATGTTAACAATGGCGACTACGCTCGCAGGCGAGGATGCGAAGCCAGCCTTCATCGGCAACATCTACGGTCCTCTCGCGCCGCTTACAGTTCCGGCCGACGCGCCGCCCCTGTTCATCGCCCTCGCTGCCGACGATCCATTCTTCGCAAACGGTGGCTATGGCCTAATCGATAGCTGGAAGGCAGCGAAGCACCCCGTCGAATTCCATCTTTATGAACAGGGTGGCCATGGCTTCGGGATGTATCCGAAGGAAACGACGAGTACGGGTTGGTTCGAAGCCTTTGTGCGCTGGATCGGGATGCACGGCATGCTGAAGCCGGCAGCGTCAGGAAGCGGCGGTGCCGCGAACTAGGCTGCTAGGCGATAGTGCTGCTCGTCTG
>DASSEB010000489.1:0-4622 GCA_035696765.1 Pyrinomonadaceae bacterium | reverse complement strand
CCGATGTGGCGCTTGTCGTCAAACTTCGCAGCCCCCTTGGCGTCGAAGAAGAAGTCGCACCAGTCTCAGAAAACAACGATACGTTGGAACTGACAATTCCCGGCGAAGTTCGACCTACTGATAGTTGGACCGTGATCGTGACTGTCGGAAAATTCTCACCCGTATCACGGTCGAGTTGCAGTCAGTAGACTGTTTACGAACAGCGCGATTCAAAACTCAAGCGAGCCGGTCGACGGTGCCACTTGGTACGTCGACCGGCTTTCTTTTTCTTCACCTGCCTGCCTCGTTGTTTCGGATTGCGTAAACTGCTAGCTTGTGCGACATGCTTACGCCGACTTTCGAAGACATCGTCGCCGCGCGCGAGTTTATCGCGCCGTATCTTGCGAAGACGCCACTCGTTCGTATCAGACCACTTTCAGAACTGCTCGACTGCGACTACTACGTAAAACTGGAAAACCTGCAACCGACGGGCGCGTTCAAAGTCCGCGGCGGCATCACTCTCGTCGGGACTGCGAGTGACGACGAAAGAAGACGTGGTCTCGTCGCCACCTCAACCGGAAATCACGGTCAATCGCTCGCTTACGGCGGACGGCTCTTCAGCAGCCACGTGATCATTTATGCTCCGCGTGAGAACGTCAACGAAACGAAGATACAGGCAATCCGCGATCTCGGCGCCGAAGTCCGACTTCACGGTCGCGACTTTGACGAAGCGCGCGAGGAATGCGAGCAGGTCGCGGAGGCGGAAGGTTTTCGGTATGTTCACTCAGCGAACGAGCCGAAGTTGATCGCCGGAGTCGGCACGATGGCTCTCGAGATCTTCGAGGATCTCGCGGACGTCGACGTAATTATCGCGCCGGCCGGCGGTGGCAGTTGTGCTTCCGGCAATTGCATCGTCGTGAACGAACTCAACCCGAATGCGCGCGTGATTGCTGTTCAGTCTGAAGCTGCACCCGCGATGTGGCACGCGTGGCGGAATCGCAATTTAGAACCGTACCCGACGATGGAGACGGAACACGAAGGCCTTGCCTGCCGCGTTCCTTTTGAACTCACGAACAACATCCTCTCGGAGCTGCTCAGCGATTTTGTTTTAGTTACCGACGGCGAGATCAACGATGCGATCAAGTTGCTTGCGCGTCATGCAAAGCAACTCGCCGAAGGCGCGGGCGCCGCTTCAACAGCCGCCGCCATCAAGCTGCGAAACGAGCTGCGGGGTAAGAAAGTGGTAGGCATCGTGTCTGGCGGAAATCTTCCGCTCGAACGCTTCGCTGCGCTTGTGAGTAGTGAGCCACAGATTACACGGGTTAATACAGATCACTGACATGCGATTAATCATATTGGTGCTCATATTGGTGATGGTTTGCAGCGTTGTGTCCGCACAATCCCCCGCGCAGAACAAACAGATCGTCATCGCCGCCACCACTCTGCTGGACGGCAAAGGCGGTGTGCTCCGCAACACGCGCATCGTTATTGAAGGATCGAAGATCGTTCGTATCGATCCAAACGCCTCACCAGTTAATTACGATCTACAACGACTCACGGTGCTGCCCGGATGGATCGACGGGCACGTCCACATCACCTGGAGCTTTGGTCCTGACGGTAAAAATGCAAATGGCGTTGGAAACACACCGTACGACTACTACGCTGCGGAATCGAACGCATGGGCCACGCTGCTCGCCGGCTTCACAACCGTGCAAAGCGTCGGCTCCCTCGCCGACCTGCCGTTGCGCGATGCGATCGCGAAAGGAATGCTTCCCGGTCCACGCATCTTGTCTTCTGCGGAACCTCTCATGGGGCGCGGTGAACAAACCGGCACTCCCGACGAGATTCGCGCATTCGTCCGAAAGCAAAAGGAGGCAGGCGCAGATCTCATCAAGATCTTCGCGGCGTCGAGCATTCGCCGCCCTGACCTGACGCTCTCGCAGGAACAACTCAATGCTGCCTGCGATGAAGCGAAGAAGCAGGGACTACGCACGCTCGTGCACGCATACAAAGATGCTGTTCGCGCTGCTACGCTCGCCGGTTGCACTCAGGTCGAACACGGCACACTCGCCACGGACGACGATCTCAGGTTGATGGTGCAGAAGGGTGTTTGGCTGGATCCGCAGGCGGGGCTCGTGATGGAAAACTACCTCTTGAACAAGGAGAAGTTTGCCGGCACGCCGGGATTTCCGGAAGAGGTGTTTTCGACGATCCGGGAGATCATCCCGATGTATCACGAGTTCTTCAAACACGCATTGAAGATTTCCGGGTTGAAGATCGTTTTTGGGTCGGACGCGCTTGCCGGATCACACGGGCGGAACGCTGAGGAGTTTATCGACCGCGTCCGTGACGGCGGACTCGATCCGATGGCGGCAATGGTTTCAGCCAACTCACTCGGAGCGGAAGCGATCGGCATGGGGAACCAACTCGGTCTGATCGCGCCCGGTTTCGAAGCGGACATCATCGCGCTCGATGGCGATCCGTTGAAAGACATTACCGCCGTGCGCCGCGTCGTGTTCGTGATGAAGGGCGGGGTTGTTTACAAAAACGTTGCAGCGCCAAAGGCGCGCCATAACGTGTGAACTTTTGTAACCGATCCGGCATCTCAAGTGTCTAAAAAAGTAGGTCGGGCTCTCCCAAAATTCAGGGCGAAGTTCCGACCAGTTTTGTGTTAAAGAGGGGTAAACAAGGAAAATGAAAGGAAAATATTTGCGAAAGGTGGGCGGTCTCGCTATCGCTGCGTTCATGCTGTTTGGCATTGCGTTCGTCTCGTCGAGCGAAGTCCAGGCTCAGCAGCGCCGGAGAGTCGTGATCGTTCGTACTTACCCATATCGCATATATCGTCCGTTTGGTTTTGGACATCGTAATTGGTGGGGCGGCTACCCGTACGGGTATTACGGTTGGGGATACGATCCCTGGTCACCCTACGGATTCCGCTATAGCCACTATGTTTTTGACAACAGCGACAATGCTGGCAATCAGGGCTACAAAGACGGTTTCAAGACCGGCAAGGACGATGGCAAGAAAGACAAGAGCTACAATCCTCAGCGCTCTCACTACTTCAAAGAAGCGGGCTTCGGAAACTTTGCTGACGTTTACCGATCGGCCTTCTCGAGAGGTTACGAGGATGGTTACAGGACGGGTGGCAGCGAACGCGCTGGCTAATCCTTACCTGTGAAATCGTACAAACCGCACCGCCGCGACGCAGAAGTCGCGGCGGTTTTTATTTGAGGAGTCGCGCAACTTCCAACACCTGCTCGGGTCGAGCACGGACCCAGTAGTTTTCCGTCAGGTTCACCCAGCGCACCGTCCCGGATCGATCGACCAGAAACTCGGCGGGTCGCGCGATGTCATGGCCATTCTCACCCGCGCCCGCATGGACCAGGTCATAACGCCTGATTACCTCCGCATTCGCATCCGAAAGAAAGGAAAAACTGTAACCAGCCTTTTGCGAAAGGCCGCGTGACACTTCCGGACTGTCGACGCTGATCGCAACCGGACGAATGCCTGCTGCGTTGAACTGGTCCAGGCTCGTTTCAATGCTCCGTAACTCGGAGTTGCATGACGGTCACCAGTAGCCTCTGTAAAAAACCAGCAGCACGCCTTTCGGTGGACTGCCGTTAACTGGTGTTGACAGGAGTTCCGAAAGAGAGACGGATTTACCGGTCGTGTCAGGAAGCGTGAAGTCGGGCGCTCGTTGGCCCACCTGCGGCGCGCCAGTCGAAGACGGTAACCAACGAGCGGCGATAAAGATCGTAAAAACAAAGAATGCGAAAACGAACAAGCTGAGCAGGCCCACGAGTGAACTGACGATCTTCGCGCGTTTCGGATGCGGGCGATCGGAAGCAAACCCGCGCCGTATCCCTGCGAACACCAATACACCTGCTATTAAAAACAGCACGAGGTTCGCCCACGGAAAATCGCGCGTGACCGGAAACCAGATGAAGATAAAGAAGTAACTGAGAAACGCGCCGAGGGTGAGCAGGAAGCCCACCCACAGCGGCCAGTTCAAACGTCGTGCATTCATTTGTTATTCATCCTGAAGCCTATTCGCAGTTCACCATCCATGGAATCCCGAACCGATCGACGCACATCCCAAAACCCGCCGCCCAGAACGTCTTCTGAAACGGCATCGTCGTCTTGCCGTCTTGTGCGAGTGCATTGAAGATCTGTTCCGCCTTGTCTCGATCGTCGAGCGAGATCGAAACTGACAGGCCCTGCGGCTGTTGGTAATTTCCTGGCGGTGCGTCTGATCCCATCAGACGTTGGTCACCGAGCGTCATGCTGGCGTGAAGCACCTTGTCGCCCCACTCGGGAGGCGCATGTTCTGCCGCGGGTGAGCCGGCGAAATTCATCATTCCCTCAATCTTGCCGCCCAGCGTCTGCTCGTAAAATTTGAAAGCCTCGGCGCAGTTGCCGTTGAAAAGAAGATACGGGGTCAATTCCATAATTTGTCCTTTCGTTATTAAGTGATGATTAACGGAGCGGTCTAACCTTCCACCTGCCGTACGCGACGAACACGCAGAGCACTCCGATGATGAATGGCGACAAGGCTCCCATCCCTCCAACGCTCATCACGGTGACTACGATAGCTCCAATCATGATGATAAATAATCCTATGGCAGCGTATACCGTCAGGTGTT
>DASSEB010000488.1:0-14020 GCA_035696765.1 Pyrinomonadaceae bacterium | reverse complement strand
CTTTCGCGCGACCCATACCGGTGAGGACGGTTACGACATCGTCATCGACTCATCGCGGAAAGCTGAGTTCCAGCAAGCTCTCGAAACAGCAGGCGCGCAACCAATCGGTGAGGACACATTCGAAATCCTCCGCGTCGAAGCGGGTATCGCTCGCTTTGGACAGGACATTGACGAGACGAATGTCGTTCCGGAAACAAATCTCGACGATGCGGTGAGCTATACAAAAGGCTGCTACGTTGGTCAGGAGATCATCGTGCGGATAAAACACCGCGGCCATCCGGCAAAGAAACTGACCGGATTGCGTTTTGAGACCGACCAGCAGATCGAACCGGGAGCAGTCATACGCTCGAAAGAGAATCAGGAGATCGGGCACGTGACCTCAGCCGTTATTTCGCCGAGGTTGGGAAGCATTGGGCTCGGGTATGTTCGCTATGAACATGTTGGTGAAGGAACACACGTCGTGGTTGGCGACGGGATCGAGGCGATTGTAGGGATAAATGGCTGAAGACCTTGATTTCCCACAGGCCCAGCTGGCCTACTCGATCATCGAACGCCTCATCGAGCACACACGCGTTGTCAGCGACCTGGTTGCGATGATGGCCCAGGTGCTCGACGAAGACACGACGAAGGCCCTCACACAAACGCCTACGTGGACTGCTTATCTCGACAGCAGGCGCGCACTGGAAAAGACTAAAGCTGATGTGGAGAGGTTTGCGGAGATACTGAAAGAATTAACCACGGATGATACGGATTGAAGAAGAGCGATTTCAACGGATCAGCATAATTACGTGGCGCTCACGGCCTCCGTCGAATTCACACAGGAAGATGCCTTGCCAACGGCCGAGTAGTAATTTTCCATTTTCAAAAGGGACTGTTACAGAGGAGCCTGTCAGAGTTGCTTTGATGTGTGCGTCGGAATTTTCTTCGCCGTGACGAAAGCCCATTCCATGTTGAGGGATGAGAGTGCGGAGGGCGTGCAGCATGTCGCGCGGCACATCAGGGTCGGCGTTCTCGTTGATGGTGAGTCCGGCCGTGGTGTGTTGCACGTAAAGCACAACCACACCTTCGCTCTTGCCTGACTCCGTGAGCTTTTCCTGGACGAGGTCAGTGAACTCAACCAGTTCCTCCCGGTTGCGCGACCTGACCTTTAAAACATTCATTTCTTCAACAACGCCCAGCCCGTTGGAAGCACTGCGGCAGCAAGAGCAATCTTGACGACATCACCGACGAGGAAAGGCAACACCGCGAGCTTGAAAGCCGCGACAGGTGGCGTGTTGGTGAGCACTGCGTACCACGCCCAGCCGCCGAGCAAGATTATTGCCGAGCCGATCGCCATCGCCGCGACGGCAGTTTCATAACGCTTGTCCCAGCCGTGCTCGGCAAAGGCGCCGGTGATGAACGCCGCGGCAGGAAAAGCAACGAGATAGCCGGCGGTTGGTCCAAAGAACCGAATGAGGCCGCCTCCGCCCCCCGCAAAAAACGGCAGCCCCACCGCCCCTTCGATCAAGTAAGCGATTACCGCAGCAGCCCCCAAACGCGATCCGAGCAGTGCGCCGGTCAAAAGCACCGCGAACGTTTGCCCCGTAATCGGCACTGGCCCAATGTGAATCGCAAACTGCGCCGACGCCGCGATAAACAAACTAAAAACGATCACGAGCCCGACGGAACGCGTCGAATCGAGCGGCGCCAACGCGGCGCCCATCAGTGTATCCGCTCTTACATCCGTGCTCATCTGTGTTTAGTCTCCTGCTGCGGTCTTCACCACTTCCCGCTCGCGCGTAGTTGGCTCGAGCGCCATCGTGCCGATCCGCATGCCGTGGAATGATCGCCAGACGAAGAAAACCGACACGAGGAAAAATGCCAACGCAAGTATATGCGTCAGGTTTGCGTTGCCGTTATTGCGCGTCAAACTCACCGCGAGTTCCACCGCCAGCAATCCAAACAGCGTCGTGAATTTGATCACCGGATTCATCGCCACTGACGACGTGTCTTTGAACGGATCGCCGACAGTATCGCCGACGACCGTGGCGTCATGCAGGGGCGTGCCCTTCATCTTCAGATCGACTTCGACAACTTTCTTCGCATTGTCCCACGCGCCGCCGGCGTTCGCCATGAAGATCGCCTGGTACAGACCGAAGATCGCGATCGAAATCAGGTAGCCGATGAAGAAGAATGGTTCCACGAACGCAAAAGCGAGCGTTGAAAAGAACACGGTCAGGAAGATATTGAACATGCCCTTCTGCGCATATTGCGTGCAGATCTGCACGACCTTTTTACTGTCTTCGACCGAAGCCTTCTCTACGCCTTCGAGCCGGATGTTGGCTTTAATGAACTCCACTGCACGATACGCGCCCGTGGTGACAGCCTGAGTCGATGCCCCCGTGAACCAATAGATAATTGCGCCGCCCGTGATCAATCCGAGCACAAACGGAGCATGCAGCAACGACAGGCCTTCGGTGTTCGTTCGCAGCCCGTCAGTCAGCGCCATGATGATCGAGAAGATCATCGTCGTCGCGCCAACCACCGCCGTGCCGATCAAAACGGGTTTAGCCGTGGCCTTGAAAGTGTTGCCTGCGCCGTCGTTCTCTTCAAGCAGGTGTTTTGCGCGACCGAAGTTGACGTTAACGTTGTATTCCTTTTGGACTTCGTTCTCGACGTCCGGTACCTGCTCAATCAACGACAGTTCGTAAACCGACTGTGCGTTGTCTGTTACCGGGCCATACGAATCGACGGCGATCGTAACCGGTCCCATGCCGAGAAATCCGAACGCCACGAGGCCGAAGCCAAACACCGGCGCCGCCACCGGATCAACCATCAACGCACCCAAACCCTGCGGCGCGCCGAGAGTAGTAAAGAAATAAGCGATGGCCATCAAGCCCACGATGCTGATGCCGAGCCAGTAAGCGGAGAAATTGCCGGCCACGAGACCCGAAAGGATGTTCAACGAAGGGCCGCCCTCTCGCGACGAAGTGACGACTTCGCTGACGTGGCGCGACTCGGTGGAAGTAAATATCTTCACGAGCTCAGGTATCAGCGCGCCGGCGATCGTGCCGCACGAAATGATGAACGCGAGTTTCCACCAGAGCGTGTTGTTGCCGCTCAGCTCGGGAATCGTCAAATACGAAACCACGAATGTGATCACAACGGAAACGACCGACGTGATCCACACGAGCGACGTCAACGGCGCTTCGAAATTCATCACATCGGCGTTGCGGTAACGAGCCTTCGCAATCGCGTCGTTGATGAAGTAAGACAGGGCGCTGGCGACGATCATCATGACGCGCATGATGAAGATCCACACGAGCAACTGCACCTGCACGCGCGGGTTTGAAACACCCAGCAGGATGAACGTGATTAGTGCGACGCCCGTCACACCGTAAGTTTCAAAACCGTCCGCGCTGGGTCCAACCGAGTCGCCCGCGTTGTCGCCCGTGCAGTCGGCAATAACGCCCGGGTTGCGCGCGTCGTCTTCCTTGATTTTGAAGACGATCTTCATCAGGTCAGAGCCGATATCGGCAATCTTCGTGAAGATGCCGCCGGCGATACGCAACGCAGCCGCGCCGAGCGATTCGCCGATTGCAAAACCAATGAAACACGGTCCGGCGTAACTGCCCGGGATGAACAGGAGAATGCAGAGCATGATCAGCAGTTCGACGCTGATCAGCATCATGCCAATGCTCATGCCGGCCTTTAATGGAATGGCGTAAAGCGGAAACGGTTTGCCTTGGAGACTCGCGAACGCCGTGCGGGAATTCGCAAACGTGTTAACGCGAATGCCAAACCATGCGACGCCATAGCTTCCGGCGATGCCAACCAAACTAAACAACAAAATGATCCCGACGCGGAACGGCTCCATGCCCGAGAGCACGCCGAAGTAAAGCACGATGACGACGGCGATAAACGCTTCGAGAATCAGGATGAATTTGCCTTGCGTCGTCAGGTAGGTCTTACAGGTCGCATAGATCAGTTCGGAGATCTCGCGCATTGCCCGGTGCACGGGCAATTTCTTCAAGTTCATGTAGATCGCGAGGCCGAAGCCCAGACCCAGGACACAAATGACGATGCCAAACAACAGCAGATTATGACCATTGATTCCGTTAAAGAAGGTCACCTGCGAGAGGTCTGGAAGCTCCAGATTTGCTTCGCCACCCTGATGGGATTGCGCGTAAGTCGGGCCCACAAAGGCCAGAGTCGAGATGGCGGCGGCCAGACAAATTGCGACGCGCCGGATTACAGTTTCCACGTTGAAATCCTTTCCGATTCTTCTAGAAGATGGCGAGATACGCTTACGAAAGTGCGTATTATCCACAGATTACACAGATTTTTCAAAGAGCGGCTCTTGAATTTTTGTGATCTGTGGATGGTTTCGTGTTCCGAGCCAGCGCCGGATTGAGTCGATCATGATGACAACGGCGGCAAACATGATGATCGCGGTGAGGCCCGTATTGATGAGGCCCTGAAGGTTCGTTTCCGGCTTTTGCGCAAGTGGCCAGAAGATATCCGTGATGGATTTGAACCCGGCGACGAGCGTGGTCGTGCTTACAAAAGCGAGCGGCAGGATCGTGACCCATGCATATTTCGCCTTGCCGGAGTTGATCACGATCGTCGTCGCGACGCACAAAGCGACCGCCGCCAGCAATTGATTCGCGATGCCAAACATCGGCCAGATCGTGGAGATCGAGCCCGACCAGATGAACGCCGCCCACGCGGTAACGACGAGTGCGGAAGTGATTACCGAACCCGGCAGCCACGTCGGCTCTTCGAGTTTCTTGTAAAAACGCCCGCCAAACTCGCCGACCAGGAACCGTGCGACGCGCGTGCCCGTGTCAATCGTGGTGAGGATGAAGAGTGCTTCAAACATGATCGCGAAGTGATACCAGTACTTCATCAAACCGCCGAGGCCGGGTATGCCTGAGAAGATCTTCGCGATGCCGAGTGCGAGCGTGACCGCGCCGCCCGTGCGGCCGCGCAGGTTCTTCTCGCCTGACTCCTGTTCGAGTCGATCGATCTCCTGTGGTTGGAGGTTGAAATCGGTGCCGCTGTGCGTATCGACCATGCGCACGTACGCGGCCTTCTGTTCATCGGTGCGCTGTGCGGTGTTGATGGCGAAGTAGTCGCCCGGAAACAGGGAGGTCGCGGCAATGAGCGCTACGATGCCGACCACACCTTCCATCAGCATGCTTCCGTAACCGATCATTCGCGTGTCGGTTTCTTTCGCAATCATCTTTGGCGTTGTGCCGGAAGAGATCAGTGCGTGGAAGCCGGAAATCGCGCCGCACGCGATCGTGATGAAGACAAAAGGATAGAGCTTGCCCGGGATAACTGGCCCGCCACCCGCCGTGAATGGTGTGAACGCAGGCATGTTGAGATTTGGATGGACCAGCATCACACCGAGAATCAAAAACGCGATCGTGCCGATCTTTAAATAGGACGACAGGTAATCGCGCGGGCAAAGTAGCATCCAGACCGGCAACACCGAGGCGATGAAGCCGTACGCAGCCATGATCACGATCAAGCTGTTTCGCGAAAGCGTGAACGCCTGAGCAACGGGAGAGTCGGCAATGCGGCCGCCGAGATAAACGGCAAACAGCAGTCCGACGATTCCGATGATGCTCGCTTCGGCAATCTTTCCTTTGCGGAAGCGATACATGTAAAGACCCATGAACAGCGCGAGAGGAATCGTGAAAGCGACTGTGAACGTCCCCCACGGCGATTCCGCCAAAGCATTGACAACCACGAGGCCGAGCCCGGCGAGTGCGATCACCACGATGAAAAGAATCGCGACCCCGGCGACGAGTCCCGAAAGCGGACTAATCTCGGTGCGCGCCATTTCCGCCAGTGATTTGCCTTTGCGGCGAACACTGCCGGCGAGGATCATGAAGTCGTGCACTGCGCCGCCGAGACAGACTCCGATCACAAGCCACAACAGTCCCGGTAGAAAACCAAACTGCGCCGCCAGCACGGGGCCGATCAACGGGCCGGCGCCCGAGATCGCCGCGAAGTGATGGCCGAATAAAACCCATTTGTTAGTTGGGTAGTAATTGTGACCGTCGAACATGGTCTGCGACGGCACCGGGCGCGAGTCGTCAAGCGCGAGAACTTTCGCTGCGATGAATGCGGAGTAATAACGGTACGAGATCGCGATAACGCAGAGCGACCCGATAATGATTGGTAATGCGTTCATACGGAGATCGTAACCACGCATTTACACGGATTTAAAATCCGGATTTGATCCGTGTCATCCGTGGTCTGGTTGTTTTGAAGTGCCGAACGCGATGCCGACGGCGACGCCGATCAGGCCGCCGATGATGATCAGTAAACCATACAAGGTTTGATTGTGCTTCTCGGCACTCGCATTGAATGCTTCGGCAAACAGTTCACGCGGCGCGACGTCGTGCGGTATCACGAACAACCCAACCGCCACCAGAAAACAACACATTGCCGCAAACTTCAGCCCCGCCGGCGTCCGCGATGGCCGTCCCAGTTTTTGCCCGACACTGCTCCGCGTGTAGCCGTAAGAAAGATAGACTGCCAGCCCCAGCATTAGCCAGCCGACAAAGCGCCAGTAAGAACCTTCCGGTAAAAAGTAGATCAGGAGCGCGCATGAGAGCGCACCCAACCCGGGTAGCAGGTAAGCACCAAAAGGAACTTTGAACGGCCTTAGCCGCGCGGGATCTTTGTGACGCAACACCATCACTCCGACGCAGACAAGAATGAACGCGAAGAGAGTGCCGATGTTCGTCAAACTCACCATCTCGTCGACTGTCGCAAAGGCTGCGATTCCGCCGACGACGACGCCGGTCAAAATCGTCGTAACGTGTGGTGTCTTGAACCGGGGATGAACACTCGCAAAGACTGACGGCAGCAGTCCGTCGCGCGCCATCGAGAAGAAGATGCGCGGCTGTCCGAGTTGGAACACGAGCAACACAGCCGTATGTGCGATCACCGAGCCGAATGCGATCACCGTGTTCTGCCACAACGCCTGCGGCGCAACCGTTTCCAAAGCCATCGTCAACGACTCGCCACGCTGCGCGCTGGTCCAGGCTCGCACCGTTTCCCACGGCACCATGCCCGTGAATACCGCCGCTACCAACACGTACAGAATCGTGCAGATAATCAGTGACGCGATGATTCCGACAGGCAGATCTCTGGCGGGATTCTTTGTTTCCTCAGCGACCGTACTGACCGCGTCAAAACCGATATAAGCAAAGAAGACGACCGCCGCGCCGGTCAGCGTTCCAAACCAGCCCTGCGGCTGGAACGGTTTCCAATTGCTCGCCATCTGTGCGGGTGAGACGTAGTAAAGAGCGAGTCCGATGAAGAACAGCAACACGAGGATCTTGATCAGCACCATGCCGGCGTTGAACATCGACGACTCTCTGATACCCCAAACCAGCACAATTGTGATCAGGGCGACGATGCCAAACGCAAGTATGTTGAAGACTATCGGCACGCCAAAGATGTGCGGCGCCGCGGCGAGTGTTTCTTCACTTGCCGTGCGATAGTTTTGCGTCAACCAGTCAGGAATGTGAATTCCCAGATTGCGCATGAGGCGATTGAAAAACTCCGCCCAGCTGATCGCCACCGCCACGTTCCCGATTGCGTATTCGATGATTAAGTCCCAGCCGATGATCCAGGCGACGAGCTCGCCGAGCGTTGCGTATGAGTAGGTGTAAGCCGAACCCGAAATCGGAACCATGGAGGCGAGTTCGGCGTAACAAAGTGCTGTAAAACCACAGACGATCGCGGTGATGACGAACGACAGCATCAACGACGGACCGGCTCCGGCGCGTTCGGGAGTGCCGGAGGCGGCAGTGCCGACGGTGGCGAATATTCCGGCGCCGATGATGGCTCCGATTCCGATAAGCGTGACACTGAAAGCAGTGAGCGTGCGCTTCAGTGAAAACTGTGGGCCGCCAACGCTGGCCAGAATCTCGTCAAGGTTCTTGGTACGAAAAATTCCTCGAAGCAAGGTGTCGCCTCCGGAACTCGATTGTAGGAAAGCCTGCGGAGTGTGGCATGGAAGCCGTTCCGTTGTAAATCTTTAGCCGCTTCTTTTTGAGAATTTACAGGATCTGGTTGTAATGGTAGTGTTCGGCAATGTTTCCGTTTAGGAACATACTTTTTCCGACAGATTTTTCTGCGTCCTCGCAGTCTGCGTTGAAGTACGCTGCCGCATTTGCGCGCCATAGCCAGGGCCGAGTGCTGCTGTTGAATGTGCAGGAAGCAAAACTCGCCGCAAACCAGCCGGTTCAACTGAAGGAGTGGGTTTCTGATCCGCTGCTCGAAGGTGTCGAGGTCGATCCGATGTTTGTCGAAGGTGAGCCGGCTGCTGAAATCGCTCGAGCGGCACTCGATCACGGAGTTGATCTGATCACCGTCGTGACGCGCGATCGGAGCCGGTTTTCGCGTGCCTTCGGTGGGTCGATTGCCGAAGAGATCGTAGCGGAGTCACCCTGCGCTGTACTTGCTCTGCGGCCACCGCAACGTGATTTTGTAGAGCATAGTGACCGGCAAACTCAGATCCGGCTGAATCGCGTGTTACTCGCCACAAACTTTCGCCCGTCGTCAACAGCGGCGACACAACTCGCCACACAAATTGCGAACCAGCTCGGCGCGGAACTGCATGCAGTCTACGTTATCGGCGACTACTTCGAACAAATCTCCGCGGTGTTTCCGGAAGGGGGGCTCGCGGCTTTGACTCGGCTCCGCAGTTACGTGCAGGAGCGCATGGGCCACCTTTCGCGCACAACGGGCGCGAGCACCACGACGCACGTTGCTGAAGGCAAACCTTACCAGGAGATCGTCAAACTCGCGACGGCGATGGACGCGGATCTGATCGTGATCGGAACGGCCGTTCACAATTCGTTGTTTGGAAGCAGTCAGGTTTTGGGAGCGGAGATTGAACGTGTGATCAGGAACGCGCCGTGTCCGGTGCTTTGCGTTCCGGCCGCGAGAGTTGGAACGCCGATTCCAGCGCTCGTGACGCAGGTCGTGCCTCAAATGTAGCGACAAAAAAAGGCACAAAAGGCACCTAACCGGTTGTCAGATCGTTTTGTGCCTTTTGTGCCTTTTGGCTACTTCTTATCGATCGGCTTACCTTCCTTCTGCCACAGATTAAAGCCACCGAGCAACGCTGCTGCGTTTTCAACACCTTTTGTTTTGAGAGCGACCACCGCACCGGCGGACGTATGTTCGGCCTGTCAAGAACAATAGGTGACGATCATCTTGTCCTTTGGCAGCTCGCTTAAGTGGTTCAGGATCTCGCCCGCAGGAATGAGGCGCGCGCCAGGAATGTGTCCCAGATCGTACGACGCCTGGTTTCGCACGTCGACGATAAAAGCCTGCCCGTCTTTCTGCAAAGCTTCCATCTCTTCGATGGTGATCCGGCGTGCGCCGTCCGCATAGACTGTGTCAGGACTGGCGCCGGGTTTGGGCGCGTGGCTGGCCACGTTGGTGTCGATTGCGTTACACGCCGCGAGCATGACGGCCGTAACAATAATTATTAAAGATAAAGATTTGAGATGCATTGAGGACCTCCTGCATTGACTACGCTAATGTGGTACGGCGCGTGAGATTTGTCAATGTCGGCCACTTTGAGAAATGTTATAGTTGCCGCTTCCAACAGGAGCCTGCTTATGATGGAGTCGCCGGAGCCGGTTCAATGGGCGAAGGTTATTGACCACACCCGCTGCATTGGCTGCCACGCGTGCACTACAGCGTGCAAGTCGGAAAACCTGGTTCCGCTTTCTGTCACGCGTACGTACGTCAAACACGTCGATATCGGCGTGTTTCCGCAGGCGCGGCGCGCTCATCAGGTAACGCGCTGCAATCAGTGCGCTCACGCTCCGTGTGTCACCGCTTGCCCCACCACCGCCATGTTCAAGCGGGCCGACGGGATTGTCGATTTTGATAAATCGATCTGTATCGGCTGCAAAGCGTGCATGGCTGCGTGTCCGTACGACGCGATCTTCATCAATCCTGAGGATCACTCTGCGGAGAAGTGTAACTTCTGCGCGCACCGCATCGACATGCAACTCGAACCGGCGTGTGTGGTCGTTTGTCCGACGCAGGCGATTCTCGTCGGCGACATGAACAAGTCAGATTCGTACGTCGCGCAGATCATCAATCGCGATAATGTTGCGGTGAGACGTCCTGAGAAGGAGACGTTGCCGAAACTCTTTTACAAAGGCGCTCACCAGGCGACGCTCGATCCGCTTGCCGCGCGACGGCCGGAAGGCGGTCTGTTCATGTGGAGCGAGCAGCAACAGGGCGCGGATGTCGTGATGTCCGGAAATCCTAATTTCAACAACTCCTCGGCGGCAGCGTTGTTGTCGTATGACGTCGCGCATTCGATTCCGTGGGACTGGCGCGTCAGTCTTTACACCTGGACCAAGGGCATTGCATCAGGTGTTTACCTCGTCGCTTGTCTGCTCGTATTGCTTGGAGCTCTCAACGTAAACAACTCGATCTGGTTGTGGGCCACGCCAGTGATTTCCGGCGGGTTTCTCGCGATCACGGGTGGGTTATTGCTTTGGGATCTCGAACACCCGGAGCGTTTCTATCTCATCTTCACGCGACCGCAGTGGCGCAGTTGGCTGGTCAAGGGCGCGTTTATCATCGCTGGTTATTCCACTGTGCTGGCGTTGCATTTCATCGCGAGCTGGGCCGGGTGGAAATCTTTTCAATCGTGGCTGATGATCGCGGGAATTCCCCTCTCGGTTTTGACGGCTGTGTACACGGCGTATCTCTTCGCGCAGGCAAAGGCGCGCGACATGTGGCAAAACCCGCTGCTGCCGCCACACCTGTTGGTCCAGGCAATGTTGCTTGGATCGGCAGTACTGTTGGCGTTGATCGTGTTGCCCCAAGGTACGATGGACGCACGCTGGCTGCTATGGTCACTGGGTATCTCGAGCATGATTCATCTGCTGATGATTTGGGGCGAAGTCTCGCTGACGCATCCGACGGCGCACGCGCGGCTCGCGATCTGGGAAATGGTGAAAGGAAGATATAAAAGCGAGTTCTGGACCGGCATGATCCTCTCGCTTGGGGGCGGGCTGCTGCCGTTATTGGCCGCACTCAATGTTGTAGCAATGTCATTAGGTGTAGGCGCTGCACCGATGGCGCTGATCGGCCTGATGCTTTACGAGCACGCTTATGTCCAGGCAGCCCAAGCCGTACCATTAGCTTAACCACGGATTTCGCCGATTTACTTCGCGGATTTACACAGATAAGAATGAAAGAGACTTTCTATCCAGGTCCGAGTCGGAGTCATCTTGCGGCGTTTCCGCCGAAGGAACGTTGGGATGATTGGACGGAACTCGATTCGCGCGCGTGGCCGCAACGAAAGGAGCGGCACTATTCGCTCGTTCCAACTACTTGCTTCAACTGCGAATCCGCGTGCGGGCTGCTCGCATACATCGATAAGGTCACTGGCGAGGTACAGAAGTTCGAGGGCAATCCCGAACATCCCGGCTCGCGTGGACGCAACTGCGCCAAAGGTCCGGCGACACTCAACCAGGTAACGGATCCCGACCGCATTCTTTATCCACTCAAGCGCGCAGGAAAACGCGGTGAAGGGAAATGGGAACGCACGACCTGGGACGAAGCGCTCGACACGATCGCCACGCGTATTCGCAACGCAATCCTTGAAAACCGCCGGCACGAGATCATGTATCACGTCGGCCGGCCCGGCGAGGACGGTTTCACAGAACGCATTCTCGCCGCGTGGGGAATCGACGGACACAACTCACACACAAACATCTGTTCCTCCGGCAGTCGCGAAGGTTATCAACTCTGGATGGGACTCGATCGTCCGAGCCCGGATCATGCGAACGCGAAAGTCATCCTGCTGATCAGCGCGCATCTTGAGTCGGGCCATTATTTCAACCCACATGCGCAACGCGTGATCGACGGCAAGACAAACGGTGCGAAACTCATCGTCTTTGACACGCGACTCTCAAACACCGCCACGCACGCTGATTACTGGGTGTCGCCTTATCCGGGTTCGGAAGCCGCGATCCTGCTGGCGATCGCGAACTACCTGATTCAGAACGATCTGTACAACCGGGAGTTTGTTCAGAGGTGGTGGAATTGGAAGGAATACCTAGTTGCAGAAGAAAGTGTAACCGCGGATTTTGCTGATTTTGAAGAGCGATTAAAACGGATCTATCGGGAGTATACGTTTGACTTTGCGGCCAGCGAATCCGGTGTCGAGGCGCGGGTGATCGAGGAGATTGCGAAGCTGGTGGCGACGGCGGGGACGCGGTTCTCGAGTCATAATTGGCGGAGCGTGGCGTCAGGGGTGAGTGGTGGGTGGATGGTTGCGCGGTGTCTCTTCATGGTGAATGCACTCTTGGGAGCGGTTGCGACCGAAGGTGGTGTCTATCCCAACGCATGGAACAAGTTTGTGCCGCGCCCGATGTACATGCCGCCGCATCCGAAGATGTGGAACGAAACGACCTGGCCGCGCGAGTATCCGTTGTCGATGAATGAAATGTCGTTTCTGCTGCCACACTTCCTCAAAGACGGCCGCGCGAAACTCGACGTCTACTTCACACGCGTTTACAACCCGGTATGGACCAACCCGGACGGCTTCTCTTGGATCGAGATGTTGACTGATCCTGATCTGGTCGGCTGTTACGTTGCACTCACCCCGACGTGGAACGAGACTGCTTACTACGCCGACTACGTTTTGCCGATGGGCGTCGGTTCCGAACGCCACGATCTCCATTCTTACGAAACGCACGATTCGCAATGGCTCGGTTTCCGGCAGCCGGTGATGAAAGCTGTGCGCCAGCGCGCCGGTGAGACGATTGACGACACGCGCAAAGTAAATCCCGGCGAAGTGTGGGAAGAGAACGAATTCTGGCTCGAGTTGACGTGGCGCATCGACAAGGACGGCAGTCTTGGTATCCGGCAATATGCCGAGTCGAAAAAGAATCCGGGCACGAGACTCGGTATCGATGAGTATTACGAATGGATCTTTGACAACTCGGTTCCGGGTCTGCCGGAACGGGCCGCAGCGGAGAATTTGACGCCGCTCGAGTTCATGCGCCGGTATGGCGCATTCGAAGTGAAGCAAAAGATTGGACCAGTCTACGACGAAGTAGTCGCGCCTGAAGAGTTGGACGATGTCCAGCAAGACGGTTTTGGGCGTGTGTTTAGTCGCGCGCCAAAACCTGCTGGTCCAAACATCGTTCCGCTGCCGATCCCGGATGGTGACGCGGATGGGCGCCGCCTGGCCGGTGTCGATATCGACGGGCAGATCAAACGCGGTTTTCCGACGCCGAGCGGCAGGCTCGAGTTTTACTCATCGACGCTGAGCCAGTGGGGCTGGCCTGAGTTGTCGATACCGTCATATTTCAAGAGTCACGTTCACAAAGACAATCTCGAAGAAGACCAGACAATTCTCATTTCAACCTTCCGCCTCGCCGTGCAGATTCACACGCGCAGCGCAAATTCCAAATGGCTCGATGAGATTGCACACACGAATCCGCTTTGGATTCACCCTTCACACGCAGCGCGGCTCGGCGTGCGCACCGGCGATCTCGTGCGCGTTGAGACGGAGATTGGTTACTACGTCGTGCCGGTCTGGGTCACGGAAGGAATTCGGCCCGGCATCGTTGCGTGTAGTCATCACATGGGCCGTTGGAAATTGACTGACGAGGGGCAGAAGCAGTTGATGGCGACGGTGAGGTTGGACCGCAACGGAACTGAGTGGGAACTACAGCGCGAGAAAGGGATCGTGCCGTACGAGTCAAACGATGCTGACACGATGCGGATCTGGTGGAAGGATGCCGGCGTGCACCAGAACATGACTTTCCCGGTCCATCCCGATCCGATCTCGGGAATGCACTGCTGGCACCAGGCGGTCCGTGTTCGTGTGGCTGAGCCGGACGATCGGCCTGGGGACATTTTTGTCGATACGCAGAAGTCGCGCGAGGTTTATAAAAAGTGGCTGGCAATGACGCGTCCGGCTGACCAGTATTCGCCGGACGGCACGAGGCGCCCGTACTGG
>DASSEB010000487.1:0-6738 GCA_035696765.1 Pyrinomonadaceae bacterium | reverse complement strand
CATCACGATGGCGCACTTGAAGGGGACGGTCGGCGAGTTTTTGCGCCGCATGTTTGGCGCTGACACCGTCACACGTTTTAGACCGTCGTATTTCCCGTTTACCGAGCCGAGTGCGGAGTTCGATTTCAGTTGTTTTAAATGCAAGGGCAGTGGCTGTCGCATCTGCAAAAACTCCGGCTGGATCGAGCTAGGCGGCTCCGGCATGGTCCACCCAAACGTGCTGCGCGCAGTTGGTGTCGACCCGCAGGAGTTTTCCGGGTTTGCGTTTGGACTCGGAATCGATCGAATGTGCGCGTTGATGTACGAGTTGGATGATATCAGGCTGCTGTTTGAGAACGATGTGCGTTTTCTCGAAAAGTTTGAATAACGCAGATCTACGCAGATTGAAAACGCGGATTTAGATGTTCATTAGTTACGAGTGGCTTAAAGAGTTCACGGAGACCAGGCTCAGGCCGGATGAATTAAGAGAGCGGCTGACGATGGTTGGTCTCGCGATCGATGCTGTCGAGGAGCACGACGGCGATGCCGTGCTCGACGTTGAAGTGCCGTCGAACCGGCCCGATTGTCTTTCACACGTTGGTGTCGCGCGCGAAGTCGCCGTGATTGAAAAGGGCCCGCTGCATTTGCCGGCGCCGGCGCATTTGAAAACGCAGGGGCGATCTAAAGACTTCACGTCAGTTGAAATAAAGGATGTGGATCTGTGTCCACGATACGCCGCGCGGCTTGTGCGGGGCGTGAAAATTGGTCCTTCACCGGATTGGCTTGCGAAACGGCTCGAGACGATCGGCCAGCGACCAATCAACAACGTCGCCGACATCACGAATTACGTTCTCCACGAGTTGGGCCAGCCGCTGCACGCTTTCGACTTCGAAAAGCTCGGCGGCCGTCGTATCGTCGTTCGACGCGCCACGCCCGGCGAGAAGCTCAAGACTCTCGACGGTGTCGAGCGAACTCTCTCCGGCGACATGCTCGTGATCGCCGATGCTGAAAAGCCGGTCGCGCTCGCCGGCATTATGGGCGGTGAGGAGTCAGAGATCTCCACCCACACCACCGACGTGCTGATCGAGAGTGCTTACTTCGATCCACATTCAGTTCGCGTAACTGCGCGGCAGTTGGGTATGGACACCGAAGCGTCGAGGAGGTTCGAGCGCGGTGCTGATTGCGAAGGCGTACTGCGTGCGCAGCAACGCTGCGTCGAACTGATCTGCGAGCTTGCAGGAGGTGTTGCAACTGAGGACGCGCTCGACATCTATCCGCAGCCTTTGACGCCGCGTGTTGTTAACCTTCGTCCCCAACGCGTGAAAGAACTCACATCGCTTTCAGTTGAGACTGACGAGATCGTGCGAATACTCGATGGCCTCGGCTTCGAACGGACGGATGATATTAGTTACAAGGTCCCTTCCTGGCGGATCGACGTCGAACAGGAAGAAGATCTCGTCGAGGAAGTTGCGCGGCATACCGGCTTCGACAAGATCGCATCCGAGCTGCCGCCTTCGAGTGTCTCGGGCGAGTATCAGCCGAGCGAAATTAAGCAACGTTCCTTGCGACGCGCGCTGAATGCTTTCGGCTTCGATGAAGCGATCAACTTCAGTTTCATTCAGCAGGAAAATCGCATCGATCTCATTCCGTCGTTGCGCGGACACGAAAACGATCAGGCACAACTTGCAAACCCGATCATCGAGGACGCTGCGTGGATGCGCTCGACGCTTTTGCCGGGCTTGCTGACTTCGCTGCGGCACAATCTCAATCACGGTATTCGCGATGTGCGTTTGTTCGAAATCGGCCGTATTTTTGCTGTTTCCGCGTCTCGAGAGCTGCCGCAGGAAACCCTGGCGCTGGCTATGATCGCAACCGGCGGCGCACTCGAAGAGAACAAGGCACAGCCGGAACGCGAGCTCGACTTCTTCGATCTGAAAGGCGCGTTGGAAGCCGCAGTCGATTGGATGAACTTGAGTCCGTTGAGCTTCACGCAAATTTCGGCGCGCCATCTGCGTCCCGGGCAGACCGCCGTGATCGAGCTTGCAAACGGAACCGAGATCGGCACGATTGGTCGGCTGGCCGAGAACATCGCTGCGTCTTACAAGTTTCGTCAACCCGTCTACTTGTTGGAGTTGGACCTCGACGCGCTGCTGAGTGGTCCAGCAAAAGTCATCCAGTATTCTCCCTTGCCGCGATACCCTTCGGTGACGCGCGACATCTCGCTCCTCGTGAACCGCAACATCGCGCTCGAAGAGATCTTCAACGCAGTGAACGATCAACGTGTGGCTGATTGCCGGAGTGTGAAGTTGGTTGGCACGTTTGAAGGTGGCAGCATTCCGCCATCGAAGCGCTCGGTCACCATTCGACTCGAATATCGCTCTGACGAACGCACGTTGCGCGATGAAGAAGTTGAAGAACGTCACTCCGATTTGACGCGTGCATTGCTCGAAGCATTCGCAGCGGAGCAGCGTTGAAAATAAATCGCGTGTGTTTGCAGAATGAGTCTTGCGCTTGCAGGCGTGAAGGCGGATAATCGCTTCCGCAATTTCAGTCTACTCTGTGTGGGGGATGAATTGATGGTAGGTCTGTCAGGCTTGGAAAAGTTTTCTCACTTGGAAGATAAGATCTATCGGACCATCGAACTCACCAAAACCCTACGCCAGGAAAAAGAGAACCTCGAAAAAGAACTGGCCCTAATACACCGCGACATGGGCAGCGTCTTAAATGAAAAAGAGCGACTGGAAAATCAGGTCGAGAAACTCCTCGCCGAACGCGAGACCATTCGCATGAAAGTCGAAGCCATGCTCGACGCGGTGGCCGCTCTCGATCCCGAAATGGTAGAGGAGTTGAGATGAGTTCAGGGATCGGCGAGATGATCAATAAAGGCAGTATGGAAGGAAGTACCAGCAGTCCAACGATTCGCGTCGAGATCTATAACCAGACGTACAACATTCGGTCTGACGGCGACACAGAGTACATCATCCAACTCGCAGAATTCGTCGACAGCAGGATGAGAGAGATCTCGTCCGGCACACTCACCGTTGACTCACTCAAAGTAGCGATCCTCGCGGCGCTGCACATCGCAGACGAACTCCACCGGCTGAAGAACATGCACGAACAGGCCGACTCTCAACTCGCCGCACGCAGCGCCGAGTGTGCAGAAATGCTTGATCGCCTCTTGAAAATGCGCATCAGTTAGCCACAAAAAGTTTTAGCCACAAAAAGGCACAAAAAGCACAAAAGATAGACCCTCATTTGAAGATCTCTCTATGTGCTTTCTGTGCCTTTTTGTGGCGAGATCTGTTTGTGCTTTTTCGTGGCCACTTATGCTAATATCCGTGGCGGCGGAGGGAAACGTTCTGCGGTGTTCGTCACCGAGTGTACGATGATTGAGCCAACGCCGTTGATTAGGGAGACCGAGGTCGTTTAGCCAGTGCATTTCTTCATCGTTAAGAACTGCCAGAGGCTGCGTCATTAAGAGGTCACCCACCTGTCTATGCAGGTTCAATTACGGCTTCGGAACGACAGATGCGGATCTCCCTCCTGCCAGAACCGCGAATCGTGATTCGTAAATCGTGAAGCGGGAATTTCACGATTAACGACCGGGATTTGGCGGTCTTTTTTGTTTCCCAGAACCCCAAGATCATTATGAAAATCCTCATGATCGGAGATGTCGTCGCCAAGCCCGGACGCATCGCCGTACTCGAACGCATTCAGGACCTGCGCGAGCAGCACCAGATCGACCTCGCAACCATGAACGCCGAGAACCTCGCGGGCGGCTTCTCCGTGACGCCGCAGTTATGCGAGCAGTTGTTTTCTTCCGGCATCGACGTCATGACGTCGGGTAATCACATTTTCGATAAGAAAGAAGCGATCGACTACATTCGCAAACAGCCGAGACTCATTCGCCCCGCAAACTATCCACCCAACACTCCCGGAACTGGTTGTTGGGTTGGGCAAGTGAATGGAGCGAAAGTCGCCGTGATGAACGTAATGGGACGTGTGTTCATGCCACCCTCCGACGACCCCTTCCGGGTGATAGACAGTGTGTTGGAATCGTTGCCGCCAGACACAACGGTGCGGCTCGTGGATGTGCATGCTGAAGCAACCTCGGAAAAGGTGGCGATGGGTTGGCACCTGGATGGCCGTGTGTCAGCGGTAGTGGGCACACACACTCACGTGCAGACTGCTGACGAGAGAATCCTGCCTGGCGGCACGGCTTATCTGACGGACCTTGGAATGACCGGCAGTTACGCCGGAGTTATCGGTATGAACAAGGCAGACGTTATTGCGCGCTTCACATCGGTCACGGCCAGGCGAGCAGAACACGCAAGTGGTGAGGTGCGGATTTGCGGCGTTGTGCTCGACATCGATGAGACGACCGGCAAAGCCAGAGAGATTCAGCGGGTAAATCTCGGCCACGAACAATAAATCAACCAGGGATGACACGGATTAAAATCCGGATTTATCCGCGTCATCCGTGGTTGGACTTACTCTTCCGAGTTACCGAGCCGTCGCAGGCGTCTTGCTAAATTGATTCTCGTTTCGAGTTCAGCTTTCAGCTCCGGTTTCAATTTCAGTCCTTCGGCAAAATCCTTCTGCGCTTCATTCTCTTGCCCGAGATACATCTTCACGAGTCCGCGATTGAGATACGCCCACGCTAATTTCGGATCGCGTTCGATTGCACGAGTGAAATCCTGCATTGCTTCGAGCATCTGCCCCTTCTGCATGAAGGCCGTGCCGCGGCCCTGGTAAGCCCACGCCATCTCCGGCGCTAAATGAACCGCGCGGTTAAAGTCAGTGACTGCTTCGTCAAATTTCTTTAACCCAAGATACGTGTAGCCACGCTGATAAAAGGTTTCGGCAACGTCATCATCGAGTTCAACGGCGCGGTTGAGATCCGCCAGTGCCGCAGTAAGATTGCCGGCATCGAGATACACACTGCCGCGGTTGTTGTAGGCGCGGAAGAAGTTCTTTTGCAGAGCGATTGCGCGATCGAGATCTTTCAACGCGGCATCGAGATCACCAGTTGCGCGCAACGCTGCCGCGCGATTCAGGTAGGCCGTTGCAAGGCCGGGTCGAATACGCAGTGCTCGATTGAAATCCTCGATGGCGCCCGGGTAGTCGCCTTTTTGATAGCGCGCGAGACCGCGGTTCGTGTAGGCGTTTGCGGTGAACGGATCGACGACAGTGATCTCGTCGTTACTGCCTGCGCTGAGTGAGTTTCCTGAATTCTTGCGTGTGTCAAAGCGCGAGCTGAGAGTGATGGCGCGAGTGTAGTCTTCGATGGCCCCGTCGAGATCTCCATTTCCGGTTTTCTTCAACGCATTTTTGAACAGGTTGAGAGCAGCTTCAGGTGTTGGTGTCTGGGCAAACGCAGTCAGGGGAAGCATGAGGGAGACGACTGCGATCAGGATCGCATAGCGACGCATGGTAGACCCTCCTCGGTTGAAGCTCGTCCACCGGGTGCGCTAAGATGCGGGCGTGTACGATGCAGCTTGAGCGCCGCGAGGCGATCGAACTTGTATTGTCATTCAGGGCCTCGTTGCTATCGCAACTAGCAACGAGGCTTTCAACTTCTCCGGTGCCTTCTGGTGGCTAGTGACCGGGGTCTATGTGTAAAACGACCGAAGTTGAGAAAAGTTACAAAAAGAATTCTGGGGCTCTGAATCTGAAACACCGTGAAGCGATCAGTTGTGGCGAGAAAAGAAGAGGTAGAGGAGATCTATTCAGGTGCGATCTCAGTCGGTACCATCGAACCGGAAGACTTAGTCAAAGGCGGAGCTAACAACCGTTGCGCGTAGCCTTCGGGGAAGGAGCGGACGCGCCCGCGAGAATCAGTAATAACGTGGCCCGTTTCGCCTTCAGCAACTACTTGTCCGTTGGACGCACGCACAATCTCATAGCCAAAGCGAAGTGAGCGTTTACGTAATTCTGTAATATGTGTACGAACTATTAGTTCATCGTCATAGTACGCAGGAGCTTTGTAGCGGCAATACGACTCGGCGACAACCAGAAAAGCGTCTTCGTTCTCTTCCATATCGCGGTAAGAGAATCCGCGCGCGCGACAGTAATCCGTTCTACCGATTTCGAACCAGACGAGATAGTTGGCATAATAAACGATGCCCATCTTGTCTGTTTCGGCATAACGCACGCGCAAAACCGTTTCGTGCCAAATGCCGAATACATCTTCAGGAGCAGGGCTTGTCATCTGGGCAAAGCCTTCTGAACTCATAAACGAGAGAGGAAATTTAACTCCGGTTCCAGATTGAGCTGTAAACGTTTAGCGGACTATAAGAGCGAAAGACCGATTATGTCAAAGAAAATCAGCGGTGGTCTGGCCCTGCTGGCCCTGTTTTGTCTCTGCGCCGGCAGCCTCCTACCTCGCAGCCAGGCCCAGACCGCAGCCGCCGGGGCGGCACAAAACGCCGCTATTATTTCGACAACTGCGGCTGTCCTGAAAGAAACAAGCGAGTTACGAGAACTCTCGATACTCAAAGCGGTTAAGAGCGGCGCTCAGTCGCGCGCTGACATCGAGCGGATGATTATCAAGAACCTCGATGCCGAGACAACGCCCAAAGAGATGCACGCCGCTGAAGTGCTGCTCAGGGCGTTCGGCCTCGCGCCAAAAGAGTTTGCCTATCGCGACTTTTTAATCAAACTGCTGACGGAACAAGTCGCGGGTTACTACGATCCGAAAGCGCAGCAGTTTTATCTGGCGGATTGGATCGAACTCGAGGGCCAGAAGCCGGTGATGGC
>DASSEB010000486.1:0-11803 GCA_035696765.1 Pyrinomonadaceae bacterium | reverse complement strand
TGTAACGGCCTTAACGACGAGGATATTGTTAAGCGCCGTGGGATCATCCGAAATGTCTTTTCCCGTAATGTACAAAAGCGCGTTTTCGCGTTCACGTCGTTCCCATTCCTTGATGACCTTCAACGCCCTTTCATACTGCCGGGAGTTGATTTCCAGGCGCAGTGTGGTTTCAGAGTCGTTACGCGGCTCTCTCAGATACTCTTTGTATACGGCGGCAGGCACGGCCCCAAAGGCCCTTCCGTCCTTCGCTAGATAGACCCCAAAGGCGTCGATCGTGGGAACTCCTCCGGCCAGTTTGATAACCATGGGAAAGGCAGAGCCACTCGTATCGTAGAACTCTCCCTTGCGTGCCGAGAGGACAATGAAATACCGGTCAGGATCGACTCTGGTCCACCGAGTGGTTCCTATCCCCGGTATTGCGCAAGTGATCGAAGTGTCGTCATAGCTGACGAGCTTCATCGTCTTCTTGACGGCCCCGAATATCCGGTTCTTGCCGGATGCGGTGAACGAAACTGACTCCGGTTTGCCGAGGTCATTGTTCACCTCGTATTTAGCGGTCGCGATCTGTTGCGGTTCCGCCGTACCAACAGCCGAGAGTACAGTCACCACTCCGTTCGCATCGAATTGATAGAGTCGAGCTTCAGTGGTCGAGACCTGCGCTTTCCAGGTCCCGACGAGATCGAATGAACAACTTTTTTCCTGGGCCAATGCGCTAACGGTTGAACCCAGAAGTATGATAGCCAGCAGCGAGATTATGGCGTTAAGTTTCATGATGTCCCTCAACAGTCGCATTTCGGTCAGTACCACCTCGCCGTGCGGGCGGGTGGACCAGGAATAGAAGCCACGTGAGCAGCTTCTATTCCCAGCCTGTTTTCAGCCGTGGTCTCGACGACCAGGTCGCCGCAAACTTAGAAGCCCGTGCGGTAACCGTATTTCTTGACGTCGGCGTTGATCTGAATCTGGCGAGCCCTGCTCTCCTTCGCCCATTCCGCATACGACTTATAAGGATCGGCCCAGGAGATTCGTTTCAGAATATTCTTCTGACTGGCGAACGCCTCAGCGTGGCCCCAGTAGTTCGTCGCATCGTTGATAATCCGGAATGTGCCGGAGTGCATTGCGAAATCAAGGTCGATCCCCGGATGGCCCATGTTAAAGAGCCTGAAGCGGATCGTCTCGATGTCGTAGGGATCCCCGGTCAGGAAATACCAGCCAGGCAGATCAGCTCCCCGCATCTGAGCATAATGCTTCAGCGCGGCCGGCGTGTCGTCCTGCGGTTTCACCGAGATTGAGTAAAAGAAGAGGTCCTTACCCATACGATCTTTCAGGTCACGATAAGTTCGTTTCAGAACTGTCGTCACCAAAGGACAAGCGCCGTGACATTCTGCATACATCATATTGACCACGACTTGCTTGCCTCTGATCAGATCGTCATAGAACCTGACCTCTTTGTTGTCATGTGTTCGAAGCAGCGCATTTGTGAACTTCGCAGCGCCCTGCGACGAGGGATGCGGCGTGAACACTCCTCTACTGAATAGTGATCTTCTATCCATTACGACACCTCCTCATTCCGGAGTTTGGCTTCGAACTCCTTGTTAGCCTGGACAATCGATGCGTCGCATGCCGCCTTCGCTGCGGCATCAGGCACAATCACCCAATGCACCATCATGAACGCATCTTCGTGGCCCATGTTGTGACAATGGATCAGGTATCGGCCGACGTAGTCACGGAACCTCATCCTGATCAGCGCGCCCTCTCCCGGCTCCACCTTGGTTACGTCTTTCCTTCCCCTGTATAGAGGAGGCACCGGAACTTCGGTGTTTACGCCGTTGATAAGCGCAAATCGCTTGATGATGCGAAATTCCTCGAAGTGAATGTGCACCGGGTGGGCCCAGTTGGTACCAACATCGGCGTTGTTGTTGATCAGCCACTCTTCCGACGTGCCCTTGAGAATGCAGTGCTGCGGGATATCGGGATCGAAGGTACGCTGGTTGATCTTGAACAAGCGCGGCACCGTCCCCACCGGATCGCGATTGAAATTCCACGTGAACGTGGTGTCCGGAACAATGGGATCCGGCATTGTGCAGAGCGTCGATGGAATCGCCGGTGTATCGGCCGGGAACCATGTCTCTCGATTTACCACGTCGAACCGCATGATGACGTTGCCAATGTTGAGGCCTGGCGGTAATCCCGGAGGATTCGTGTTTCCGGAGCCGGTGTCGTTGACGACCTGGCTCCTGACATCCGTGAGATACAGGAAAGAGCCGGGTGCGTAATTGCCAAAGTCGATGATCACGTCGTAACGCTCGGCGACATTCACTCGAACTGCGCCCGGCGTGACAATGGTGGCTCCCACGACGGCATTGCTGTTGGCTGCATTCGCGCCTGCATCGACCGGAATCGGATGCTCGAGGAAATTGGCGTCAGTGGCGACGACAACCATCGTTTCAATATTGCCCGTCGGGCCGATGAGCCTGAGGTCCCATTGAGCCGTCGTCGGTCCGGTAGACAGAATGCGGAACCGGTACTTCCTGTTCCTGACAGTGAATCTCGGCTGAATCGCCCCGTTCACGATCCACTTGTCGCCACCGGCCGCATTGACCATCTCATTTCGGCCTTGTGCATCGAGAGCACAGAACCTCTTCTCGGTAAGGATGAGCGGGATGTCGGTGACGCCGTAATATCCCGGCAACCGTAGCGAGCCTGCGCTCGGGTGCTCATGGCCCGGATCCGTCGGATCGTAAACGATGAACATCCCGTTCAGGCCCATCACGTTGTTGTTTACGGTCTTCTCTGCACGGTGATCGTGGTACCAGAAAGTGCCCATCTTTTCCCGTGTATCGCCGTTGCCGCCAAACTGATCGAGGCCGGCATAGCAATTCGGGTAGAGATTGTCTTTCCAGAAGCCGCTGGGGAAGAAGTCGCCGGCGAAGCCGTCGCTCTCTGATCCGTGGTGTCCATTATGCAAGTGGATGGTTATCTCAGGATGGCCGAACGTATTATCGCCGTTGGGCGGCGTGCTGTTGCGGAACCGCACGATGGTGGGTTTGCCATATCTATTCAGGACGGTTGGACCTGGATAGACACCATTAAATCCCCACACGTATGAAGGACCGAAGTCGGAGTGGAACCTATGCAGGCCGGGCCTGGCTTCCAATTCGGTGGTCACGTGGGCCGGGGTGAACTGCGCCCAGCGCTGATGGTCCGCTCGGTCCCATTCACCTTGCGCCTGGTTAGCCTGCTCAGTTGGTTGTGGATTTAGTGGCTGGTCTATGGCTGGAAACGGAATCGGTAACTCATCCACAAATGGTGTATGTATTGGACTCCGGACTACTGCCGTGCATTGGGCGAGCGGCGGCGGAACTGGGTCGGCAAAGGCGAGCGCCTTGCGGGTAGTAATGATGTCTGGGGCCAAAACCGTCACGGCCCCGGCTGCTGCTCCTATCTTGAGCACATTTCTTCTACTGATTGTGCCTTCAGTTTTCTTTCCAACTCCCTGCCGGTTTTTTGCCTTCTTTTTAGGCATAGAAATCTCCTTTCAGCCGTTTGGGTTGGCCTCAAATCTAATCCCTAGCTGATGGTTATGACCTTTACTCGAAGAGTGTAGCTATGAGCTCCCGAATCCTGATCTAACTTCCCGAACAAGGCGATCAGTTTGAAAGGCGAGGGCTTCGTGCTGAAACAGTTGAGTAACGTCAGTTGATTACGCGAAAAAGTTACCGATAGTAAAACTATCCGTGCGTTGTGTCTGAATCGTGCGAGAGATTACGATCTCATTTTTCGTAGGACAAGCACTCTTGCTTGGCGTATCTTGTTGTTCGTTAGCGGATCTTGCTCCCACGTTGAGATGGGATTAAGTGGTGGTCCAAAACTCCAGCAGATATGAGAATAGGTAAATGAACAGATGCAAGGAAAGCAGGATCGATTGTTTGGCTGCCTGCGCGAGTTGTTGGCCCAACTGGGTCGGCTGGTTGCCGTTGTGGTCCTCTTTCAACTCATTGTGAGCGTTTCCGTTACCATTGCCATTTCCGTTGCCGTTTCCGCTGCTCTTGAAATGCGAACGGTATAGTGCTGGAGAGAATCCGTAGGTTGATTTGAAATCTCTGACGAAGTGACTCTCGTCATTTAGACCAACCTGGAATGCGATCTCCTTCACGCTAAGAAAACTTGACTCCAATAGATCTTTGGCTCTCTCCATCCGCATCAGTCTGAGGTAGCGAATGGGCGGCATGCCGACGTTGGATTTGAAGATGTGACAGAGGCGCCAAACTGAGAGGTTGACAGATTGCGCGAACTCGGCGAGAGACAATTCCCCACGAACGTCATCTCGCATCATCTGAATGATTTTTTCTACTCGTTTATCCAACCAAAACACCAGGTGAGACCTTTATCGTACCCATGTTCATCGACGTTTGCTGGCTGAAGGCAAACTACTACACAGCAAGACCGTTGATAGCCAGTGAGGTGAATTTTCGGGTTCTGGGCAGACTACGCTCGTGGCAAACTGAGTCGGGCAAATTAAAAGAAATCGCATTTGCGAGGTGCGAGACCCTCTGCATGAACTAGCTGGGAGGTGGTTCGTTCAGAAGGCCGCGATTTAATACTACAGGGAACAAATCTCTGTCAATGGAGACACAAAATTGTAACCAAATTGCATCGGACGGTTTACGTCGATATGTTTGCACCGGATTCGGAGTGCAAACAGAGGCGTCGGGGAAATCTCAGTTGCTGTTATTGAGCCGCTCAGTTTGCTTCCCGCAGTAAACTATCGTAATTAATTTGCATCGTAAGATCAGGAGGTCCCTTTATATGTCGTCGATACGCATGATTTGTGCAGCAGTCCTGATTTCGCTGCTGGTTTTGTCTGCCGGACTTTCAACGCCCGCGCAGAAGAAGTCCCGCACTAACGACGCGGCGCGTCACTCGAGTGATGCCGCAAAAACGTTTACTGAAATCATGAACATTAAAGACAAGGCCATTCCAAAAGAACTGCTTGACACGGCCGAAGCCATTGCGGTGTTCCCCGGCGTGATCAAGGCGGCGTTTTTGGTTGGTGGACGTGGTGGCCAGGGCGTGATTAGCCGTCGCGTTAAACGAGGCTGGAGCGCGCCTGCATTTTTTAATCTCGGCGGCGGAAGTTTTGGACCTCAAATCGGTGCGCAACGCATGGATTACGTTTTACTGATCATGAATCAAAGTGGTCTTGACGGTTTGCTCAAAGACAAGTTTGAGCTGGGCGGCGAAGTCGGCATCGCTGCTGGTCCAGTTGGCCGTGAAGCGGCGGCTTCAACCAATCCGCGCCTGGATGCGGGTATTCTTTCTTACTCGCGTAGCAAAGGCGTGTTCATCGGCGCCGCCTTGAAAGGAGCAGTGATCACTCCCGATAATGATCTCAACGAAGCTATTTACGGAAAGAAGGCTGATGAGGTACTCCAGGGGCCGCCAATGCCATTCGGTCAGATGCCGCCGTCAGTGCGCATCTTTCCGCGCACACTCGTGCGTTATTCAATTCGTTAAAAGATTGATCACAACAACCCCTTGACGCTTTCGTTTGTGCGACCTAGAATGCTTCGTCGCCATAACAGTCGACTTGCTCTCCTTCAACAAACAAGCGGTAAACAATTCATACTGCTGAACGACATGCTCCCACGAACGCAGCGACAAAAAGAGATTCTCGATTACATCACTCGTTTTCAAGAACGTCACGGTTACATACCGTCGTACGCACAAATTGCGCGACAGTTTGGCGTTAAGTCTCGCGCAACGATTGCCAAGCATATCGCAGCGCTCGAACGGCGCGGTCTGCTCGTGCGTGAACACGAAGACGGATCGTTTGCGCTGAACGTCAAAGTTGAGGACAAGAGCAGCGATTCGTTATGTGAAGTGAAGCTGCTCGGCAGAATCGCCGCCGGCGCTCCGCTGGAAGTAGTCGATTACGAAGAACGCATCCCGGTGCCGCGATTCTTGCTCGGACGTGTGAAACCGGATCGAGTTTATGCGTTGCGTGTGAAGGGCGACTCGATGATCGACGAGCACATCTGCGACGGCGATATTGCGCTGATCGAGAACCGCACAGACGCTCGCGATGGTGAGATTGTCGTTGCGCTTCTGATTGAAGAGAACCAGGCCACGCTCAAGAGACTCTACCGCCGCGGCATGAATATCGAGCTTCAGCCGGCGAATTCACAACTTCAACCACTCACAGTTCCAGCCAGCCAGGTCCGCGTGCAGGGGATTTTCCGCGGGCTGCTCCGGCCGAGTAACTAAGAATATTTAAACGGCTGTCCTACTAAAAGCCTCGTAACGGTAACGTTTCAGCTCGCTGCAACCAATTATCACTGGGATATTTTGCCTCAGCGTTGACGAGATGCAATGTATACGCGTGTCTGGATCGAGGCGATCTGTTTTCAAAACTGCGATGCGGCAGCAGGCCGTGCAGCAGGATCAGCGTTCCTTTCGACACTTCGAGTGGGACTAGCTCGTTTTCCGGCCACGGCTCGTTATCAAAAATCTCAAATTCCATCCGCCCTTCCGGCGAGCGACGCCATCGTGACTTCAGTCCGTTTCGATGCCGACCGGGAATCGCCCACAGGCAGCCATTCTCGATCGTCGCGTCTTCGAGCGCGAACCACAGCCCGGCGATATCGATCGGCTCAGTGTAAAGAAACGTGCTGTCTTGATGACACGTCACTTCGCCACCGATGTTCGGCTGTTTAAAGATGTACATCGATTGCAGTAGATACGACTGCTCGAGCCCGATCGCTTTCGCCAGTGCTCTTACTTTATCGCTGCGTGAGAAACGGTCGAAGACGGGATCGAGATCGTGCAGCGCGTGGCCGATCTTATTGATCGATTTTTGCTTCTCGTATTTGAGCGTGCCATCCGCGTTGAACGCATTCTCTTCGAAGAAGAACCGAATCTTATCGCCTGACGTCAGGAAGTAATCGTCCGTCAGCCGGTTCTGTTCGTGAGTAGAGAAGATCGAAACAACATCGGCCGGATCAAACTCCTGGACCAGCTCCTCTGCCCGCGCGCGCAACTGATCGCATTCGCCCTCATCCGCAAACCCGTCGAGCACGAGATACCCTCGTTCCTGGTACTGCTCGATCTGTTCGGGTGTAATCTGCATTTCGAATAAGTTTACAGGATTCGTTGATTGTCGCAGCAAGGGAACTGTCATAACCTCTCCTGCAACCTGTCGAATGTGCAGCCACCCACCGATAATCATTTATAGACAAGCCGCTACGATAAAGGTTATAAAGGCGCTGCAGTCACGACGAAGTCCTCATAACCCGTGTTGAAAGTTCATTACCCATTCAAGCATGTGCTTGTGTGTTGAGTGCCCAGAACTGCGTTCGACAACTTGCTCGCTCAATGCCGGCGTTCCCCCGTGCAAAAGCGCGCGCCAAAAAAGGAGAAAGCATGAAAAAGTTGGTATCGATGTCAGCGATACTCTTGCTCATAGCGACGGTAGTCGTGGTTAATCAACCCGTCGCGCACGTCGTTCAGTATGTTCCGCAAGCGCAACTTTGCGCAGACAATAGCAGTGTGCTTTGTTCAAAACTGCCCGCCTATATCGGACCCGATCCGCTATTAAAGTCCGGGTTTGGCTATTCGGGACTTTTCGGACCATTGCCCACCTCGAAAGACAGTGATGTGCAAACGCCGTTCGACAATATGGCGTGGCAGATGTTCGTCGCACTCAATTGGGCGGCGAGTGCAGTGAACCAGCCGCCAACCATCGGATTGACGACGCCCGGCCCGCGCGTTTTCCAAAACTATCGCAAGGTTAGCGCCCTCTTCGGCAACTCGCCCAAGAGAGCGGGCTGCACGAGTGCCCTGGCGCTGCCCATTTTCTACATCGGCTCAGACGGCAAGGGAAATCCGATGCCTAATAACGAGGAGTATTTTCAGGCATCAACCAACTTGCCGTTGATCGATATCAACGGGAACTGGACCATCTTCGAGCGCCGCGTCAACGATATTGAAGCTAGATACCTGTTGGCGCCGAACGGACAAGCGTCTCAGACTCTAACCACCATCGCGGGACAAACCAACTTCACCAAGAGCCATCCGGGCGGCGCGCAGTTCACGGCGTCAGCAACAACGCAGACAGGCGCGAATGGCTCCATCGAAATCAAAACGGCGTGGCGCATCATCAACCGGAATGCCGGCGACGATCCATCACGCTATTACACGCAGCTCGCGTTCGTCGCCGTTCCCGGCGATCTCGTCAAAGGCGGCCAACAGTTTTGCAGCAGCGTGACGCTGGGCCTCGTCGGCATGCACATAATCCAGCGCAACCCGGTCGATCCGCAGAATCCCAAATTGTTGCCGCAATGGATTTGGGCCAGCTTCGAGCACGTGGACAACGCACCCTTGGCGGCGGCGCCGTGCAATGTTGCTAATGGTTGTCCGACCACGAATTGGATCAACCAGCCGAGCTGTGGAGCAGCCGCGCCTTCATCGTCGGTGCGCTACTCGTTCTATAACTCGAACGCTACGGTTCAAGGTACGAACATCCGGCCCAAGACCACTGGTTCAGGCCCTACGAAATTCCCGTGGAACCCAAGGCAGCCGTATGCCGCCGGCAATACGACCGGCGCGACGGCGATGCCGCAAGCAACTCGGTGTTTTTCAATCTACCCGACTACGGCTCAGCTCAATCAGCAGTGGCAAAAAGCCTTAGCTGGGATCAACACACCGCTCAAGAATTACATGTTGGTGGGGACCCAGTGGGGCGGCGCGGTCGAACCGCGAGAGGGCAATCCATTGCCGGATGACGCAGTGCCGGCGATGCTTTCAAACATCACGCTGGAGACCTACATTCAGAACTACACGAAGGCCACCAGCGACGGCGGCCCAGGCTCGTGCGTTGGCTGCCACAACTTTGCGACGCTGTCAGTAGGCAGCCCTCAACCGTCAGCGGACTTTAGCTTCCTGCCCGGCCTGGCCCAACCCACGACCGCGCGCAGCAAGATCCAGACACCGAAATAAGGCACAAAGACATTAGCCACAAAGAGGCACATAAAGCACAAAAGAACAGCGCGAGCTTAATTGGTTCCAGCTGATTTCATTGTGCCTTCCGTGCCTCTTTGTGGCTACTCGACAGCAATCAAAGGTTTCATTCAACCCGCACCAGCGTGAAACAAATCTTCTATTTACCGTTTCTCGCGTTGTGCTATTATGGGCGCCTCGCAACTGGTTGCTCTCTAAACCAATGCTGACGTCAGACGTAAGTGCGAACTTGCGTCTGTACACCGCTTACTCGCAAAACCCTCGCAATGGAGGACGACAAATGGCTCAGTATATGATTACCAGCATCTTCTCAGCTGCTGACGGAAAAGAAGAGAACGCTGATGATGTTCTGCAGCGTTCCGATGCCGTGGGGCGCGAACTTAGGTCGCAAGTGCCGAGCATTAAGTGGAATGGCAGCTATGCGCTTATGGATCGGTACGAATCGATCGACTTCTTCGAGACGAATAGCCGCGAAGAGATCGAAAAGGTCGCCGACATCATTCGCCAGCACGGCAAGGTTCAAACCGTAATCACGCCTGTCGTGAGCTGGAAGCAATTCAAAACCAGCAGGAAAAATCGAACGGCTGCTGTTTAGGCCCGCTCGCAGTCATTTCATCAATCTCACGCATACTGTCCTTATCGTTTGTCTTAGATATGGTTGGTGTGCTTCAACCCTAAACGTCGTTGCGCCCTCATAAGGGGCTTCGGAGGACTTCAATGAAAAATATCGATTTCAGGCTATCTGATTCCGACCGGAAAGCCATTGCGGATTCCGGCGACAAACGGGCGAAGCTTTCGGTGAAGGATCTTTCAGAGGCAAGAAAGAGCAGCTTTATTCCTTGGAACTGCCGCTTCGATGAATGCGGCAGACCAGCCTCTCCAGGCAAAAAGAATAACTGACGCTGAAAGGTTTTCCCTCACCCCAACGATGTAAAACTGGGCAGATCTCCGTAGAGTCAGAACCTCGCCTCTACGGAGAACTACCTTACCAACGGTGACTCGAGATAGTGTCATGAATGCTATTGCCGAATTGACGATCTCCGGGATGCGTGAAAGTGGCGGGAGTGAGTTGCCGAATTTTGAAGCGGTACTCAACTCGGCCCTCGAGACTTATGAAGCGCCCTTTGGCCAGGACTGGTACGGCGAGTTGTACCGGAAGAAAGCCAGAGATCCGCAGTGGCTTGCTACCTCTCTCATCTTAAACGCCGAGAAGGAGGGCGAAGGAGCGAGAAGGCTGTGGGAAATGGCCGGCGCTACTGCCGACTCAGACGTTGCGGACCAGGTGCGTCGCCACGCGATCGACGAAGCACGGCATGCAAAGATTTATATAGGAATGTTTGACACGGTCTTTTCCGGATGCGCCGACGACGATCTCAGGCGTCATCTCGATGGAATCTCGCCCGGCTACACCTTACAAGACCGGCCCGATAGGAGTGACGAGCTGGAGGAATTTACACATACACTTGACGGCTTGATCCAAATGAACATGGGAGAAATTCGCACGCGCATTAATCAACTCCTGCTGGCTCCAGTGTTACTCGGTCATTGCCAACAATCAGGCCGGCCTAAGGTCTCTCGAATGCTCGACTCAATTGTTAATGATGAGACAAAGCATATTTACTATACGGCCGCGTTGATCGAGCAGGCGGCACAGGCGGGCCATAAAGAACTCGTGCGCGACATTATGTTCTGGCGGATGGGCCAATTCTGCGAGCTCACGCTCGAAGAAGTGGGACGAGGAACCTTCGAAGGATCGTAACTGGGCGGCTTTGCCTCAAAACTATTCAGCTACAAAAAGGGCACAAACAGCACAAAACGATTTCTTTGATTTGTGCCTTTGTGCTTTGTGGCGAATACTCTGAAACGCTGAATCCTCAAACTTTACGCAACTGGTAGCCGTCCCGCGCTGAACTTCTCTGACTATCTGACCAGCAAAAACGACGATGGACACGATTTTCGTTCGAATGCTGTCATACGCACTCTTGATGCACGAAACTCTCTACTGGTGTAGAGACGGAAACGACTACCTCGTCCGAAGTTTTCTTCCCACTCTCGGGTTGCACCTCTCGCCACGCGCATACATGACGCTGCACCTGTCTTTCATGGCCGTTTGTCTGGGCCTGCTGTTGTCCCCCGAGACATGGCAGCTTTATCCGATACTGCTCGTCATTCTCTCGCTGGTAATCGCCAGCTACAGTCTGCGGGTCTCCAACCATTTAATTCTGTCGTGGTTCATGGTGCTGACACTATGCGTTGCGACATTCCTTCAGGCACCAGCAGAGCGCGGTTTACGAGCTTCGAATTTCCTACTCCTCGGTATTCAGGGGCTGTGCATACTCACTTATGCATTCTCATTTCTTCACAAGTTAAACTCGGATTACATTTCGACCACACATAGTTGCGCAACGCAGCTCGGCGATTTTTACTGTTGGGACCGCAAGATCGAGCACGAGAGAGTGGTCAAGGCAGTGCGTCTCGTATCCATCTACGGCACGCTCCTCGTTGAAGGATTAATGCCGATCTGCCTCCTCGTACCGCCGCTCTTACCAATCGGGTTGTTGCTCGGACTGCTGTTTCACTTCACGCTCGGCGTGCTGGGCATTATCAATTTCTCAGCGGTCATGTATGCCGGCCTGCTGACTTTTGTTCCTCCTGCAACGCTCATGCAGGTTGCCGGACAAATTGCTGCCCTCGGTTGGCCCACCATCGCTTTCGTGTTGCTCTTATGCGTGCTGATCGTGTGGTTTCTCACGCCGCAGCACGCCAATCGTCATTGCCCATACGTGAA
>DASSEB010000485.1:0-6868 GCA_035696765.1 Pyrinomonadaceae bacterium | reverse complement strand
CGATCACGTCTACGCGATCTTCTCCGATCGCGAAGGCGTTATCTGGTTTGGAACGGACCGCGGAGTTTGCCGCCTCGATCCACATGCGCCACGCGTCGAGTCAGTCGGAGACAACAGCGACACGAACTTCATCCGATCGCTCTATCAAACGAGCAACGGCCGCACCCTCGCCGGCACCAATCGCGGGCTGTATGTTTACGACGACGAAACTTCCACCTGGAATTCAGTGGCCGCACTCGGGCGCAACGTTATCTACGCGCTCGCCGAAGACAAGTCTCAACGCCTGCTCGTCGCCTCAGCAAGCGGCTTTTATATAGCGCTACGCCAAGCGACGCGCTTGGAAGAACAATCGTTCACGCGTGTCGAGACAGGTCCGGGAGGAGCGGACGCCATCGGCAGCGTGCGTGCTATCACTCAGTTTCACGGCACGACGTATGTCGCGATTTACGGTCGCGGCGTCGATCGCATCGACGGCGGGCGCACAACGCTCAACTGGTCCAACAGCGCACGCGAGGTCCTCACTCTGCTTGCCGATGGTGACGAGAGGCTCTTAATTGGCACGACGAAAGACGGCGTGTTTTCGTCAGACGGAAAGACGATCATCGAAGAACCGGCTTTCGCAACGCTGAAAGGTCCGGCGATCCGATCGATCGCGCGAACGCCGGATGGATCACTCTGGTTTGGTACCTCGAGCGGGATTTTCCTTTGCCGCAAAGACAGCGGCTGCAATCTCACCGTGCCGAACGTCGATGCGCGTTATCTTCTGGCGATCCCGTCAGAGAAGACAAACGAGATGTGGTGCGGTACGCGCGGAAACGGACTGTTGCGCGTGCTGTTGGATCCGGTCGTTGGGCCAGTGGTCTCCGAACTCGATTCGGAGCAGGGCCTGCCTTCTCAGAACGTGTTTGCTGTGTTGCCGCAACGGACGAAAGACGGCAGCGACGCCGTATTGATTGCCACGAATCGCGGCGTTGCGCGTTACGAACCCGGCCGTTTGGAACCATCGCTATCGGTGACGCGCATTCTCAGCAAACGCGTGCATGCGCCCTCCGAGTTGAAAGCAGGCCTGAACCTGGAGTACCCGCAAAATAGTTTGCTGCTCGACGTCACCGCGATCAGCAGCCGCACGTTTCCCGAGCAGTTTCAGTATGCGTTTACGCTCGTCGACGTCGGTGGGCAGTCGATCAAACAGAAACTCTCGCGCGAGTCGCAGTTTACGATGGAGGGTTTGAAGCCCGGCAAGTACACGGTAACAGCGCGTGCGTTCACGAAGGATCTGACGGCTTCGCCGCCGTTGAGTTTTTCGTTCACCGTTGCGAAGGCGCCTTTCCCGTGGACCTCGACCGCCCTGGCGATTCTGTTGGCGCTCGCGTTGTTGGCGCTGCTTTGGGCCATCCTCGAGCGAAGAAGAATCGTGGCAACGAGCGCGGCGCTCGTCGATGCTAACCGCGAACTCGCCGACGCGCGTCTCAATCTCGCAAACGAAGCTGAACGTGAGCGGGGGCGCATCGCTCGCGACCTGCACGATCAAACGCTCGCCGACCTGCGCCACCTCGCGTTGTTGACGGACCAGATCAAAGTCAATGGCGAGTCAAACACTACCACGGCGCTACGAGGCGAGATCGAGGTCATCTCGCAGGAGGTGCGGCGGATCTGCGAGGACCTCAGTCCTTCGGTCCTGCAAAACGTCGGCTTTGCGGCGGCATTGGAGTTTGCGTTGTCGCATGCGGTGCAGGACGCTCCAGCCGAGAAGCGTTTCAAATACGAGTTTCACTGTGACGACGCGATTGAAGAACGGAGCGACTTGGCGCCGAGCGTGCAGTTGCAGATCTATCGCATCGTGCAGGAAGCAGTGAACAATATTTGGCGTCACGCTAATGCTACGGAAGTGAAAATGTTCGTCACGGCTTCGAAGGAGGGCGATTTTTCTTTGCGCATCGAAGACAACGGACGTGCGTTCGAATCGCAGCCGGCAAACTCGGAAGGACGCGGGTTGGCGAACATGCGCGCGCGTGCAGGTTTGATCGACGCGCGCATTTCGTGGCAACCGCGCGAAGACGGTGGCACTGTGTTCAACCTGTCTAGAAAGGCTTCGAAGATGCGTTCGGAGTTCGGCCACGAAAAGGCACAGAAAGCACAAAAGGATTCTCTTTGATTTTGGATGAACTTATTCATATCGCTCCGGAAGTTGGCAATGCGATTCGTGAGAAGCGAGCGGCGGTTGCGCTCGAGTCAACAGTGATCGCGCACGGATTGCCGCGGCCGCAAAACCTGCAGACCGCTGATCGGCTTCAACAGATAGTTCGCGAAGCCGGTGCTGTACCTGCGACAGTGGGATTGATTGAAGGCCGGTTGACTGTCGGGCTCAGCGACGATCAGATCAAGTTCCTGGCTGAAGACGCGGGCATTCGAAAGATCAGCACTCGAGACATTCCGCTCGCCGTCGCACAAGGCTGGAACGGCGCGACGACAGTCGCTTCGACGATTTGGATCGCGCATCGTGCCGGGATCAGAGTTTTCGCAACCGGCGGAATTGGCGGCATTCATCGCGGTTCGCTGCCTGACGTTTCCGCGGATCTGCCTGAGCTTGCGCGCACTCCGATCATCGTCGTTTGTTCAGGCGCAAAGATCGTGCTTGACCTGCCCGCGACGCGTGAATGGCTCGAAACACATGCAGTAACCGTCGTCGGTTATCAATGCGACGAACTACCGGCTTTTTATTCGCGCGGAAGTGGCTTGCAGGTGGACGCGCGCGTTGAAACACCTGCTGAGGTTGTTAACGTTTTTCGAGCGCAACAAGCTTTGGGAATCGAATCGGCGTTGCTGGTCGTTGTGCCTGTTCCGGCTAAGTTCGAGGTGCCGCAAGAGGAGTTGGAACGCGTGTTGACCACCGCGTTGGAAGATGCGGACTGGAAAGGAATCGCAGGGCCTGCGTTGACGCCGTTTCTGTTGAGTCAAATGGCTGAGCGGAGCGAAGGCGCGACGTTGCGAGCGAATATCGCACTGCTGGAGAACAACGCGCGCGTCGCGGCCGAGATTGCAAGAGAAGTGGTCTAGTGTGCTACTCTAAGCACCCCAAAATACTGCAGACTTTTCAGGAGGCTTTCATGGCAGACGATAACGCAAGGCAATGCAAAAATCCGAGTTGTACGTGCCCGCCGCAGGAAGGTGGCAAGTATTGCAGCGCATCGTGTGAAGGCGCAGGCGGCACGATCGAGCTTGATTGTGACTGCGGGCACGATGAGTGCGGCGGCAACTTCTAACCCCGGATCTGTGTAAATCCGCGGCGAAACTGGTCTGCGAGTTTTGGGCCGGTCGCTTCATCCTCGTGCTTGAAAAACACGAACGTATCTTTCCAGTCTTGCGCTTGCACGCGTTTGATCCATTTGGTCAGATCCGATTTTGAATAATTAACACGCCGCAAGCGCACGTAACCCCAGTCCGCCGTTTTCTCGATGTGATTCCACGGCATCTCGTCTCTGTCTGAAATACAAAGCACGCGGTTCTGACTGCGAAGTAACGCGAACACCTCATCGTCAAACCAACTCGCATGTCGAAAGTCGAAAGCAGTGCGTGTGTCCGCCGGTAAGTCTTTCAGAAACGTCTCCAAACGCTCGAGGTCCTTCTGCATGTCATCCGGAAATCGAAACAGCACCGCTCCAAAACGATCTTCCAGCGCGGATACCGTCTTGATAAAAGTCCGGGTTACGGCGGCGGCGTCTTTGAGTCGCCGGAAGTGAGTAATGCTTTGCGGGGCTTTCACCGTGAAGCGGAAATTCTCAGGGACCTGCGCCTTCCAACTCTCCACCATGTTCGGTTGCGGCGAGCGATAAAAAGTATTGTTGAGTTCAACCGCCGGCAGACGCGCAGCGTAATACGCGAGCATGTCTTTCGCAGGAATGTTTTCGGGATAAAAACTTCCCTTCCATTCCTTGTAACTGTAGCCGCTGGTGCCAACGTAGATCATTGCCACAAAAGGCACAAAAAGCACAAAACGATTAGGTAACTTGACCTGTCAGCTTAACTCATCTGTGCTTTTTGCGCTTCTTTGTGGCTTAATTCTGTGGTACACAGGCAGGCATGTCGTCTCTTACTTCGAACATTGAATCCGTGCTTCTGGAGGAGCGGGTGTTCCCGCCGCCGGAGTCGTTTTCCAAGCACGCACATAT
Source organism: Pyrinomonadaceae bacterium (assembly GCA_035696765.1). Classification (GTDB taxonomy): domain Bacteria; phylum Acidobacteriota; class Blastocatellia; order Pyrinomonadales; family Pyrinomonadaceae; genus PSRF01. The sequence goes on along the minus strand of DASSEB010000485.1, from coordinate 2,699 downwards.
CAAGTCGATCGCCGAACTCGACAACCTGCGCGCCGAGGCGGATGCCGACCCGGAATCTTTCTGGGCACGCATGGCCGAAGAGCTCCACTGGTTCAAAAAGTGGGACACGGTGTTGAAGTGGGACCCGCCTCATGCCGAGTGGTTCGGCGGCGGAAAAATCAATATCTCGTACAACTGTTTAGACCGGCATCTCACAACGTGGAGGCGCAACAAGGCCGCGCTCATCTGGGAGGGGGAGCCCGGCGAAACACGTACCTTCACCTATCAACAACTGCACACCGAAGTGTGCAAGTTTGCCAACGTCCTGAAGCACGCGGGCATTCAACGCGGCGACCGCGTCGCGCTTTACATGCCGCTGATCCCCGAGCTGGCGATCGCGATGCTCGCGTGCGCGCGCATCGGCGCTACGCATTCGGTCGTCTTCGGCGGGTTCTCGAGCTCGGCATTGATCGATCGCATCAACGATGCCGAATGTAAGCTCGTCGTCACCGCCGATGGTGGTTGGCGTCGCGGCAATGAAGTAAAACTCAAAGCAGCAGTTGACGAAGCACTGAAGTCAACGCCGTCAGTCAACGCTTGTATCATCGTGCAACGGACCGGATCGCGCCAACACATGGAACCTGGCCGCGACTTCTGGTGGCACGAGCTCATGGAGACTGTCGACGCGAACTGCCCTGCCGAAGAGTTGGACAGCGAACACCCGCTCTACATTTTGTACACGTCGGGAACGACCGGTAAGCCAAAAGGCATCCTGCACACGACCGCAGGTTATCTGCTGCAATCGCACCTGACGACGAAATGGGTCTTCGATCTTAAAGATGAAGATCTTTACTGGTGCACCGCGGACATCGGTTGGGTCACGGGCCACAGTTATGTCGTTTATGGTCCACTCTCGAACGGCGCCAGTGTTCTGATGTATGAAGGAGCGCCAAACTTCCCCGAGCCGGATCGTTTCTGGACCATGATCGAGCGTCATCGAGTAAACGTCTTCTACACTGCGCCAACCGCCATCCGCGCTTTTATCAAGTGGGGCGATCGCTGGCCGTTGAAGCACGATCTCTCGAGCCTGCGTCTGCTCGGCACCGTTGGTGAACCGATCAATCCCGAGGCCTGGATGTGGTATCGCGAATTGATCGGCAAGAAGCGCTGTCCGATTGTCGACACCTGGTGGCAAACCGAGACGGGCGCAATCATGATCACTCCGATTCCGGGAGCGACACCGACGAAGCCCGGCTCCGCAACGCAACCGTTTCCTGGCGTCGATGCAGCGATAATGACTCGTGACGGCAAGCCGGTGGGCGCGAACGAGGGCGGTTATCTCGTGATTAGGCGTCCGTGGCCGTCGATGCTCAGGACGATCTGGGGCGACGATGAACGTTACCGGCAGCAGTACTGGTCGCAAATCGACGGAATCTACTTCGCCGGCGACGGCGCGCGGCGCGACAGCCAGGGTTATTTTTGGATAATGGGCCGTATCGACGATGTAATCAACGTAAGCGGCCATCGACTCGGAACTGCGGAAATTGAAAGCGCCCTCGTGTCTCACCACGCGGTCGCGGAGGCGGCAGTAGTCGCGCGGCCCGATGAACTGAAGGGATCGTCGATCGTGGCTTTCGTAACACTTGAAGGCTCGCACACTGCGTCCGATGCGTTGAACCAGGAGTTGCGAGCACACGTCGCGAAGGAGATTGGCGCGCTTGCTCGACCGGACGAGATCAGGTTTTCTGACGCTCTGCCAAAGACCCGATCAGGTAAGATCATGCGGCGGCTCCTGCGCGAGATTGCGACGAGCGGATCGGTGGCAGGCGACGTCACGACATTGGAGGATTTTTCGGTACTGGAGAAGTTGAGGGCAGAAGAAGAGTAAACTCCCAAATCAAGGAGGCACTGCATGCCGCGACAAATCGAATCCGATAATCGTTCTGGACCACGCTATCTCGCAAGTCTCGAGGTTAAGGCGGAGTGGGATGAACCAAGCGGTACGCACGTCGTTGTAGACGGAACAACTGAGAACGTAGGCCCAGAGGGTACGCTGGTACACTTGCCGCGACAATTGCCCCAGGTCGGTAGTCGCGTGCGCCTGGAAGTGCTCGGCGAGTCGGGTGAGAAGCTACAGGTGATTGCGGAAGTGCTCCGCATCGAACGTCATCCGGGTCATCCGCTCGCTGCGTTGCAGTTGCTTGGTGAGACTGATGAGTGGCGAGGCCTCGTTTGGGAACCGGCCGCTCCGCGCGTCACACCGCCGCCCGTGGTTGAAGGTGAAGGCGAGGGTGGTGAAGAGCAGGAAGAAGATGGTGATATAACGCACTGACTCTGTGTAACCTCTGTGTTCTCTGTGTCTCTGTGGTAAACCGCTTTTTCAAACACAGAGACACAGACACAGAGACTGCACGGAGAAGATCAACGAGTGAAGCAAGAAAATAAAGAGATGGCGGTTACTGCGGCGAAGGCTGCGGTGGAGGCATCTGGACCACCAACGCGCGTGGTGCTGCGTCTCATTTTTATTCTGCTGGCGGTGATTATTATTCTGTGGGTGATCTCCAAGATCACCGGGATCATTCTCCTGCTGGTGCTCTCGATCTTTTTTGCGTACCTCGTGTCGCCCCTCGTGGAGTTCCTACGTCGACCCCGACGGGCCGGGAAGCGCACGATCGAGATACCGAAGGTGGTGGCAATCGCGCTTGCCTACCTTATTATTC
>DASSEB010000484.1:0-39218 GCA_035696765.1 Pyrinomonadaceae bacterium | reverse complement strand
TGTCTCTGAGCACTTGCCCGCGGTTCGTCTGTGCGTTATCGAGCGCGGCAATGAGGGTGGCCTTATTCGCTAGCACCACTTCCGCATTCGCCTCCAACGCATTCACATAAGCCGCGTTGGATAAACCATCGTCGCGCGCTTTGAACTCCGGTCGTTGGGTCCATGCTTCAGTGTACGCAGCTTTACTCAACACCTCCGACTCCGGCGACTGTGGTCCACCCACCTGCGCCATGTCCGGCACAAACTCCGCGTACGTCGGCCGCCGATCCAGCGCTACCTCGTAGAAACGATAAGCAAAGGACCCGCGTCCCTGAAACTCCGGCGATAGGTAGAACCCTGAAGACACGTGCACGCGATCGCAGTCCGGATTGTCAAACTCACCGAAGCCGCCGTTCGGACAGCCGCTCAGGGTCGCAACCCAATTCGCCAGGCCGATCGAATCAGGCAGGCGGCCGAGGAAGTCGATGTACTGCTGCGTCACGAAGAACGGTATGTCGTCGATTGGATTCTGATTAGCCGGTGTCGCGTCGTTTTCGTTGATGGTGATCGTCGCTGTTTGAGGTGAAACCACTGCGGTGCCGCTTGGTCCACTCAGCGTGACGGTAAAAGTCTCGTTTCCTTCCACGAGCGCATCGTTCACGATCGGAACGATGAACGATTTGCTCGTTTCGCCTGCGGTAAAGCGCAACGTGCCTACAGTCGTCGCATAGTCGCAACGCTCGGAAGCGGTCCCATTCGCAACGGTGCAGCTACTCAGACCGGCAGTGTCGCTCGTCGCGTAGTTCACCGTCGCGGCCGTCGTCGTATCGCCGCTGCGGTTTACTACTACGGTCACGAAACCCGCACTCTCGCTAACAACATAGTCTGAAGCACTCAGTTGAACGCTTGAATTTACCGGCACGGTAAACGAACTCGGACTCGTAGCCGTGCCGTTGGGAGTCGTCACCGTGATTGGGCCGCTTGCAGCCCCGGCCGGAACGGTGGCGACTATCTGCGTGGTGTTATTGAGTGTGAAGTCGGCAGCGACTCCGTTAAAGCGCACGGCGCTCGGAGTAATGAAATTCGTGCCATTGATCGTTACTGCAGTGCCTGCCGCACCCGTGCCGGGCGAGACCCCGGAAATGGTGGGCACGAGGTCTTGAACGCCAGAAATTGAAAGTGGGCCGGTGATGTTGAAAAAGATGTTTCCCACTGCTTCAACTTTTATTCTCGCGATGGATGGCGCGTTGCCGGAAGTGGGCGTACCGGGAATCGTCACGAGCTCAGAGCCATCGTTCGGAGTATTGTTCGCCAGCACGATGGGAAAGGAAGCTCCGTCGTCTACCGAAAGAGTGATTCTCACAGTGTCGCAGCTCACCGGCGCATTATTGGTATTCGCCACGTTCCAGAAGATGGTCTGTGTGCTCTGCGTGTTTAAGAAGCCTCCCGGCCCACCGACGGTAAACGGACCGGCATCCGCGCGCACATTTACCTGCGTTGCATCCGAGCTTACGCCGCCGCCACCGCTGCGATTGTCTCGCACGGTCACGCGAAAGTTCATCGTGCGCGTCGTCACGGGCAACGATTGGCCCAACGCAGTGCATTGCGGGCAAAGAATGTTAGGCAAGCTGGGAAAGAGACGTGAAGGATTAGTAGTGGGCGCTAACGAACGAAAGATCGGGCGTGTGCCGTCGTCTGTGTTCGGCGGTCCAGCATTGCCGAGATCAAACTCCTCCCAGCAGTAAGTCAAACCGTCTCCGTCGACGTCGCTTGCGCTCGCGGTGAGCATGAAAGGTGTGCTCTGGGGGATCGTATAACTCAACCCTGCATCAACCGTGGGTATGTTGTTACCGTTTGGGGTCACGGTTGGGCACGAACTGCCGTTGCCGGTCGTGGTGTAGTTTACGATCTGCTCAATGCTCGCTGTGTGGAAGTACGTGTCCGTCGACATCAGATCCTCGGGCGCGCAGGCAAAACGATATCCCATGATCGTGGAGCCCGTCCCCGGCTCGTACGCAGTTGCCGGCGCTCGTTGAGCGCCACACGTTCCTGACGTCGCGTTGAAGGTGTGTGAAGCGCCGAACTGATGTCCCATCTCGTGGGCGGCGCTGTAGTATGCGACAACACTCGACGGCGCCAATCCACGCGCGATGCTTACGCCGCGCCCTTTCAAACCGCCGCGACACACCACCCCCAGAGAAGCAAGTCCTTGAAAGGAGAAAAATCCGCCAGATAGTAGCCTGCCGTCAAACACGTGGCCGATATCGTAGTTCGCGGAACCGATGACTGAATCAAGCTTGGACTGGTTTTGACCGATCAGCGTATTCACGTCGTCACTGGTGTACCCGTCGGTCGCGCTGTCGGTAAAGATAATCGCGTCTTCATTGGCGATTAGGACCAACCGCACCGCCACATCCTGTTCGTAGATCGCGTTAACAAGATTGACGGTTGTCGTCACCGCGGCCAAACCGCCGCTGACTGTTCCTCCACCGTATGCTTGCGTGTACTCAGCCGTCGCAGCTACTGCGAGCCTGTACGTCCGCAACGACGAACCTGAAGACACCAGCTCCGAAACCTCGCCAGGCTCTTTCAGTGCCGCGACTTCCGCCTGCTTACCTGCATCATCGACCGCACATTCCATCGTGCCTGCGGGCATGTCGCCCTGAAAGTAAGCGAGGTATTCGGACGTTTGATTTGGTCCATCCGGTTCAATCAGCACCGTACCGCGTGTCGTGAGCATGATTCCGTGTAGACCTTGTGGCGTCCAGTCGAAGCGAGTGGTGGCCGGAGGTCCGTCGACGCTTTGGCCGCTGAATGTGCGGAGGTAAGGAAAGCGCTGCGCGAGCGCTTCGTCCATGATGGGCGAATACTGAATTTTAAATCGCGCGAACGTGCCGTCCGGCATCGGTAGACTGAGGATCGTGTCGCCGGAGCGGGCCGCGGCTGTGAACTCACGCGGCGCTTTTTGCAGCAGAGTCTGTAAATGAATGGTGTCGAGAGTTAGCGAACGATACTTGTTGGGCCTGCCTGCTCGTTGCGGTTGCGTCGTCGCTTTGATTGGCTTGTCGCGCCAGAGCGCGTCGGAAAGATGTTGCGCGTTGGTTTGAGGGGTTGAATTTGAAGATGCCGCACTCTGGACACGAGGCGTTGCCGACCAGAAGTTCGACACTACAAACAAACCCAACAACGCGCTGAGAACCAGCAACGTTCGGAAGCGATGTGAGTGGGGCATTTCTATTTGTCGCCACAGATTACACGGATTTCTCTGTGTAATCTGTGGATAAGTTGCTCAACAAACCTATGGGCCAAACCGCTGGCGATACTCAGTCGAGAACAGGAACCCGAAGATCATGTGCCGGAAGTTACTGGGATCCGCGTTCAGCGTGTTGACCCAATTCTGAAATCCGATCGAGTCCGGATCGCGGCGCAGGTAACCAAAATACTGCATCGACACAAACGCTCGATTGAAGAACTGTGCGGCAACAGAATTGGTTTCCACGATCTCTCGCAGCACCTCGCCTCGCGTCTTCTGTCCATTCTGGAGCGCGGCAATCAACGCGGCCTTATTCGGCAGCACCACTTCCGCATTCGCCTCGAGAGTATTCACGTAAGTTGAGTCTGACATACCATCGTATTTCGTTTTGAACGCCGGTCGTTGCGTCCACGCTTCAGTGTACGCAGCTTTACTCAACGCTTCCGACTCCGGCGACTGTGGTCCACCCACCTGCGCCATGTCCGGCACAAACTCCGCGTACGTCGGCCGCCGATCCAGCGCTACCTCGTAGAAACGATAAGCAAAGGACCCGCGTCCCTGAAACTCCGGCGATAAGTAGAACCCTGAAGACACGTGCACGCGATCGCAGTCCGGATTATCAAACTCACCGAAGCCACCATTGGGACAGCCACTCAACGTCGCAACCCAATTCGCCAGGCCGGTCGAATCAGGCAGGCGGCCGAGGAAATCGATGTACTGCTGCGTCACGAAGAATGTTATGTCGTCGATCGGGTTCTGATTGGCCGGCGTCGTGTCGTTTTCAACGATCGTGACGACGGCATTTGAGGTGCCCAAACTCGCGCCTGTCACACCACCGAGCGTGATATTGAAAGTCTCGTTTCCTTCCACGAGCGCATCGTTGACGATGGGAATAATGAAGCTCTTCGTCGATTCGCCGGTGGCGAAACGCAGTGTTCCTACGGAAGTTTCGTAGTCACAACGCTCGGAGGCCTTGCCGTTTGCAGTAGTGCAGTTGGTCAGTCCCGCGGTGTCGCTGGTCGAGTAGTTGACACTTGCGAAACTGGCGAGGTCGCCAGTCCTGTTCACGTCGACTGTCAGGAACCCACTCGCCTCGTTGACGTTGACCGCTGCGGACGCCAACTGAACGGTACTCACTGACTGGGCGCGCGGCGTGTAAGTCACCTGCGGCGCGTTCGTCAAATTGATCGGATCCTCCTGTGAGGGTGCGGTATGACTCGCGACCGCATATCCCTCCTGTTCGCCGCCGCCAATACCGACAGTTGACGCCAACGTAGCATTACTGCCGTAACGGCTTCGGATGACCCCATTCGAATTCAACTCGATCTCAAAATTTACAGGGGCGCCGCCAGTGCACTGGTCGCCGTCGAAGTTGCACGGCACTCCCTGCCAGCGAAAGACGATCTGGCCCGGCGCCGGCTGAGTGACATACACACCGGCATCGGCACGTGACGAAATTCTAAGATCGAGATCTTCCCAGAGACCGGCGATCATCTTGTAACCACCCAACGTCTCTGGTGCGCCCGGCGGATCGTCGGCCTCGGCGTCAGTACAATTTGGCTGGAGCTCCGGACAACGACGTGGCGGACGTGAAAAGTACATCGCGCCATTGCTTGAAAGCGTTACGGTCGTAAAAGTCGAGCCGAAAAACGGAAAAGCAAACGGCAGGATGGAATCAACGTAGCCATCGTCGGCATCAATCTCAGTAACTACGCCACCGGTCGATAACCCCGGGTTAGCACTGGTCGATATAGTGTATGGATCGCCCGCCGACAAAGGAACGCCCACAGGTAAGCTTGCCGGCGCGCCTTCATTTCCGGCGTTGTCAAACTCACGCACAATCAATGTTCCGGACGTATGCCTGTAGGGTATGTTTACGTCTACAGACTGCAATGCTCCGGGGCTCTTCGGTATGAGGCCCTTCAAGGGAAATTCCTCGCCGCCGGCATCGATAAAGATCACTTCATAAAGTGAGGCGTTGCCGGTCGCGCCGTCGTCACCCGAAGCGGTCCACCCGATATTCAGCGATCGTCCGTTCTGAGAGTTGATATGAAAACTCCCAACGCTTCCGGGCGGGGTCACGTCACCTTCGGCAAGGGACTGCAAGCTGTTTGCGACGTTCAAGCGACGTCCGGTGAGCGTCTTACCCAGCAGGGCCGGGACGATGTTTCCATTCACGAGCAACAGGTTCTTCACTTGCTGCGCCGTAAGATTCGGGTTCTGTGCCCAGAGTAGCGCAGCCGCGCCCGAAACAAAGGGGGCCGACATTGACGTGCCGCGGAAGGATGTATAAGTGTCATCGGTTGGACCAAAGCCGACAGGGAAATTAGGTTGACAGGTGGCTGGTCCAGGGTTCGCGCAGGGCGGTGTCGTGCTCACGATGCTCTCACCTGGCGCACCAAGATGAACGGTGCCCGGACCAAAGTGGGTAAACGTAGCGAGCGCATCAACATCATCGGTCGCAGCAACCGAAATCACGTTGGGCTGCTTGAAACTCGCAGGGAACTGCGGAACCAAATCGTTGTTGGGTTCTCGAGTCCCGATATCAACATTGCCGGCCGCAGCGACGAACAGAATACCGGCTGTATTTAGTTGGCCCAGCGCGTCAAGAAAAGATTGCGAAAAGCGGTCGCCGCCAAAACTACCATTCAAGATCCTGACGTTCGCACCTTTTGTGTGGCCTGAGTCGTTCCAAAGTTTGAGCATCTGCCTCGCGTAAGCGCAGGCGTTGATAGCGGTGGCTGTATTGCCATCAGTGTTGGGATGAAGAAACTTCAAAGACATCAAACCGACGGACCAATTGACTCCTGAAACTCCTAAGTTGTTGTTGCCCACGGCACCGGCAATACCGGCTACGTGCGTCGCATGACTCTCGGTGTCTAAATTCGTAAAGACCGTCCCGTTGTTTTGGAAGAAGTTGAATCCGTGAACGTCGTCGATGAACCCGTTGCCGTCATCGTCTATGTTGTTGCCTGCAATCTCGGCAGGATTGGTCCAGATGTTCGCTTGCAGATCGTGATGATTGATATCAATTCCCTCGTCAACGACGCCGATAACTACTCTATTGCTTCCGGTGCTGCCGGTCCTCGTGTCCCACGCTTGAGGCGCTCCAATCTTGAAGAGGCCATACTGCTGCGCCAGCAGCGGATCGTTCGGAGTGGCCGTCGCGCGCAAAATGTAATTTGGTTCGGCGTAAAGGACGTCCGGTTGCCGGCGCAGTGCCGCGACGGCCTTGAGCGTGTCTTCACGTCCAACGTGAGCGAGCCGCAGTCCTTCGACAAGATCCGAGCCTCCAAAGCGCTCCAGCGCCACTGGCAGTACGGTCCCATCGAGTGCGGCAATGCGCATCGACGCGCTTTTGCTTTTGGCGTGTGATTCGCTGCGATAACGCACTAACACTTCACCGGGAACAAAATCCGCTCTTTTACGCTTCGTTTGTGGTCGTGACTGCTGTGCAGGCTGCGGCTTGGCTCCGGAACTCACCGGAAAAGTCACGGATCCGACAACGAGCAGGCCGAGACACACGGAGAAGGTCAAAAGGATTCGGAGATGAGTAGACATGAACGGCGACTCCTTGAGAGAACTATTTAGAAATGAGCGGTACGTGCCCGCACGGCGGGCGAGAGCGTAGCCTGAAGCGTAAGGCCGGGGCTCCAGGTGATGATCAAACAGGCGATCCGGGCCTGTGCAAAGGCCGGCAGCGTCGATGCCCGTCTTCGCGGGCTTTTTCCGATCGATCCGGGGCCCAACACCCGGGCTTATAAAGACTCTGGAAAAATCCCTCGCGCAAAGGCGCAAAGCAAGTCTAACAAATGAGGTAGCCCTTTGCGCGAGAGTTTTTCAAGAAACAGGTACTCTTCCTGCGGAGCGCTTTTATGGTCCGAAGCGCTGACGATATTCCGTCGAGAAGAGAAAGCCGAAAATCATGTGACGGGAATTAGTGGGATCGGCGTTCAGGGTGTTGACCCAATTCTGAAAGCCCACTGCATCCGGATCACGCCGCAAGTAGCCGAAGTATTGCATCGACACGAACGCGCGGTTAAAAAACTGGCTCGCGACTGCCTGACTTTCCACGATGTTGCGCAGCACCTGGCCGCGATTCATCGTCCCACCGTCCAACGCAGCGATCAAAGCTGCTTTATTGGACACAACTACTTCCGCATTCACCTCGAGCGCATTCACATAAGCCGCGTTGGATAAACCATCGTAGCGCGACTTGAATGCCGATCGCTGCATCCACTCGTCCGTGTAAGCCGCCTTACTCAGCACTTCCGATTCCGGCGACTGTGCTCCACCAACCTGCGCCATGTCCGGCACGAACTCCGCGTACGTCGGCCGCCGGTCCAAAGCTACCTCGTAGAAACGGTACGCAAAGTAACCACGACCTTGAAACTCCGGCGACAGGAAGAAGCCGGATGAGACGTGCACGCGATCGCACGTCGGATTATCAAACTCACCAAAGCCACCGTTCGGACACGCACTCAGCGTTGCAACCCAATTCGCCAGACCCGTCGCATCAGGCAGACGGCCGAGGAAATCGATGTACTGCTGCGTTACGAAGAATGTTATGTCGTCGATCGGGTTCTGAGTCGCTGGAGTCGAGTCGTTGTCGACGATTGTTATAGTGGCGTTCGCGGTACCGAGAGTTCCGCCTGTAGCGCCGCTCAATGCGATATTAAAGTTCTCGTTCCCTTCGATTAGTGCGTCGTTCACGATGGGAATGATGATCCCTTTGCTCGTCTCACCCGCGGCAAAGCGCAATGTGCCCGCAGTCGTCGCGTAGTCGCAGCGCTCGGAAGCGTTGCCACTCGTAGTTGTGCAACTGGAAAGTCCGGCTGCATCGCTCGTCGCAAAATTGACATTCGCGGCGCCGGATATATCGCCGCTACGAGTTACGTTCACGTTCAAGAAACCCGCCCCTTCACCAACGCTGTAGGCTGGCTGTGAGAGCTGGATGGTGTTAGCAACGACAGAATTCGCGGTCAGGGTCAGCGAATACGAACCCGTCGCCGAAGCCGAGAAAGCGGTCACCTCGATAATGTAAGGCCCCGGCAAGCCGAGCGGAAGACTGTTCGCTCCTCCCGGTATTCGCGAATTCTGTCCGCCGCCGCTGTCGTCATCGTTAAGGATGACGACGCCATTCGGTCCAAGCAGAGTGAGGAAGGTGTCCATGTTTCCCGAAGTCGCCTGAATCGTAATTCTCTGACCCGCAGCGGCATTGAAACTATAGTGGTCGGCGAAAAAGCCGGAGCCGCGCACGGGCGAATGACAATCGCCGGAAGACAAGTTGCCGTTGATTGTTTGTCCGAATGCGATTGGTATCGAGCCGCAATCCGGCGCCGTACCTGATTGCAGAATCGGAATCCTCAATCCACCCACTTGATCATTGGGACCAGGACCAGTGGTGACGGCCCCGATCAGAAGAAAGGCGCGTCTGCCTGCTTGATTTGTGTTCGGCTGGACCGTGACATTTATTGAGCGCGTCCCGCTGGCGGAAGTAACCTCCGGAACAACCCACGTCTCAGTAGTAGGAGAAACGACGACCTGATAATTAGGATCGGAACAACCCGACAGCGAAACGTTGATAGTTCCATTTGCCGCAGTCGCAGGAAACTCAAGACTCGAACGGTCCACGGTGATTGAGCAATTGGCCTTCAGCACATTAACCGTGTATGAGCCGGTTTGCCCGCGCAAAAAAGACGTGGCCTCAATCACGTAGACTCCGGTGTACGGCAAGGTGATACTGCCCGTGATCGGTATACGCGAGTCCGAGACTCCGCCGCCATCATCATCTTGCGCGACGAAGTAACCATCAGGCCCAATCAAATAAAGGTACGGGTCAAGATCGCCGCTACTGCGCACCATTGTGATAAACAGGCGCTCGCCGGCAATACCACTGAAAGAATAACGATCTGCGAAGAAGTCGACTCCTCGAGACGGTGAACGGCAATCAGTCGCGGCAATACTGCCATTCGCAAAGAGTGTGATCGGGAGTGGTGTCGTCGTGCAGTCCTGGGACGTTGGCGGAGGAGTTGCCGTCTCAACCAAGCAACTCGCAAAAGCGTTTACCCAGCCGACTATTTGCGAACGTGAAAACGGACAGAAGCTGGAACCATTGCCGACGCTCGCCTCCATGATCGTTTCGTCGCAGGAAAGTTCAATGTCAGCAGGGACCTCGGTAGTTGGCTGGTTAGTGTGTGCCGCGCCGAAGTTGTGTCCGATCTCGTGGGCCGTCAAGACAACTGTCTGCGCCGTGATTGCAGTTCCCGTAAGTGGAAAGCGCTGCGATAGACCATACGAAAAAGCCGCGCTTCGACAGCTAACTCCAAAGGATGCGATTCCGATTGTGCTTCCGTCGAGGTTTACGCCAGTGAACAGGTGCGCGATGCTGCGCGCGGGTGAACCTGCTCCGCCCGAAGGAAGGTTTGCGTTCCAGTAATTTCTAAACTCGGTCAAGCGTGTGCCTGCCGCAGTGCTGGTGTAAGGATCTGAAGTCGCGTCCGCCCAGGCATTTTGCTGGACGATTTGAAAACTCATTCCGATCTCAGACTGATAAATTCCGTCAACGAAGTTTAGAATGCTCGCGATCTGTGCGTTGGCTCCTGCAGCGCCACCAAAAGCCGCCACATACTCACCATCCGCATCGGTCGCGATGCGCGCAATCTTCATCGGTGAATTACTCGTGATTGGACCACTCGCCTCAGCGTCGGTCACCTTGGTACCACCGGCTAGCGCCGCTTCCTGCTGAGCTGCGACTTCGTCCGCCAGCGTTACGCCGCACGTAGTGTCTTCCTGCATCGTGACGTCAGAACCGTCGTACAGAACGAATTCGTCTGTCCTGGCCTGCCTGGAAAGCGAGCGCGCGGGCTGAAGAAAGTAACGACCCTGCTTCGTGATAATCGCGCCCTCGACGCCTCGATCAGTGAGCGAGATTCGGGCTTGAGCGTCGGGCGAACCTTTCACTTCACCCTTGTAGGTGTTTACCTCGGTCTTCGGAAGTTTGTGCCGAACCCCGTCTGCGTCGATCACCTGTGCGGTGTAATCCGCAGAGCGCATGTCGTAGGGCGTGAGTTGTAAATCGAAGTCGCGAGACGAGGACTTGAGTAGCAGTCGTCCCCGGTTCCGTACCTGCTCGGCAACTCTCGCCGGATCCATCCTGATCAGGTCGTATTTGCGGAAGTGCCTGGAGAGCTCTTCATCCCGGGGCTCGCCTTGCACAAGCTGGCCCGTCAGGACCGGCTCTTGCCGGGCCGTCGCCGGTGCCGCGGAACTCCGAGTGCCGAGGGACGGGAAAGCTAAAACTGAAAAAATTAGTGCCGCTACGAGACCGCTACATAAAAGCTTGCGAGTACTTTTCACTTTTTTTCTTAGTTTCTTACAGAATCAGGATCGACTTCGGGCTACTGCAACGTCAAGGGTTTGCGCACTCGAGGAGAACCTGTCAGGGGCCTGCGCGTGGGCAAGCAGCTAAGAGGCATTGATGATCTGCCCGGTTGCCCAGCGAAGTCATTATAAATGTTATTGCTCAGGCTGCAATCGCTTTTGCGCGACGAGGCAAGTGAGTTACCGGAAGCGCTGGCCAATCTGCTCGGTGCCGAAACTGCCGATTCCGTTTAGCCGAAAGCTAAAAACCACCCGGTTTTCCTTTCTGAGGCCGACGTTGAACGTCGAGAATTGACCGGTTACCGCACAGCAGTCCCAGGCATGTCCGAGAGTCATAGTCGAGCTGATGAGCGAACTGTCGCCTCTTCCGGGTCGCTTCTGGAAGTCAAAGAAGAACGAAGCGCCGCCAAACAGGCCGCGCTCGCGGTTCCCTAGAAACGCCGCCGGGCTCCACTGCGAACCACGCACCGTGCCCGCCTCGAAACCGCGCGTATCAGCAAACTGCGGCGCTACCTCGATCGCCCGTGTGTAATAGAAACTCTGAAACACCTGGACGAGCGACTTCGAGAGTCCAAACGTCGTGGCGAGCGAGCGCATTCCGCCGCCCTGTGTGTCGAGATCCGTCCGGAAATCGGCGAAGAGATTGCGCCGCGGCCGGTATCTCGCGTCGACGTTGATGGGCGAGAAGCGCCGCGGGACGCCGCCGTAGATGAACCCTGTGAGCGTGTTGAGCGGATAAAACTGGTTCCGACGACCCGTCACCAGCGCGCCCCCGAAGAACGGATCGAAGAAGTATTTACCGCGGAGCGTGATCGTGAGGGCTTCGTACGGCTGGCTCGAAAGCAGGGGACGGTCTTCTTTTTCACTCGCCTTCACCGGCACATCGCTGACGTTCTCCGTCGAGCGGCGTGTGAAAAATCGGTTCGCGATACCAAACTCGATCTCGTTCGTATCGGCAACGGCATCTGTGTAGTCGAAGCGAATGATGCGGTCGAAGTTATTGATACCTGAAATTTTGCGATAGACCACGTAAGGCTCGATCACGTGACGGAAGAAGAAATCGCCTTCACCGCGGTGAAAGTCTTTTGCAAACGCCGGCGGGCGCACGTCGAATTCAAACTCTCCGTACGCTCTCGTCAGGTTCCGGCTCAGCACGTCACGCGTGTTTGGATCGAGTGAGTTTGAATAGAAAGTGACGCGCCCGGCGCCCGAAGCCGTTATGCTCCAGCCGGCGAAATTCAACGGCAACTCAAATCGCGGATGCATATCGAGTCGCTGCACGATCGACGGCGAGATGATCGGATTGCCGCCGACGTCGCTCACAAACTGCACTGCATCTTCGACAGTCTCTTTCCGGCTCACGCCGTCGGCCGCTCCGCTGAAAGAAAAGTAGAGCGGGAGGTTCTTCAGGAAACTCACGATTGCCGGCCGCTTGTCGATGCTGATGCTTGGCAACTGGCGAATACGAATGCGCGCGTTCGTCAACGACGTCACCTGCGTGCGCGCGAGGAAGTTGAAGCTGTACTCGTTGTGATCTTTGTTTATGAAAACCTGCGAAGTCTCTTCGGGAGAGATGGCTTGTTGAATGTTGTCGGAGAACACCTGCCGGAAGGCGAGGTTCGAAGTGATGTTGACGTCGGACGCGGCGATGAAGCCGTTTTTGAAGTAATGCACTCCTTCGACGTACAGACTCGAGCCCCCTTGATCGGGATGAGTCGCGTCAGCCTCGTGACCAAATATTCGATCTTTGACGGTGTAGAATCCGACGTTGAGGTACGACCGCGAGTTGGCGCGCGTGCGCAGGTCGCCGCCGAATCCGAGGCCTCGCTGGGTGTAGATGTCGTTGCGAAAAGTGAAGTCTGCCGAGCGGCCGAGAGTTTGATAGTAAGCAGTCGAAAGACGAACACCTTTCGCGCCGGAGCCGCCGAAAGTCGGAGTCAAAAATCCCGACGCGCGATCGCGTGGCTTTATTGAAACCGAAGCATACGGCAGGTAGAACACCGGCATGTGCTTCAATCGCAGCTTCGGCGAATAGACGTACACGCGATCGCCCGTTTTGATTCGCGCCTTGCTCGCGTGAAAACTCCATTTCGGAACGTCTTCATCGCAAGCTGTCACTTGTACGTTGGTAGCGATGATCGTGTCGAGACTGATCTTCTCGACGCGATCCGCGGTGAAATAGATGCGCGTGCCGTCCTGGGTTTGATTGGTGTAACCGGTGGAGTCGACGAAGTAACCGGTTTTGGTGCGATAGTTCCAATCGGCGCGCGAGCCTGTGATTCGCGCCATGTCAGCCTGATCGAAGACTACGCTGCCTTCGGCGACGACCCTGTTCTCTGCTTCGTAAACGGTGACTTTGTCTGCCTGGAGACGGTACGTGCCGATGCGTATGTCGACGTTTCCTTCGTAGTGAACGATGCGAGCATTCTCAGGACCCGACGCAGTTTGCCTGTTGCTTTCCACAGTGATCTGATCCGTACCGGTGCCTTGCACGGCTTGCGGTGACGGACGGCGCGGCTGCACGGGTTGATCGGTATTGAGTGGATTGACGTTGGGAGTGTCAGTCATCGGATTCGCCACTTTCCGATCGACTGGATTCGTTTGCTGGGCGATTGCCAAATGACAGGCAAGGGCAAGAATCAGGAGTGCCGGCACGGAGCGCATCATAGGGCGCGTGGATGCTAGCACGAATGGACACGATTACAGAATTTTAGACAGGATTTTCCTGTCTGCTATCATCCGCGCCGTGCCTGAGCGCTACAAGTTAATGGTCGTCGCGGGTGAACCATCGGGTGACGCCCACGCTGCCGCGCTCGTGAAAGCACTTCGCGAACGCGTCGATCTCGAATGCTTCGGTTCGACTGGCCCACTGATGCGCGCCGCCGGTGTCGAAACAGTCGTCAACTCAGACGACCTCGCGATCATGGGGATCGTGGAAGTCGGCAGCGTCCTGCCAAGATTCATCAGCGCCTTTCGACGGTTGAGAACAGCAGCGATTCAACGATCGCCGGATGCAGTTGTGCTCGTCGATTGGCCTGAGTTCAATCTGCGACTCGCGTCAGCGCTCCACCGCCGCGGTTTGAAAGTCATCTACTACATCAGCCCGCAGCTTTGGGCATGGCGTCCGCGGCGGGTGAACAAGATCAAACGCGACGTGGATCTGTTGTTGTCGATCCTGCCCTTTGAAGCGGAGTGGTACCGAGATCGTGGTGTGGACCATGTGGAGTTTGTGGGGCATCCGCTCTCCGGTGAAGTCAAAGCGAGTTTCGGGCGCGAAGAGTTTTGCCGGCGAAACGATCTCGATCCGGGGCGGCCAATCGTCTCTTTTTTACCGGGAAGCCGGCGCAAGGAGTTGGAGCGAATTCTGCCACCAATGCTTCAGGCGATCGCATCGTTGCGGATTGCGCGGCCTGACGTGCAGCCGGTCGTCGTGATCGCGCCCAGCCGCACAGCGGAAGAGACCGGCGAGATCATTTCCCGGGAGCATTCCGAAGTCGTGAAACTGGTCCAACATCAAACACGTGAAGCCTTACGCGCCTCAAACGCTGCCGCCATCGCCAGCGGCACCGCGACGCTCGAAGCAGCACTGCTCGAGACGCCCATGGTTGTTGTTTATAAGGAGTCGCCGATCAATTGGCACACGTTAGGACGGTTGATTACGGTGCCGCATTTCGGACTCGTGAACCTTGTGGCGGGCGAAGAGATCGCAAAAGAATTAATGCAGGACGAGTTGACCGGTGAGAACCTCGCAAACGAACTTCTGAAACTACTCGAACCAGAAACAAACAACGCCGCGCGTGCCACCCTGCGCGACGTGGCTGCCAAGCTGGGCGCGCCCGGCGCCTCCGACCGCGCCGCAAAAGCCATCCTGAACTTAGCCACAAAAAGGCACAAAAAGCACAAAAACAGGTAAGTCACAAATAAAGTTGGTGAATTCTGCGCGCCTTCCTCTTTCACTCTTTTGTGCTTTTTGTGCCTTTTTGTGGCTGAAGCTGTTCTTCGAGGCGTTTGAGGCGTTCGTGCATTTGCGGCAACCGATTCATGTACGCGTTCATGCGCTTGTACTCGTCCAGTGGCTGCACAGGTATTCCCCACCACACGCCCGGCCGCACAATCTTCCCCGGCAGGATTCCCGCCTTTGATCCAATGATCGCGCCCTTCTGCACGCGCGTGTGGTCTCCAAATCCAACCTGCCCACCGATCACCGCGTCGTCTTCAATGACAACACTGCCGCTAATCCCTGTCTGCGCCGCAATCACCACGCGTTCGCCAATGTCACAGTTGTGACCAACATGGACCATGTTGTCGAGCTTCGTCCCGCGACCGATGCGCGTGCGACCTAGCGCAGCGCGGTCAACACACGTGTGCGCACCGATCTCCACATCATCCTCAATAATCACCGTGCCAACTTGCGGAAACTTTTGATATCCAAGATCGTGGCGCACGTAACCAAACCCGTCGGCGCCAATACAAACGGCGGCATGCAAGATCACGCGAGTCCCGATCGACACTCCATCGTACAAAACGACATTCGGGTGCAGCACACAGTCATCGCCGACAGTGACGTTCGCACCCAGCACGACACCGGCTTCGAGTCTCGTGTAAGCGCCAACACGCGCATACTCGCCAATGCACACGTGCGGTCCAACATAAGCCGTAAGCGCAATGTCGGCAGTGTCGGCAACAACAGCAGTGGGATGGATTGAAGGTTCGCGCCGGACCGGCGGGTGAAGTGCAGCGCCGATAAACGAAAACGCGAGCTTCGGATTCGCAACCTCGATCAGCGTCCGATCCGGCAACTTCTCACCCAACCGCTCACTAACGATCAGACAGGAAGCTTTGCTCTCGCTCGCAACCGGCAGGAAACTTTCGTTCTCGACGTATGCGATCTCAGATTCGCCGGCATGTTCAAGGTCCGCTATCCGTTCGACGACTGTCCCACCGTCACCGACAACGCGGCCTCTGACTAATTCCGCCAGCTCATCAGTTCTCATCTGTGTCATCCGTGGTTTCTGCTCTCGTAAACCCGCGCTTCGATCCGCGAATGAAACTCACCAGATGCGAAACGTGCTCGTCGTCAACCTTTTCCAGTTGGACCAGAACTTCTTCAATCGGCATCGCCGACCTGAAGAGCATCCGGTAAGCATCCTTCAACGCACGTCTTGCCTCGACCGAAAACCCCGCGCGCCTCAGCCCAACGCTGTTAACTCCACGAACGCGCGCCGGATTGCCGTCGGTAATAAAAAACGGCAACACATCCTGCACTATCTTCGACTTTCCGCCAATCATCGCATGACGGCCCATCCGCACGAACTGATGCGCACCGACATTGTTGGAAAGAAAGACGTGGTCCTCAATTGTGATGTGTCCGGCAAGCGCGACGTCGTTCGCGAAGATGTTGTCGTCGCCTACGCGGCAGTTGTGCGCGACGTGCACTCCCACCATGAAGAAGTTGCGCGAACCAATCGTCGTCGTCTCGCCTTCACCGCTCGCGCGATGGAACGTGCAAAACTCGCGAATCAGGTTGTCGTCGCCGATCTCGAGATAGCTTCGCTCGCCTTTGAACTTTACGTCCTGCGGCTCTCCACCAATCACCGCATGCTCGAAGATCCGGTTGCGTGCGCCGATTTTTGTAAACTGTTTGATGACCGCGTGTGATCCGATCTCGCAATCCAGACCGATCTCTACGTCGTCTTCGACAACCGCATACGGGTGGACCACGACGTTCTCAGAGATCGCGACACGCTTGCCGATGACGGCTGTGGGATGGATAGGCATCGAAGGAGCGCTTTGAAAACGCTCCTGATGATAGCACGCATCGTTCGCGGTTAAGGTTTAGAAGTCGGCGCTGCCGGTTGCTTCGACAGGTTTTCAATCTCGAGCTTCACCGCTCTGATGCCGGAAAAGTTTTTTGCCTCTTCGTAAATCGTCAACGATTGCTTCAACGACTCAATTGCTTTGGCTTTATCGTCCAAACGGTCCCGGTACACGGACGCAATGAAGCGCAGAATCCTGGCGACCTTCAACGGATCGGATTTCAATCCTTTACCGCGGTATACATCTGCTTCCATTTGGTAGTACTTAACCGCCTGCAAGTACCATTCGGTCGCATCACCACTCGTGAACGCCAGTCGCCAGGGGTTTTGGCTGTGAATTTCAGCCAGCTTGTCGTAAGTCGCGGCCAATGTTTCTGTGCTGTTGGTTTCGCGGTAAATGGCCGCGGCTTCGTTGAATCGCCGCACGGCTATTTCGACGCCGCTTTTGTCCCTGGACGCAGCGTATATCTTGCCAATCTCGCGTAAGATGTCCGCCTGCGTTTTCTTGTCACCTGAATTGACATAAAAACTCAGAGCGCTCTCGAACGCCTTTTCCGCCTTGTCCCTGTCTTGAAGACTTTCGTGCAGCGCGCCGAGTTTGAGCAACGTTTCGCTCTGTCCTCTCACGTTCTCCAGCGACTTGTACAGATCATTCATCAACAGCAACGCTGCAATGGCTTTTGCTCTATCCGCCGGTTCAGGAGATTTCGTATAGAACTCGTAGAGCAGCCGGTGAGCGCGAATCTGTCCGGCGCGATCGTCCACGCTGCGATAGATATTTAAGGCCTGCTCATATTCACCGATGGCTTTGCGCCACTTCTCACGATCGTCAAGCGCGCGATAATGATCTCCGAGTCGAAGGTGTGCGCCGGCCTCTCCGATTGGATCGTGTGTTTCTTTGTAGAGTTGGGCGGCCTTCGTATAGCCCTTCAAGACGAGTTCCTCCATCTCGTTCTTGTTAGCGCCTTCCGCACTCTCCAAAGCTTCCTGAGCACCGTCCCCTAATCTGGTGTAAGCCAAAGCCATGCCACGCTGGTCTTTGAGTTGGGTATAAGCATCGAGCGCACTCTGGTAAAAGAGCACGCGGTAGTAGGGCGTGGCGGTGTCCTCACTGTTCGCGAGTGAAAAAGACTTGTCTCCCAACGATATTGACAATACCGCCATCGCTTTCAGCGACTTTTCGCGAAATTCATTACTCTTCCTGACGTGGTTCTCATAGATATTAAGAGCCTGGTCGTAATACTCCTCCGCGCGCCGGCGATCGTCCCTGGCGCTCATGGCCAATTGAGCGTCACCGATATTCGTCAAGGTGGCGGCCTCTCCGAAGGCATCGTTAACAGCGCGATAAATGGTGAGCGCTGTATAGAACTTTGTCTTCGCGGTTGCTAAAGCCTCTTCACTTCCCTCACTTGAACTTGAATCCGAGGAGCCGGAAGACGAGCTATAGATGAGGCCGATGTTGTTGAGAGTGTTCGCTTGTTTGAGTGGGTCCGCAGGGGCCTGACGATAGAGCTGCAATGCTTTATTGAACGACTCTTCGGCGCGTTCGTTCTCGCCCATGTCTTTATAGACCTGACCCTTATTCAAGTAACTGTCAGCTTCTGCGTCGCGATCACCGGCCTTTGCGTAGACATCGATCGCGGTGCCGAACTGCTCGATCGCATCGCCCTGGCTCTCCGGTCTTCGCGAGAGACGAAACGCTTCGCGAGACAAGCGATCGGTCTGGCGCGCACGCTCAGCTTCGCGGGCCCGGTCCTGGGCTTTCTTGAGTGCGCCCCTTAATTGACCTCTGGCGTTTTCCGCTTCTTGTCGAGCTTTCGCCGCTTGCTTCGCGCGCTCGTTCGCCTGGTGCGTGGCTTCTCGCGCCAACATGGCCTGTGTTTCAGCTTCCTTCTTCGCCTTCAGTTCGCGCTCCGCCCAGTCCAAAACTTTTGTCTGTGACTGTTCGATCTCGCCTTTCTGCTTCTGGACCAACTGATAGTTGGCCTCAGCCAACAGGAAATTTCGCCGCGCCTTTCTCCACTGGTCCGCCGCAATCAATGTCGTAGCGACGAAGAAAAGAAACATTAGCGCCAGGCCAACCGAAGCCCACTTGAAGCGCCGCGCAGATCGGGCCAACCGTGCGGCGCTCTCAACCTCGAGTTCGCGTTGCGCGCGCTTGGACTTAATGTTCGTACGGCTTGCCTGAATCAGATTCGTAACTGAAGTGTCATACCCGAGCTCCGACGCTTCGGCGCTCGCCACCCAGCGTTCTGCATCGGTGAGTTCATTTTCACTGAGTAGTGCTGCTTCATCCTGAGCCTTGTTCCAACGGACCGCCCGTTCCTCCAGCCATTGACGTACCTTCGCTGCGCCTGAGTATTGCAACAGCCATTCTTTGTTGGACGTGAGGATTGGATCGACAAAACGATCGTGACTTAACTCGTACCAGCGGCCGCTGCCGCGTCGCTCTTCACGGATGATGTGGGCCTGGTCCAGCACGTCGACCGCTTCGTTGATTAAACCTTCCGTGTGAGTGGTGCCGCGATAAGCGAGACCGCGTGTGTGTGCCGGAGTTATGAGTTTCTTTTCAAACCAATTACGCAAGACACCTTCTTTGATCTCAGCTTCGCCCTTGCGCCGCAGTGCTTCCCTGGTTTTCTCAACCACTTCACGAATTGAGTCTTCGTAAAAAACTTGCAGCGCCTTGTCGAGACTGCCGTAAGCTTCCAAATGCTCCATCGAGATCTCGGTGGCGTTTGGCGCGAGCTTATTGATCAGTGTCCGGCAGACTACCTGCAACTGGACAGTCTCAACGAATTCACCGGTTATCCACGTCGTGTCACTCATAATCGGGCCTCCCCGTTGCACAAATCAAAACGAAACCTGGGCCACAGATAAACACGGATTTACTCTTCTTGTGGCTTTGTCGCGACTCGCACCGGCGTCTGCAACAGACTATCGACGAGGCGCTCAGCAACTCCGGGCGCGAAACTCACATGCGTGAACTGCAATGGGTTCTTTACCGCAGCCAACGCAGCATCGCGGCGCAGACGATCCAGTCGATAACGAGTCCCCAGACGGTCGGGCAACAAATGTGTATAAGGATCGAGTTCGGCGATGTAGTCTTCGCGCATTGAAAACACTACTCGCAAAGCGCGGTCGCCCGGCGCGCGCCGGTAAATCTCATCCGGAAAAGCGTCCTCGAGAAGCGCTCGGTTGGAAGCGAGGAAGCTTCGTGATCTGCGCTTTTGCTGAAGGGCTTGCGCAGTCTCCTCACGCAAATTGACACCGGCAAAGGTCGCCGCGTCGTAAAGGCTTTCACCTTTCAGCATCGTGTTCAACTCAGACACGAGGAGCTCAAGACGTTCATCGACCTTCTTGCTGTCGTCTTTCAGCACCCGATCGACGCCGTTTGCAAGCCGTTCTCGCAGCGCTACGCAAACCGAATTCGCGCCTCTTAGGATCCGGCTGATGAGCGCTGCCGGACGCCGTATGTCGCAACGCCTCAAGGTGAATGGACCACCTTTCAGCGCATCCATGATCTGCTCGAAAAACCCTTCGCGGTCCTGCCAGCGCTCGAAGTGGCGAGTAAAGATCTCTTCAAACTGATCGAAGATCACGACGCGCGGCGACAGCGGTTCGCCCTCTTCCTCATCTTCCTCCACTGTGGGGGCAGCGACCGGGCGGGTCTCCTCGAGGTAGTCGCAAAGTCGCTTTCCGATGAGTTCTCGTTCGGCTTGTTTGCGCTCCTGGGCTGTTGGCGTTCCGGCGTCTTTCTTTCGCCAACTCACGAGCGTGTTGAAGACAAAAATGTTCGAGTTTGGAATCGCATCCAGATCGACGGTTTCCGGGACGAGGCCACTGACACGCGCGATTGGCAGGACCTCGAAACCCTTGCCTGGTCCAAGCTGTTCCGCCAACCCTGGATCCTTGACGCGTCCGAGCATCGGTACGAGGCGAGCATTGATGAGCGATGTTTTCCCGGCTCCTGATGGCGCGTAGATCAGAAGCAACTGGTTGGCGATCACAAGTGACAGCAGGTCGCGGGCTTCGCGTTCGCGTCCGAAGAAGATCGACGCGTTGCTCTCTTCATACGGTCTTGGGCCAACATACAGTTCTCGGGTCTGAGCAGACATGTCAGCCCTCCTCCCAGATTTTCCTCAGTTCAGCCATGAACTCGTTGCTCTTGCCCCAGTAAACACGCGTGTTGAGTTCCTGGTAGTACTTGTCGAGATAGTTGAGCACCTTCAACTTCCGGATGTGGTCGGTGACGTTACCGAGCGGGAGGATCTGCACTGAAACGTGCTTTCGCTTCTGTCCTGCCTCGAGCGACGTAACCACACTGCGAAACAGCACACGGAAATTCCAGTCGGCGATGCGGTAGCCGATGAACAACAACGAAGCGTTCGCCATCGCCTCCTGAACACGTGGCGGCAGCAGCTTGTTTTCTTTCTTCGAGATCGCCATCAGAAAATCCAGATAATCGTCTTCAGTCAACACGAGCGACTCGGGGATACCGGCATGACCATGAAGATGAAAGACGAGGGGCGTCTTTTCACTGGGCTCATAATCGAGACGATCCAGCACCGACGGTAGACCGTAGAGTTGGCTGTTCCAGCGACAGATCTCCTGTTCCGGTTGCTTTCCGCGCTCGCGCAATGCCTGAACCATGAAGTCGTCGTAGTTCGTGGTGATGTAAACCGGGAGCGGTAATTCGGCCATGAACCGATGCGGCTCGGTGGGGGAACTGAAGTCAGGCCGGCCCGCCTTGCGGAAACGCGCCGCGAGTTCTTCCTTCGGATACATCGCGTCTTCGACGTCGACGGCGACAAACTGCGACACCTTAATCAGATCGTAGGAGTCTTCGAGTGGGTAACCGAATTCTTTTGCCCAGTCTTCGGCGATGGCTGCACCCAGCGGCAACGTTCCATACGAGGCGCCGGCGCCGAGAAAGGGAGTGCATCTTCCCTCGCGAATCCTCTTTAACAGCAGCGTCCAGTCCGTTTTTTGCAGAGTACGCGGCATCGGTACGTCGGTTTCGGTTAAAACTTGCGACATGATGGGATCCCTCTTGAAAAGTGACTACTGATTTGGGAAAAAGCAGAGGTGCGACGGTCTAGTGCAGCGAGGATCGCACGTTCAGGACAAACTCTAGAAAACACCGTGCTTATACGCCTCCATAAATACTATGTCAATGATTTGACTTTCGTTTTGGGCGGGCTCGCGGGATGACAGGATTTCGCCACAAACTCCGCAATTTCCTGCAAATACCGAATTTCCTGTCTTGCCTTTGCCGGGTAGGGCCACTATGATGCTCGACTGTTCTGGGCGTTTGATTGAGGAGGAGACGAAAAGCCTTTGTTTAGTGACCAGTTTCGCCGGGGGGAATCTGAAAAGAGCAAGCTGTCGGGAGTCAAAGGATCCCGGCTCATCTCCAATCTCTCGGATGTCGCCTGGAAAGCATTCCAGTCAATTAACCAGCGCCTACCCGAAGGTGAATCTATCCGTCCGAACTGGGCTCCCGGTCCGCTGCTCAAATCGTACGAGCGTACTGCTCCGCCACTTGGTTTCCCGCGCGAAACCGACAGTCTCTGTCCAAGCTGCGTAAAAGAAGTTCGTAATGCTGTGATTTCGGGCGAGGTGCCGCTCGAGACGTTGATGCACGAGCATCCCGGTGAAATCAAAGCACAGATCCTCGAAGACAACGGGCAGGTCGTGATGCGCAAGGATTGCCCGAAGCACGGACAATTCGAAGACGTGATGTCGACTGACCCGGCGTTTCTCGAACGGATCGAGTCGCTCTTCTTCGGTCGAGACTTTCGCGCCGCCGAAGACAAGGACGTGCATCGTCATGGAACTTCGAATATTAAGTTCGGACGCGGCGCGGTTTTGACTGTCGACCTGACCAACCGTTGCAACATGATGTGCAATCCGTGCTTCATGGACGCGAACCAGGTTGGTTATGTGCACGAGCCGACGTTCGAAGACACGAAAGCTATTCTCGATCGCGCCGTTTCGTTCAAACCGCGCCGGCAGGTAATCATTCTCTTTTCGGGCGGTGAGCCGACGCTTTCGCCGTACTACCTCGAAGCTGTCGCGTACGCGAAGAAGATTGGCTTCTATCGAATTCTGGCGGCGACGAATGGCATTCGCTTCGCTGAAGATCTCGAGTTTTGTAAAGCTGCGAAAGCGGCGGGGCAGCACGGCGTTTATCTTCAGTTTGACGGCGTCAGCGAAGAGAAGAACAAGCATCGCGGCGTGGGTAACCTGTTCGATGTTAAATTGCGTGCGATCGAGAACCTCGCGGCTGCAGGGATCAAAGTCACGTTGGTCGTGACCATTGTTAACAACCTGAATAACGATGGTATCGGTCAAATCGTTGAGTTTGCCGCGAAGAACATCGACAAAGTACAGACGATCGCTTTCCAGCCGGTTTCTTTCACGGGCCGCGACGAAGATATCTCCGACGAGTTGCGCAAGAAGTGGCGCTATACGCTCGCCGGCATGACGCATGACCTGAAGGACCAGCTCGAAGGCCGGATTCAACCGCTGCGCGACTGGTTCCCGCTCTCGTCTTACTCAGCGTTCACCAGCGTGATGGACATGCTTCAGGGGGCCGATGCACCGTGGGGTTGGTCGTCGTGTAACTGCCATCCAAACTGCGGCATCTTCACGTTGCTCGTCGTGAACAAGAAAACGGGAGAATTCAAATCCTTGTTTGAGTTCTTCAATTACGAACAGTTCATGCGAGACGTGGCCGTGATTACCGACACCGCGCGCGGACGAAAACTCTCGTACGCGCAGCTCGGCATGGCGATCATGCGAAACTTCAACGCCGAACGTGCGCCCGAAGGATTTCCGATTTCGCAGATCATCAACCTATTCAAACCTTCGTCTACGAATTCAAACTCCGATCGCAACGATCGAATGGCGCAGCAGAAGGCAGACGCCGGCGATAACTGGCGTGTGCTCTGCGTCGAAGGCATGTGGTTCCAGGACCTTTTCAATTACGACTTTCGCCGCACTGAAATGTGCGTGATCCCTTACGGCACTCAGGAAGGCGAGATTTCCTTCTGCGCTTACAACACTGGGGTGGGCTGGCGGCAGATCATCGAGAACATGCACAAGACGGCCAATCTCGCTGAATGGTACGAAGAGCATGGCCGGCACAAAGTCTATGCAGCAGGTAAGCCCGTTCCGCTGAACACCACGAAGCATTCGCTGAGTCTGCCCGTAATCCAGGCCGTGCTGGCGGAAGACGCGGAGGAGAAACCGGCATTCGTTAGTCCTTATCTCGTCGAGACACCCGAAGAAGAAACGGTGTCGCTCTAGTTCTGGTTTTATCGCTCACCCATCACCCTCCGCTGCTTTGCCAGAGCGGAAAAATATTAACCCTCTCTCCCAGGAGATAAACCATGCGGAAGACTACCCCCAAGTTGTTTCAGACTGCCGTGATGCTGCTGGTATTGCTCAGCATTATGGCTCCCAATATCACAGCCGGTTTTAGAAAACAGGATCCCCAACACTCACCTCCGGCGGATGCGAAAACCATCCCTGACGGCACTGAGTTCACGGTCGTGACGGTCGACGAGATCACGAGTAAGACAGCGGCCGAGGGTGATCCGATTAATTTCAAGGTTGCGGAAGACGTAAAAATCGATGGCGTGGTTGTCATTGCCAAAGACACGCTCGTGAAGGGCGTTGTCGGTCAAGCCAAGAAAGCGGGAATGATGGGAAGAGGCGGCAGCCTTGGCATCCGCGTCGAATCTTCGACTACAGTGGACAACCAGAAAATCAAGCTGCGCTCGACCAAAGGCAAAGAAGGCGATGACAAGACCGGGACCACCGTCGCGCTCGTCGTTCTTTTTGGTCCGTTAGGATTTTTGAAGAAGGGCAAAAACGCGGTGATCAAGCCGGGCACGCAGATCAAGGTCTACACCGACGAAGAGAAGAAAGTGACGATCAAGGGTTAGGAATCGTGTAAATTCTGTCTACAATGTTCTAAACCATGAACGTACGTCGAAAACTCGGCAGGCTACGCGATATCACCAAACTATTCGTGTTTGGTCTGCCGAAGTTTGCTGTCGGCTCGATCGACGTCACCAACCGCTGCAACCTGCGTTGCGAACACTGCTACTTCTTCGCTGAAGATCACAATAACGAAAAAGAGCTCTCGATCGAGAAGTGGCTTGAGAAGCTCGAAGCGATGAAGGCCGCCGGGCATCCCATGATGCTGTGTACCTGGGTTGGCGGCGAACCGATGGTGCGAAAGCAACTGATCGACGCCGGCAGAGGGTACTTCAAACACAACACCATCGTCACCAACGGAACGATGGAGCTGCCCGATTGGCCCAACTGCACCTGGGTCATCTCGATCGACGGTACTGAAGAAGCTTTTGCGCGAATGCGTGCGCCGGGCATCTATCAGAAGATCAAGCAGAACGTTGCCTCACATCCGGAGTTGAACATTCAGATCTCCTGCGTGCTGACGAGTATCACGAGAGACTGTGTTGAAGATTTAATAAAGGAGTGGGGACCAATCGCGCGAGGAGGCATCATCTTCGACTTCTTCACCCCTGTAACCGGGTTGGACGAAGCGTTATGGCTGGACTGGCCTGAACGCGACCGGCTGATCGATCAGATTTTGTCACTGAAGAAACAGTATCCCGGCTACATCAACATGCTCGACTCCACACTCGAGCTGATGCGATCGAAGAATGCGAAAAAGGTGACTGATAATTGTGAATTTCGTTTGAAGGCGTTCGCGTTTGGTCCAACCGGCGAGCAAAAGGGGAAATGCATGATGGGCGACAACGCCGATTGCGATCGCTGCGGTTGCGTCGTGCCTTTCCACATGGCCACGATCAGCAGCCGGCGATTGATGTTGAAAGAGTCAGTGAAGCGCGTCACAGGCCACGCATAAACCCGGATCGCCAGATTTAATCTGTCAATCCGCGTTCATCCGCGGCCGGGCTTTGCACTTCTCGTAGCTGGGCCACCACATCTCGCAACCGCAGGGCTAGATCTTCAATTGTCTGGACTCGTTTCCGCGATCGTTCGCTCAATTCTTCACGCAATAAAAGTTGGGCCTGGCCCAACACACCGGTAAGGGGATTATTAATCTCGTGGCGAATACGGGCGACGAGCGCGGCAGTCTCTTCCAGTTTCAGCCGGTATTGAGCAAGCTGCTCGTCCTTGTCGTGTTCAGTCATCAACTCTCCGTAGTTGTGTTCGGAAAAGAAGATAAACCCAATTGTCTTTTGTTTACGTGCAGGCGTGCGTTCTAAGCCGCTTAGAACGGCTCCATTGTGCATCTTGAGCGCACTCCAGTTCAAGCATTACTTTTTGACGGCTTGCGAAACGTCTTGCGGCGTTTCGCCATATACACTGACGGGACAGTTTGAATGTTTCATCCCGACGGGGAGGAGTACCATGAACTTTACGAGCTATGTTGGAAAAGTATTTGTCGTGGAGTCGAACAAAGCCATCGTTCGTGACGAAGAATTCAGGGAACAGAAATTCAAGCCTGGCGACGAGCTTCCGCCAGGCAAGCACGTTGGAGACGTGAAATTAATTCCACAACGAACAGAAGTGCGTGTGCTGGACGTGAAAACCGATCCGGGCAGGCACACTTATGTGCTTGCCGCAGCAAATAACACTGGACAAGTCTTTGGCTGGACCAGCGCGACGAATCTGGTAGGCGGGTTCACGAATGAAACGGTGGGTCTCGCGCCGTCAAAGTGGAGTTTGCCGCCTCGCGGCACGAACATGACTTGCGTCGATACGAAGGCATTCATACGTGAAGGCCCGCCTGACTTTAAATCGAAGGAGACGACGATACCCATCAAGACGTTTGTTGCTGTTACTGAAACTTCGCCCGATGGCAAACACGTGAAAGTGACCAACATTACCATCGTGCAGGACGACATGCAGCTCGGTGAAGAGATTGGATGGACGTTAGCTTCAAACCTGAAAGAAGGGTGTTGCGATTTCTACTTCACCGACGAATGGACAGACAGAAAAGGTCCGAATGCGTGTTGGCGCCAGGGTGACTTCATCGGTCCAAAGCTGCTGGTGAATATCGTTGGCTTCGGCGCCGAGATGGAGCAGATCACGCTCGACAGTCTTGATGCGTACATGAAGCTGAAAGATGCGGCCGCGGAGGACAACATTCAACTCTCAATCAACAGCGCGTTTCGCACCTTCCAACGGCAGGCTCAGTTATTTCACTTGTTTCAGATAGGACAGGGTAATCGTGCCGCCGAACCCGGAAAGTCAAACCACCAGCACGGTCAGGCGTTTGATTTGAACACGCTGCATAACAAGTTTGACGGGTCCGACAGGATCTACGAGTGGCTCAAGCGGAACGCACCTGGGCTCGGTTTTATAAGAACGGTGTCCAGGGAGTCATGGCATTGGGAGTATCGCCCGGAAGAAGCGAAGGCGTTGGCGGCAGCGGGTAAGTTCAAACTTCCTTCAGTGAATGACTCGGTGTAGACCGGATTTGCAGGACGAATAACGGCATTGTGTCGTTAGTTGACAACCGCAACCCCGATACGTAAATTCAGAGTCCCTTGCTGGGAGGTCGTCCAATGGTAGGACTCCAGACTCTGGATCTGGCTATCGGGGTTCGAGTCCCTGCCTCCCAGCCAAACAGAATCAAACACTTACGGGCGGCTCAAAACTGCGCCGCCCGTTTGTGTGCCACACCTCATTGAATTGCGAATACGACGTTATTGCTTCGAACTCCTGCCACCGTTAAGTTGACCGTGAGATCTCCATGCAGAGCCGGATCCTGGGGCAATTTCACGATTACAGTTGTGATGAATTCCAATCCCGGAAATGGACCAACGTACTCGATCGGTAATTGATACGACACTCCCTGCGCACTAACGGCTGTGACAGACCAGGTAGTAACTATATTTGGATCGACATTTTGCGCGAACAGCATGACTCGCGTGCGTTGATCCCCGATTGGGTTCAGCAACGGCGACGTCGGAGCGAAAGGTTCTCGAGTGAATGAGGGTGAGTGCAACGCCATTGCGCGCGGGCCGTCGTTAAGAAGGACGGGCGCGATTGCCGGCGTCGTAGCACTCGCAGTATTGCTGTAAGTTGAAAATCCGCCGCTGTTCGCGGCCCTGACTCTGTAGAAATAAGTTTGTTGCGAACTGACCTGCGTATCAGAATAGGTTTGTTGATTCTGATTCGGGCTCGCGATTTCAGACCAGCCGGTGGATCCATTTGGACTTCGTTCCACGCGGTAACTCGTTTCGGTCGCCACGTCGTTCCATGCAAGATCGATCCTTGTAGCCGCGATTGCCGTGGCGGTCAGTCCGGTTGGAGCGGCGGGCGGTGTTTGAGTACCCGCGGTCGTAAAACTCCAGACGGGCCCATTCGCCGTCTGGTTTGCGATAGTCTTACTGACGATGCGCCAAAAATAAGTCGTTCCTGGTTGAAGGGTGATTTGGAGTTTGTAAGTTTCGTTGACACCGTCGTCAGGGGAACCAGTTTGCAACAACGGCTGGCCTGCCTGCGCCCCACTTTGAGTCGTGCTCGCGTTTGCTACAAAGAGAGGAGGATTGGGTGAAGTACCAAAATAAATATCGTAGTTGTGAGCCCACGGTCCTCCTTCCCACTGCAGAGTTATGGTCGTCGGTTGAGCAATTGATGAGTTAACCGGAAAGAGATATGCAGGCTGACCTGGCGGGAGTGGCACGAAAGGTTCGTTCTCGGTGGTCGAATTCCATTTGCGCTCAAACTGGTCGACGAACCACTGGAAAAACCACGGCTTGGTAGTGAAATAGTTGTGTTCCAACTGGGAGTTTGATGACGGACCGGTCCAATTGGAAGACCCAAATATCGTCAAACCACGCCCGTAGAGAAGAACAGACTTCTGATGGTTGAGCCCAAGATGCTTTCGCATCTTAATCTGAACGCCTGCCATGTACATACGATCCAAATTCCAACTGTCCCATTGGCGCTCGGGGTTTCGATATTCGTCTGGTTCGTGAATAAGACGTACAGGAATTCCTCGTTTCACCGCCGCAATCGCGGCGTCTGAATATCCCTGATTCGTGATCCGATACATGATGATATCGATCTTTTTAGTTTCAAGGCTCAGGTTCTGTTGCGTGCGCGCAAGGAAATCCTGACTGTTGTCTATCGACGGTGGGAAGTTGAGCTCGGGGTTAATCGCGAACGTTGGATACTTGCGCGTGAGTGGTCCAGTAATGTTTGCGTAGTTCGCATATTGCACAGCGTTGGTCCACACGTCGTCATACTTCGTTTTAAAACTTTGGATGAGTGACAAATCATTCGTAAAGTAAATTGCTTCATCCATGTAGTTGGCGTTTGGAGCGTCAGGAACGAAAAAATTTCCAGAGTAGTTTGCACCGCTAAACTCCAACTTGTTCTGACCGGCAAACAACATCATCTTCCAATGCACTATTCCATCGCCGATCTTGTACCGCATTGGAATACCTGCTGTTTTCAACTGGTCCAACACTGCCGCGTTGCCCGCATACGTTGGATTTGCACGAGGGTCTACTATCACCCTAACGGGAACGCCCGCTTTGAACTTATTTACAAGCTTGGTGGCGTAAGAGGAGTCCTGCATGAACCAGAAGGCGACGTCGATGCCGACGGTTTCGGCATCGATGAGGTTCCATAAGGGAGTGCGGCAATCCTCAAAAGCTGGGTCACACAAACGTTCTTGTGCCTGTATCACCATCGGAAAGATGAGGACAGTAAGGACTACCGGGATCAGTAGTTTGGGAAGACTCATAACTGAGCAACCTCAGAATGACGTCAGTTCAGTTTTTAGGGGTTCTGCGGCGTGAATATACAGGGTGGTGGGCCAGGGTTCAAGCTTTCCCTCGCTTTCGCTATCAGTATTCGAGGCCCGCCTTTTAGCGTCACCTCAATAGCGAAGCGTCTCAGGGGAGGCAAGGGCCGGCTCGGGACGCAGGCTTGGAATTATGTTGCCGGGATTACACCAATCCTCTACTATCTGCCCATGAAGCGTCTTCCTCTCGCAATCCCAATCATTCTGCTGCTTTCCTTCTACGCAAATGGCCAATCCGCAGTCGATCTTGGCGTCAACCATGACGGCATGTACATCAACCGTGGTTTTGGTTTCAGTTTTAAATACCCGAAAGACTGGGTTGTTCATGGCGAAGCAACAAACGAACGTATTAGAGAGATCGGTAGCGAAAAGATTGCAGAGTCCGGTGCGTTATCCAGAGCGTCCCTTGAGGTTGCGCTGAAAAACACTTATCACTTCCTTACTGTCTTTCGTCATCCATTAGGAACGCCCGGCATTACCGTCAATCCCGCCATTCTCGTTATGGCGGAAAGAGTAGCGCACGCTCCCGGAATCGTTAGTGGGAAGGAGTATTTGCTCAATGTTCGGGCACTAATCGCGAAGGCCGGCGCCGAAGCCCTGTTGAAGGAGGACCCCATAGAATACCGGTACGGCGGTGCACAGTTCTTCCGTGACAACTACGCTATCGACGTCAATGGGAGGCACATGGTCCAAACGTATTTTGCTCACGTTACAAACGGCTATGCCATCGTATTTATCTTCATGAATGAGGATCAGAAAAGCGTGGATGAAATGGCAAAGGCTATGGAGACCTTCGCCGTATTACCACGGAAGGGTGTCACAACCATAAGGAGCTCTGCATCGCAACGCAAGCGAAACTGAAACGTTGATTTCCTACCTTTGAGCTTCTCGACTCGAACACCCCGGTAATCAAGTTCCGAAGTGAGGCCCATACTCCGCTTCACACGAGCGGCTCCACCACTGAAAAACTTTGATCATTCACGTGATATGCCCTAAGATTCGGCACTAGCCTGCACTCAGCTTCAAGACGACACGCAAAGTTCTTAAGCAGCCTCCCTGATTCCCTCAACAGCCCAGTCGTAATGTGAGTTTACGCCCCACCTGTTCATGGGTCTGAATTTCGACGGAGGAACTACGATGCTAAGAAAAGTGTTCGCGCTGAGTCTTCTTATATTGGCGGCACTCTTCGGCGGGTTTTCTACAAAACCGAAGACGGTTGCCGCTGTTACCAACATCTCGGTTTACGGAGCGTGGCATTGTGGCAGTGACTTCTGTTCCTGGGCCAGCGTTCGTAACATGACCGATTTCAACACCCGTAACCGCTGGCTCATAGACCGAGGTGACGGCACGCCGTCCGTGAACCTCGTGGTCTTGAGTTTTGTTGAGCCCATGAGACTGCTGAACAAAACAACTGACGCTACCACATCACTAGGCGTTCCCATCGGAATGAACCAGGCAGTGGTTGACTACTTCAAAAGCCGCGGCGTCCGAGTTCAGTTGTCAATCGGCGGAATCACTTATGTCGACGCCTGGAACCAGGCGCTCGCAACTAACCCTGCGCAGCTTGGACTGAACGCAGCGGAAGTGGCTCAACGTATGGGCGTGGGCATTGAGATCGACTACGAAGAAAACATGAACCCGAATCTCACGGGGTTACAGGCGTTCATCAATGCTTATCGTTCCGTTCATCCGTACGACGCTTCGGGAACAAATCACGCCGCGCGATTGACTATAGACCTCGCTGCGGGCGATCGCTGGTTGATTCCTTTGGCGCGCAAGGCAACTGCTGATTGGCTGAACACGACGACGCCCGTGTTGGACTACGCCAACGCGATGGTCACCAGTAAGCAATTCAATAGTGCGGCAGATGCGCAAAGCAATTGGCAGGAGCACATCGACGGTAAGCCGCAGTTTGATCCGCCGATTTTGCCGCTTGCACCAGCCAGGTTTACAGGTGCGCTGTACATCGTTACCGGCTCGAGGGCCGCGCCTGAGTGCACCAGTTTCAGCAGCTCGCTGACGAACTCAACCGGAGCGTATGTGCAGACAGTGGCGCCGAATGGCGCGGGCACGACGAGCGGGATGTTGGGTTACATGTTCTGGGCGGCAGAATGTCCATCGTCGCGGCGGATTTGTACTGTGCCTCCGAATTCGTGCGAGGGTGGCGTGGGAGTTGGCGCAACTACGTACAACATTCCGATACCGATGGCGCCGCTGCGCCAGAGTTGAAAGAACGAGCCGCAGATTCACGCAGATCGATCTGCGTTTATCTGCGGCTCCAATTTCAATTCTGTTTCAACCATCCAAATCTCATTGGCGATAGTAACAGGCAGAAGCGCCTTCCTGATCACGTACGCAGAGTTTCACTCCGTACTCGTCGCGTCCAACCTGCCACTGCCATCTCTGTCCGTCCACGTGCGTGACTTTTCTCGAGTTGAGATGCGAGCGGCAGGTGTCGTTGTACTCGAACGTACCTGGACCAGGTGTGATTGTTAGCGTGTTGCCCTCGACGACAGTCTTTCCTGTTTCGCGTCCAAAGAGCCGAATCGTACAGTTGTACAGCGAATTTTGAATCAACAGGGCGTGCTCGTAGCTTCCGTCTGCGAAGAATTTGTAACTGTCTACGGTTCCGTTGGGAGCGCCATACGAACCCGAATTCGGATTGTAGTAGCTCGACCCTGAGCCACGTCGCGCCTGCCACTCGCCGACGAGTTCTGAGGGAACGGTTGTTGAACCTTGAGACTGATACGGTCGATCCTGTTGCCGTGCGTTCGAACTCACCTGCGACAGGTCATACGACTTCTTTGAATGAGCATTGTTGTAGACAGAGAGCAGGAGCTTCGCGGTTGGATCATTGGGCTGGTTTCGTAACTGTTCCAGGATGTTCCGTTGAATTGGAGCGCGCACTTCAGCTTCGCGCCCGGGAGGGATTGTGTCGATCAGATCATTCAACTTTACGACGTCCTGAAGCGACTTGAGATCGGCCGGATTACTCGAGCGCAAAGAGCTCTCGACGAGTCGGGAAAGTTCTTCGCGATCATCTTGAGAAAACCTGGCTTCGAGTACCCACTCGAATACCCTTATAAGTTTGGTTTCAAGCTCGTTGTTGTTGCTGGTGAAATCATGGCTCTGCCCAATCGTAGTGAGCGACATTGAGAGCAATAGCACGATGGAGTAAAAGCGCGTCATTGTCAGCTCCTCTTAACGACGTCATATCCGGCGACGTCATTGGATATCAACGAGGTTTAGCCACGGACGAATAAGATCCAGTGGAACCTCTAGTTGTTAACGCGAAAAGAGGACCGACGTTGGGTCAAGAGGCGTGCTGCACAAGTCCTGACCGAGCGGAAGCTCAGCGAAACAGAACCGCCGCGGAAAACACCACGATCAGCACGAAGGCAAACGCACCGGCGAGGGCGCGTCCCCAAGATCGCGAGTGCTGCTCCGTCTCTGGTTTCTGGTCCGGGGTGATAGGGCTGTTCAGCCAGACCATGTGGGTATAAGCCTGCATCTCATCGAGCCGCGAATGTACTGGAACGTGAAATCGATTATGGAAGGGATTGCGAAACGGATCGTTGATAAGAGTCTGTTTCATGGGTCTACTCCTCGCTAAGGTTCGCTGAAGGACTCAGCGACGCGTTGCAGCCGGAGGAGCAACGACCGTGCCGGATCGGAATCCGGGCGAAACTTCCGAGGTTTTTGGCCCCTAAGACCGAGCTAACGCCCATTTACGTCGGCTGGTACACGACATGGTAGAGCAAGCTAACGCCGCCAAACCGCGCTAGCTACAAGGCCGAATGAGATCCCCGCGCCGGCAAAACAAACACCAGCCGCAACCAGGTTGAGAGTAACCATGGCCATTAACGCGGCTACCAACCCCGCAAATCCCGCGATCAGACCACCGATGATAGCCAAACCTCCAGCCATCTCGGCCTTCTCAGTTGCTTTAGACATGGTGGTCGGTCTCCCTTCAAGGGTTCCTGGGGATCAGTGAGGCGGCAATGATACTCAGAAAGGTCCGATTATGCATCACGCAACCTCACATCTGGTCACAACCTTTTTTCGCCTCCGCCGCATCCGACGCACGGAAGACCGTCAGGCCCTCTCCCGCTTGCAAAAGCATTCGAGTCTTGCTAAACCTCGTCAACGTAACGCCCCCAAGGGAGAAGTATTATGAAGAAAACATTTCGACTTCTGCTCTCCATCCTGCTGCTGGTTTCAATCTCCACTCCGCTACTTGCCGACACGATTCGTTTGAAAGATGGAAGTGTCATTCGTGGCCAGGTGATCGGGTTCAAAGATCAGCAGTTCACTATTCTGATCGGTGGGAACGCAAGAGGCAGGCGCGGGCAGACCACCGTTTACGTCGAAGACGTTGAGTCGATCGAGTTCGACTCGACCTCGGGGGGCCCAACCGCCACCGACGACGGGATCACCGCGCGAAACAACCCGCCCGCAATGCGTCCATCGAATCCGGCTAACCAGCCGGATGCAACGGACAGATCAGTCAACACGATTCCGGCTTCGTCTTCAACGCCGACTTTCTTTACTATCAAAGTTGGTGTCAGAGCCGATGCCGCAAATAATGGCTGGACAAACAGCGGTCTCGTTGTGCGGAAAGGTCAGCGACTCCGCATCAGTGCCTCCGGCCGTGTTTCGTTGGGACGGGGACGTTTTTCCACGCCGGGTGGACTGGCCAACGTCAACGACGCCGACAAGTTGATGCGCAACGAAGCTACCGGCGCACTCATCGCCGTGATTGGCGACGATAACGACGACTTTATCGTGATCGGGCCGCGACGAGAGTTTGTCGCGCAGCGCGATGGAGTGTTGTTTTTGGGAGTCAACGAGGGCGATTTGACGGACAACACGGGGAGTTACGACATCGTCATCGAAGCGGAAGCCAGCGGTCGTTAGTGGTAAACTCCCGGCAACGCCTCCGCATCAGACCTTTGAATACCTCGGAGACGGGTTTAGCTGATTGGTGTGCCTGCTGAAATGAGGCACCAACCTTCCTCGCTATGTCCCTCGGGAGTGGCAAACTATGAAATTTAATCGTTTATACCCGCTTTTTAGTATTGCTCTTATGCTGCTATTGGTTGGACTCAGCGTGAGCCCGGGTTGGTCACAGTCGCGCCGGCAGCCGCCAACCAGCAACGAGAAGAAGAACAAAAGACCGAGCGAAACACCCAAACCAGGCGACCAGGAACCGCTTCCTCCCGACATTGCGCCAACCAAACCGCAGGACCTCGAGAAAGTAACCATCTCCACGCAGATCGTGAACGTCGACGCCGTTGTCTACCACAAGAAGAGCGGCCAGATTGTTACTAATCTGAAGAAACCCAATTTCGCGATCTTTGCCGACGGCACGCAGCAAACCATCACTAATTTCTCAACCCCCGAAGCGCCGATCACGGTGGCGATGGTGCTCGAATACAGCAAGTGGTCGGAGATCTTTGGACTTCTTGGAAACAGGGGCTACGAGCCCGGCACTTATGAAGTGATTCGGCCAACGGCGATGTTTCTGTCGCAGTTCATCAAGCCACCCGACGACTACGTTTCTGTGGTCGCCTTTGATATTCGTCCAACTCCGCTGACTGATTTCACAAACGATCCGGCGCGGCTTCAGCAGGTGATTAGTTTATTGCTGCGAAACAGCCCGGCATTTCGGGAGACGAATTTGTTTGACGCGTTGAAGTTTGTGCTGGTCGGAGGCCGTGGCGACTCGGTTGTGCTTGAAGATTCGAAGTCTGAAAAATCAGATTACGCCGGTCTGGCTTCTGTGCAAGGACGACGCCGGGCAGTGATCCTGATCGCGTCCGGCATCGACACGTTTAGCAAGATCAACTACGGCGACGCGCGCAAGGTGCTTCAGAACGCCGGAGTTCCGGTTTACATAATCGGCACAGCGAACCTGTTCAAGAAAATTTACGGAGATCGGCTGGAAGCAACCGACAACCTAATGGGAATGCCCGGCAGGATGAGCTGGTTGCAAGCCGACAACACGCTGAAAACGTTCGCGAAGGAAACAGGCGGTGCTTATTTTCCGGTGACGTTTGAAGGTGAGTTGCCGAATGTGCTCAACAGCATCAACGGCTTGCTGCGCAGTCAGTACAGTCTCGCCTTTAATCCGGGTGACGTGCACGACGGCAAACAGCACAAGCTGGAAGTGAAGGTCGATATCGATGGTGACGGCACGTACGATAACAAGGAATACGAGGTCCAGGCGAGAAAGTATTACAACGCTCCGAAGCCGGATGGCTCTAAGTAGGAAAATTCAGCCGCGGATATCCGCGGCTAAAAACTAACTTCCGTAAATCCTCAGTCGAAACTCATCATTAAACGAAACGATCTCTGCCTTGCGGTTGGAGAACCGCTTTGCCTCACGCAGCAAATCCGGTAATCCATGCAGATTCGCTTTTAAGCCGTAAGCAGCACTCGTCAAGACTGCGGCGAGGCGAGGATTGAGACGTTCCGGCATCCCGTAACGAATCGCCTTTTGCGCAACGGGCGAGAAGCCAACACTGCGGCGCGAATTCACAAACTCCAGCGAGTGATCAAAAACGTTCACTCGACTCGGCAGGTCCCGGAGCGCCAGGTCTCTGTGCGAGAGCATGTTCGTGATCGCCTCGGCTACGACGCCGCGATGATAACTGGAGCGCGCCGGCACCGGTGACTCCTCTTCTGAGGTCGTAGCAAAACTCCGCGGACGAACTTCAGACAAGTCACAATACTGAAGAATAAAACGCGTCAACCCTTCATAAATCGTCACCACATTTCCTGACAGCTTGATGCGCTCGACAACCGGCGACTGCAAAGAGTCGCCGGAAAACCTCGTCGCAGTTACAGCAGCGCGCGGGAGCAACTCCGCGACTCGCTGGTCGTGACCAAACAACATCAGTCCGGCAACAGTTGGAACGACTTCCTGACCATCGGTTGTCGCTAACAGCAGATCGCGGTCAAGGACTTCAGCGGTCGGATAACCGACGACACTCGCTTCCTCAAATGCGCCGCCTTCAAACTCGCGCAGGTAGCTCCACAGATGCGCCTCGTCGATGTCCGCCATCGTCGCACCGAGTGCGGGCACGTCTTCGTAGCGCAGCGGGCGTGCTTCATCAAGCAACGTCGAGATCTCTTCACGCGATGCTTCACGCTTCTCCGCGCCGATGCGGAGATAGAAACGTCCGTCACGCGTGCGATACGGACGTCGCTTGCTGTCGATATCGAGCGCGACGATGCGCCGTCCGTTGTCGAGCGAGATCCGATCGATGAATGGAACGAGTGGCGGTTGGATCTCCTCGCGACAGATCCGCACCAGGTCTTCCTGGACCCGCTCCGGATCGTCAACACCTTCGACTCGCAACTGATCGTTTACTCCGAAGACAACTACCCCGCCGCCGGTATTCGCGAGCGCGACTATTTCCTGCGCGATCTTTTCCGTGTTGGAAAGTTTTACTTTGAGTTCGAGATAAGTGTCTTCACCGCCGCGGATCAGACGTAGTAATTCAGTTCGGGAAGTTTGCGGTGCAGGAGTGGAAAGGATGTATTCCTGGAAGGAACGCTCCGTGGTTGGTTCGTGCCGCTGGTTGCTGCGAAATCTTCTGCGAGCCATTTGTGTATTGACGGGGCTCTAAACCCGCCCGGATGCTCACGAGCACCGCTGGATTAAATTTGAATACCCGCAAGGCAGTGTAACACAGGTAAAAGATTTTCCCCGCAAAGGCCGCTTTTACTCATTCATCTGATGGTTCGCGGACCGCCTCGAGGATGTCGATTTCACGACGAGCAAGTGAACGTCCGTGAAAGTTTATGACGACGGAGTATAAGCCAACTGCGAGAACTGCGAAGAGTGCGAGCGCAGCGTACTCATAAAGGAGGCTTCGTGTGAAGTAACCGATAAGAGTCGCCAGCACCGGAGGGGTCGCGAGTACGATCACCATCGGGATCAACAGGATCCCCGCCACCCCGGACACATTCATGCGCTTTCCGAAGCGCATGCGTTTGGGAAAGCTAATCGATAACCCGTTACCGATCGTCGCACTGATCGCGGCGAAGATAATAAAGCTCAACGCAATAAACGGCAGGTTAGCGACTGTGATGTCCCGAAAGATGATCGCGTTCAGAATCAGCAGCGCTGTAGCAATCACGAGTGCGGCGAGAGTGATGACGATATTCTTTCCCAGCAGTATCTTGCGCCTGTCGATTGGAGAAAGAATGAGGGTGCGCATGCCGCCTTCTTCCAAAGAGAACAGATTACAGGAAAGACCTGCGAGGATGAGAAAGACGTAAAGCACGCCGCCGATGAGAAGTAGTCCGGAGCCGTACGTCAGAAAATCAGTTGGAGTGGCGGGTGTTGAAGCACTTCTCAGCCTTTGAGAATTCGCCAGACGAATGATGATCAAAACCAGAGGCATGAGCACCATCATCTTCACCTGAGCGTTGCGCATCACGTAGCGGAGCTCTTTTTCAATGATTGCCGAGAGGTCGGCGGACAAAAGCGGCAACTGCCAACCGGAGTAAGCTTGCAAGCCTGCCGTCGAGTCCGTTGCAGCTTTCTGTTTCCTGCGTCCTTCCAGACCAAGCGCCGCTCGCCGCGCGATCCAGTAAGTCGCAATGATCAAGACAACCGCGTACGCACTCAGCGTTACGAACGCAAGCGCATAAGAAAATCGGTCGTCCCGGGCGTTGGTAAGTAACAAAAATGCGGCAGCACCCGAAGGCGTCCAGCGCAGCGATCGAAACGACTCAGCGTGTCGAAAAAGAAGCGGCGCAACCTGGCCTGCGAGAGCAGCACTTAAACCCACGACCGCGCCGAGCAACGCTACGATGGTTTCACCGCGCGCGCGTTTGCGACGGAAGAGTAAGGCGATGGTGGTCGAAAGCCATTTGGACAACGCGATGCCGAACAGGATGGCCGGAACCGCAACGATCAGCCTTGTCGACAGATCGCCTGTGCCGAGTCCAGCGCCGATACAGATCGCCAGTATCGCAGGCACCGCAAAGATTGAATGCAGCGTCGTTAACTCGCTGATGAAGTCGACGGCGAAGAGCTTGCGCAGCGTGATCGGGTACATCAGCAACTTGCCGGCATCAAATTGCTTGTTGCCGCCGATCGTCAACGGCACCGTTGCCCACATCAAGTACAACAAACTGAGAATCGAGAAGAATATAAACTCCGCCGATGCCGTCGTCGGGAAATCGCGCGCGGCGCTGCGTCGAAAACCGTCGAGTGCATCAGGTTGGCTTAGTGCGTACGCCGCCACGCCGAGACCCAGAGCTACTGCGAGCGACAATGCGAGTGCGACCAGCATTCCCAGGATTGACGCGATCTTGTTGACGACAGCTTTAGACGAGCGGAGTGAGTTGCGCAACAGCCGCCACTTAAGCCAGATTAGTGTGAGAAGTTGGGACATTGATTAATGATCCAGAACGCCTACGTCGGACTCGGTTCCAATCTCGGCGATCGCGCCGGGTATCTGTTGCTCGCCGTCCGCGCGATGCTCGAGGCCGGTTTGGATGTTATTCGACTGTCGAGCATTTACGAAACCGAGCCAGTGGAATACGAAAAGCAGCCTGCTTTCCTAAACATGGTTGCGGAGCTTCGCGGCCCCACGCTTCCCTCGCCTGAGCAAACGCTCGCGCGCCTGCTGCGAATTGAATATGCGTTGGGACGGAAACGCGCTGTGCCCATGGGACCGCGCACGATCGACCTCGATCTGCTGATTTATAGAGATCAGCGGCTGAACACGGAGTTTTTAACTGTGCCTCATCCGCGTCTTCATTTGCGCCGCTTCGTGCTCGTGCCGCTCAACGAATTAGTGCCAAAACTTGTGCATCCCGTCCTCGAAAAACCCATTGGCGAGCTTTTGTCCCAAACTAAGGATAAATCGCGAGTAGTTCGGTTTTACTGAATCCTGGGTAGTGTCTTAGTTTGAACTTCTTCTCTGTGCAACCTCCGTGT
>DASSEB010000483.1:0-2673 GCA_035696765.1 Pyrinomonadaceae bacterium | reverse complement strand
TTTGTTCCGCACGCCAATATACGCCCCGATTCGAGACGCCAGCGAGGACTTCGGATATACACCGACGCGCGTTCTTCTGAGGTCTTGATGAGCCGAATCGTGTTGTTTCTCTGGACGAGCCTTTTTGCTGATTGCCTGTATCTGGGGCATTTGCCGCGCTAGAACTAACTCTTGTCGGCAACGGCCTGGCAACGATTAGCCATTTCAGTCACACAGCCGCGGATTGCTACTCCGTTGTCGCGAGATTTAACAGTCTTGATGCCCTGGAGGTGATCGACCGAAGCGCCAGACTTAGAATTCCGAAATCGTCGATTTCAAAACGTTCCTTTTCGTTTCCAAATATGATCGATTTACGATGGCAAAACGCCGTTTTGAGCGATGGGTCTC
Organism: Pyrinomonadaceae bacterium; assembly: GCA_035696765.1. GTDB lineage: Bacteria > Acidobacteriota > Blastocatellia > Pyrinomonadales > Pyrinomonadaceae > PSRF01. Next base: position 2,286 of record DASSEB010000483.1, on the reverse strand, counting down.
GATTTGACGAGTGGCGAGTAGAAACATCGTCATTCTAGCACAAAATGCCGCGTAGCTTTTGGCATTAACACTCTTGGGGTTGTGATGTGTCGAGGATCAAACATGTCATTCCACGCAGGTCAAGGAACGCGCGCTGGCGAGCTTTTACAAAACGAAGGAGTACGTGCTCGCAAACGGCGCACCGCGCCACGACGCCGGGAGCTTGCATGTATAAATGCGCTTCGGCAAAGCGCTTTGTTGCGCCGCAGTGCGCACACTGTCCCTCCGCAACTGTAACATCCATGGCAAATATGTTGCTCAATTCACCGGCAGCAGCGTTACCGTCAATATAGTCGTAGTCGTAGGTATGTGAGTTCATTTCCGATCTCCCGTGGGTCCAAAACGCTCCGTCCTGATCTTGTCAGCGGAGTTGCCAGAGGCGCTAAGGAAGCCAACAGCACTTTCTACGAATGGTGTAGGGCCGCAAACGTAGCAAGTGGGGGCAAGATTTGAGGGCCAGGTCACGTCCGCGATCAGAGCGCCGTCGATGCGGCCGGGCGGTCGCGGCCAATCCTTCGGAGGAATTCGTGTGTACGCGTAGGTAAGGCTCACTTTATTGTAGCAATCTGATAGCGCTAGGAGATCATCGCGGTAAAAAACCGCTCCCGGTTCGCGCACGGAATACAATAATCGAAACGGCGCGGTACTGCCCGTCGACGCACGCGAGCGAATCATAGCCATGAGCGGAACAATGCCGGACCCCCCTGCTATGAGCTGGATCGGCTCAGTTTGTTGAGTGCGCCACACGAACCAGCCACCGATCGGACCTCGCAACTCCAAGCGATCGCCGACTGCGAGTTCTTGTGTGAGATAGGGCGAGACTTCGCCGTTAGGCAGTCGTTCGACGGTTAGTTCAACGCGCTTTTCAGCGTTCGGCGCAGAGGCGATAGAGTATGATCTAACCGCAGAGTATCCATCCGAGGCCGTCAAACGCACGTCAACGTGCTGGCCCGCGATGTGACCAGGCCAATCTGGAACCTTGAGTGTGATCGTCCGTGCCGTCGCCGTTTCGTCCTGTAGAGCAACCACTGTTCCGACTCGCCACATCATTCGTCGCCCGAATAACGCTGCTCCCGCCATGGGTCCCCATAAATATGGTAGCCGAGACTCTCCCAAAAGCCGGGTTTGTCGTGTGACATCAACGTCAAGCCCTTCACCCATTTGGCGCTCTTCCACAAATACAGATGGGGGACAAGAAGCCGTGCAGGTCCGCCGTGTTCCGGTGCAAGATCTTTGTTGTCAAAACGGAACGCGATCCACGCCTGCCCGTTCCTGAGGTCCTTCAAGGGCAGGTTAGTGGTGTAGTCACCGTATGAACGCGCCATTGCGTAAGAAGCATCTGTCTTCACGTCTGCAAGCATGGTGTCGACCGAAACGCCCTCCCAGGATGTTCCGAGTTTCGACCATCGCGTAACGCAGTGCAGATCAACCGTGAAGGTCTCAGTGGGCAAGTCACGAAACGACTTCCAGTCCCATCGTCGCAGAACATTCGTGCCGTCGTCGATCACAAATTCCCATTGGTCGAGTGGGATGTGTGGCGTCGGTCCTGCGGACAAAACAGGGAAGTCAGTAGTTAGGTACTGCCCTGGTGGTAGCTTTGCATCTGCCGCGCTGCGTCGACCGGAAAAGCCTCGTGAGATAATCCCCATTTATACTTCTCCCTACCTGATCAAGGTATCGGACTCCTTTGCTAATCCGCCCTTCTCGATGACAAACTTTGCGATTTGATCGACACCTTCGCCGCTCTTAAAATTCGTAAAAACGAAGGGTCGCTTGGCGCGCATTCTCAGCGTATCCGCTTCCATGACACCCAGATTTGCACCTACTAGAGGAGCCAAATCTATTTTGTTTATGACGAGAAGATCGGAGCGCGTGATCCCAGGGCCACCCTTGCGAGGTATTTTTTCACCTTCCGCGACGTCGATCACATAGATCGTCAAGTCCGCCAGCTCGGGGCTGAAGGTTGCCGCAAGATTATCGCCACCCGACTCGACAAAGCATAATTCTGCATGTGGAAATTTCCGGTTCATGTCTTCAATGGCGGCAAGGTTCATGGAAGCATCCTCGCGAATCGCCGTATGAGGACAGCCGCCTGTCTCGACGCCCATATTACGCGGAGCGTTCACGCTATCGAAGTTAGTGTTGTTCGTGATCGGATCTCCCGCTCAGTTTCGTAATCGATTCAGAAGCTTGTCCAACGTGAATCGGTCAGGCTCCCAGAACGCCAGTAAGAATGCTGCAGCGGCT
>DASSEB010000482.1:0-4023 GCA_035696765.1 Pyrinomonadaceae bacterium | reverse complement strand
TAATTTTAGTGCCGACGATCGACTCACTCATGTTCCCGATGATCGACGGCGCAATTGCTTCCCATCCATTTGACGGGTCTCGTTCTGCAGAATCGCTCACGGTGTCGCGCAGATTGTGGGGTTACGTGTGATTTTGCCAGATGCTGCCGGAAGGTGCTACCGCGAATTGCCCGTCTTAAATTTTCCTGAACCCAGCTCGTGCAGGAGGGTGGCGAGAAGTTGGTGGGCGCGGGCGGTGCTTTCCGTAAACTTGCAGAGCACGCCATCCTCGAAGTGCTCGCACCCTAGTGGTGTCTTAATTTGGATTCTCTGTGCAACCTCTGTGTTCTCTGTGACTCTGTGGTCGTAGAAACTCGAGATACAACAACCACAGAGTCACAGAGAACACAGAGGTTGCACAGAGAATCCGAATTAAGACACCACTAAATTTCGGGGGCGAATAGCCCCATTTTACCTTCCGGCATGCTCGTTGCCCTCTGTACGTTTGCGCACGAGAGCTTTTCTAACGTTCTCCACCCATTGCTTGAACGCTTTTGTCGACCCGGTTTTCGTCAAGCGGACTAGTTCTCGAGCGACTTAAACTCAGCAAGAATCCGGGACAAACGAAATCCTTTTATCGAGAAGTAGCCGCATTTATTCGGCTAGCCGGAGGTCTGTCTCAGCCATGATTACCCTCCGCTACCCACTACTCTGATGTAAGGCATTCATAAACCCTCAAGAAAGAAAGAAGGAGAATTCACATGAAGGTGAGCCCCACCGATTTTAAGGTTGGAACAGCACGAAAACTGACTTTCCTCCCGAGAACAAATCATATTTATCGCAGCGTTCAATTGGCGAGCAGCGCGATGCTGCTGCTGTTGTTCGCGTTCTTGCTCTCGCCCGCCGGCACAACGCAAGCGCAAACCGCTTCGGCGGCCCCTATCACAGGTGAGATAGAGCGTCTCACTCTTAACAGCCAGACGGATCCATGGTCCGGCGGCATCATGGTTGTTGGCGGACAGAACATCATCCTCCCGCGCAACCTGCTGATGGATTTGCCGGCCAACCGTCTGACGCTGAACCAGATCTTCACTCAGGCGCCTCCGGCCTGTTTGCAGCGAGCTGAGAGCGGCCTGGCAAAGGCAGATTTCTGCAACGCGAATAAGACAGGCGCCATCGCCACTATTCATGCTAACCGCACCAGTGCGGGGAACGTCATCGCCGGCGACATCTTTATTCAAAAAGGTGTTGATACGGTGAAAGGCAACGTCACTTACATTAATTACACCGACGGTTACTTTCGCCTGAACGGTATTCTGAACGACGCCAACACCGGCGTCATGGTTCGCATCAACGATCCCGGTAACCGCCACACGGTCCAACAGGGACTCGGCTGCCAGACAGGTTCAGTCAACTGCAGTCCCGACCCGCGTTTCACGCTTGACCCGGACAATTATACGAACACCTTCTCGACCGGCGTGCCCAGTTGTATCCCGAGCACAGTCGCGCGATCGTTTGTCGATACTCTTGATCTCGACGGGGACGCCAATATTACTGAGACTCTCTCGGCACAGAGCACCACCTCCGGTACCGGTGATCTGCTCTGTCCGTCCACCAACCGGACGGCTGATTTGGTCGTCGCCGACTCACGGCGCTTCGCTCCCATTCAGATCGGAGACAGTATCGAAGCTGAGGGCAACTTCGAGACGATCAATAACGTGAAGTTCCTCTCCGCCCACACCACGACGATCGGTCGTGCGCTCGGCACCAGGGACGTCGCGGGCCAGCCCGATTACCTGAGCCTCGACGAGGTCGGAATCGACGCGCCGGGCTTTCAAAACCAACGCGCGCGAACCCTCTTCATCGGCTTCGCGAGTCTGAACACAGACGTCATGATCTGGTCGCTTCATTACGACCCGACCACCAACAACGCTCATGAGTTTCCCCTCGCGACAGTCGTGGGTTGCGACAATGCCGCGGGCGCAGGTACCTGCGGACAGAACGGTCTCGTCGCAGGCGTCGGCGGCAACATCTGGAAGATCCGTCACGACGTGGATTTCCTTGCCCCGGCAACCAGCCCGAGGCTTGACCCCTGTGATCATCTGCGCGCGGACCCGAGATTCGCGGCCTCGAACCCGTGTCCTGCAGGCGGCACCTTCGAGGAGCAGTTCGGAGTCCTCAGCCCTGTGCCGCACGAGATTATGGCGCGGACGGGCCGCAAGTTTGCTGATGCAACAGGTTCTCTCAAGACTATAGACATCCTGGGTAACACGGCGACGAACGGCGAGTACCTATTCCCATTGGGCCTCGGTCTTGGCGGCATTGTTGGACCAGAGTTCGTAGAGATCGACCTCAACGCGCTTGACACTCCATTCAGCTTCTCCGGCCTGCCGTGGAATCTCGACCGGCGACTCAGCCCTGGCGGCTGCAATGGTCCATGTGAGACGACCCCGCAGCCACTCAGTCCATTCCCGTTCGAAATCATCGATCCGCGCACGCAGGCGCCCGTTCCGACTGGGGCGTACAACGACCCGACCTTCTCGGCGAGCCCGTTGACGAATGCCTCAAACCGGATCCTCTCGTACGTGGATGCCACTATCGGCAATTTCAACGGCAACTCCACTGTGCTGGCATGGCCGCCGGCTAATCCACCGTTGCAGACGATTACTGCGACCAACTCATTCAACCCGCAGCCCACGGTGTGCGATATAGCGCCACCGTCGACTCCAGCCAATCTGGTCGCGGGCGCTGTGAACCCGACCACGATCAATCTTTCATGGTCGGCTTCGACCGATAACGTCGCTGTTACTAACTATCTGATCTACCGCGATACACTGCCGTCGCCGATTGCATCAGTGGTTGGAACAGCTTTTTCTGACACTGGACTTACACCGCTCCAGTCACACAGCTATCGAGTGATCGCGATCGATGGAGCCGGAAATCTCTCGGCGTTCTCGAATACCGCGACCGCCACCACGCCGGCCGATACGATAGCTCCAAGTGCGCCAACCAATCTCACTGGAGTTGGACCAAACTCCACCACGATTAACCTCTCGTGGACAGCCTCGACGGATAATGTTGGTGTCGTCGGTTACAGCGTTTTCCGCGACGGGGGTGCGACTGCGATCGCCACGGTTTCGACAACCAACTTCTCCGATACCGGCCTTGGGATCAGCTCAACGCACAGCTATACGGTGAAGGCCGTTGACGCGGCGAATAATCAGTCGACTGCGTCGAACACTGTCACCGTCTCAACGCAGGGCAATGACACTACTGCGCCGACTGCTCCAACAGGTCTTACGGCGACGGGCTCAAGCACGACGTCAATCGACCTGAATTGGACAGCTTCGACGGATAACTTCGCTGTGACGGGTTACAAAGTCTTCCGCGACGGCGGATTGACAGAAATAGCCACCGTCTCTGCCACATCATTCTCTGATGCGGGCCTGGCGGTGAACTCAACGCATAGTTATCAAGTGCGAGCATTCGATGCAGCGGGTAATCAGTCCGCGACTTCGAATTCGGCCTCGGCAACAACTCAACTCGCGGGCGCCCTCGTGTCACTTGCGTTGAACCCAACGACGGTGACAGCGCCGGCGTCTTCAACCGGCACGGTCACTTTGAGTGGTCCAGCACCGGCGAGTGGTCTAACTATCACACTAACAAGCAGTGATACACGAAAAGCCCGGGTACCGGCTACGGTAACAGTGGCTGCAGGGCAGAGCGCGGCGACCTTTACGGTCACAACCCTGACGGGTCAGTTGGGTGGGGGCCAGAACCCGGTCACCATCACGGCGACCCTGGCGGGGACCGGAAGGACTGCCGTACTCAACGTTGTCAGACCATAGCGTGACGTACTTACGAGAGCAGGCGGGCTGCACAGTCCTCCTGCTCTTGTAGTGCTGATCGCAAACCGTTTTGAGAATTAGTGTCAATTAAAGATCCGGATCGGCGGCGCCGATCCGGATTTGGACCAGGGAAGGAATAAACACGAATGAGAGTCATGCAAAGGTTCCTCGCAGTCATAATCGTCATATTAGCTAC
>DASSEB010000481.1:0-7194 GCA_035696765.1 Pyrinomonadaceae bacterium | reverse complement strand
CCCGCGAAAGCAAGACGATGACTTATCATGATCACGGTGTCATTACGCTCCCTCAGGACCCTGATTAAATGAGGTAGGAGATCATGAATAGTAAACATGTCAACACCAGCGAGTGGTTCGTCCAACGCGTTGGAATATCACTTTGGTTCCGGGACTGCGGTAAGGCTCGATGGAAACTCCGGGAGCAGCCTTTTATCATGAGACATGAGCAGTATGCAATGAATTCAGTGTGCGCAGCGCCGAAGGCGTTCAGTATGCGCAGCGCCGAAGGCGCGAAAGATGGTAGCCAGGGGCAAAGCGCTGAGCAGAGCGAAGCGCGTCGCCCCTGGATCAATAGCTAATGACGCCGCCGCTCTGAAAGAGCGGAAGAATAGTTAAAGGGCTTTCGCACTTTCAGTGCTCTATTCAATTTTTTTGGCTAACCAGGGGCGCAAGCGCTGAGCAGAGCGAAACGCGTCGCCCCTGGATCAATAGCTAATGACGCCGCCGCTCTGAAGGAGCGGAAGAAATAGTTAAAAGGCTTTCGCACTTTCAGTGCTCTATTCAAATTCTTCCGGCTAACCAGGACAACGCGCTTCGCTCTGCTCAGCGCTTACCATATTTCGCGCCTTCGGCGCTCGTGCGTGTGAATCGAGGTCTTGTACTTCCCGTGACCGCTGCAAATCAAAGCCTGCGAAGGCGCTACAAATCACCGCGCGGATTACAAATAGGAACGTGCGGTTTCGGGGTATCGAAGAAAACATACGCACGGTCCTTCTCCTGTGTTGAAGTTCAACAAACGTTCTATCAACCACCGCAACTCTCAACCCTGGAGCGTTGGCGCAGTGAAATGCCGGCCGACTTTGAATTTACTCTCAAGGCCTGGCAGCTGATCACACACGAGGCCAGGAGTCCCACCTACCGACGGCTTAAAAAGGAGCTATCTGCAAGTGAGAAGTTAGCAGTCGGCGGTTTCAAATCTTCGGCAATAGTGCATGAAGCCTGGGAAGTAACAGTCGCTTGTGCTCGGGCCTTGAAGGCAAGAACGATTTTATTTCAGTGTCCCGCCAGCTTCACGCAAAGCAAGGAAAATGTGGCCAGCCTGGAAAACTTTTTCTCGACCATTGATCGGCATCGGCTAAATCTATGTTGGGAGCCCCGCGGCGACTGGGATCGCGACTTGGTTCGCTCCCTGTGTGAAAACCTCGCGCTGCAACACGTCGTCGATCCCTTTTTAAGCACGACCGTTACTCCTGATACACCCTATTTCAGGCTTCATGGCAGAGATGGTTGGCGATATAAATACGAGACCAGCGAACTGGAAGAGTTGGCAGCGATGCTGGCCGGAAAGACATTCGGTTACGTGTTTTTCAATAATAGTGCGATGACCGAAGATGCTTTGAGATTTAGCGAATTGATCGGGTGAGACCTGAGGTTTGCGGAACGCTGCGGTCAAGCGCGTGTAATAGTTTGGGGGTTCTAAACTACCCCTTTCGACGTTTGGTCCCGACGCGACGCGAGCGAAGAAACTCCTTCATACCCTTCTCTACCACCGCAGCCGCGCGATCGGGTCCGTGCCGGGCCAAAACCTTAAAGACCTTTCCTTTGGTTTCATTATAAGAAACAAAAAACCGCTCGATCTCGTGGATCAAGTTAGCGTTCAAGTCACCGAGAAATCGGACGTGAGAATGATTGCGCGAGACGGCCGCCACCGCGATGAGCCGGTCGTTGCGAGTCGTTTCCTGTCCTTCTGTCTGCTCAGCCTCGATTATTCCAATCAGTTTTCCAGAGACCAGACAACCGGGAAAGGCCGGCTCATCCATCAGCACGAGCACATCTAAGGGGTCGCCGTCTCCGCCACGAGTAGATGGGATGTAACCAAAGTCGAAAGGGAAAACGGTCCCTAACGGAAGCGGACCGCCCAGTTTGAAAATACCTAACTCTTCATCGTAATCGAATTTATTTCGACTCCCTTTAGGGGTTTCGATGATCACATTCAGTTCGCCGCCCTCATGGTCAAAGGCGTCCAGATCCACCATCGGATTGCGCACTGTCTTCTTAGCCACCTTCGACACAACCTCGACGGCTTGGTTCACTTCTTATCGGCTGCGGTTTGTAACGCGACCCGTATCCAGGCGCTTCAAGGCATAAAGAGCAAGGGCCTTCGCGCGTCTGATCTTCTCAGCCTGCGCGGGCGGGCCGCCGACACTCACGCGCAGGAACACCTCGCCTCTCAAAACGTAAAGCGCACCAGTCACGGGATCTCCGACCCAGAACGCCTCGTCACCCAATCCAGCCAGACGCCTTGGCTCGTTCTTCTTTTCGTCAGACTCCTCGCGATCCTCGCGCTTGAACTGCGCTCGCCAGTAGTCCCGTGGTCCAGAACGTTTGTCATCGGTAAGCGGGACGCCCACTGCGACGCTGACTGAACTCGACAACTCCTGTGTTCGGTAGAAACACTGCGTGAACCGGAACGATCCCGCCGGCTGTTCGCTCGGGATCTTCTGTGCCGGCGCCTGTCCCTGGACCATGCGGACCTCCGCGTCTGACAGTAGCCGGCACGGATCGCGATGGCGCTGCGCGGATGTGCGTTGCGCGCACACCAGCAACAGAAGCATCCCGAGAAGAACAACTGCGCGCATGCGGACGGAGCCACACATCAGCGTGACCCGTACGGCGTTGCCGCCACCCACGTCTGCGTGAGATTGGTTCCGAGGTTCACAGCCTTCACCTGGTACACGCCGGTACGAGAGACCGTCGTATCAAGAACCGCCACGCCATTCACCGCATCGGCAGTCGCCAGAGTTAGACCAGCCGGATCGATGAGAATCACGCGCAATAGCCCATCACCGCTGGCTACAACCGAGATCGACTGCGTGCCCGCGGGAGCGTTTACAGATTGGACCACAGAGCCAAGTGCCGCGAGAGCGGAAATCGCGCTCGTAGTTGATTGCGGTCCCGTAGTTGGCGCGCCGGTAGAAGCCGCGCTCTCGAGACAGAGACCATCCACGTAGACCGCTCCCCGGACATTACGCAGCTCGAACGTGTGCGATCCCGCTGATAGACCACCGAAGCGAGCGTTGAAACCGAAGACCGGGTCGTTGAGCGATCCGCTGCTTGTGTTGAAAGCAATCTGCGACTTGAACGTGCCATCGACGTAAACGTCCGCGGTCCCTCCCTTCGTACTCTTCGCAAAGTTATAAACCACTGCGCCCGTGCGTCCGGCATCCACATTGAACGTGAGCTTCAGCGAGCCACTGCCGTTCTTGTTTGGGTTGACGCGGAAGTGACCACCGCTCGCGTCCGAATCCGCGACCTGATGCCAGCCCGACGAGTAAGCGATTGGCGTAGCGTCCTCTTCCAAACATGTGCTCGCCGACGCGCAGAAGCCGTTGCCGACGAGAGCGTACGTACTGCCGAGACTCGCCACGTCGGAGGCACTGTCGCCACGCAGCGTGACGTCCTGGGCCACCGGATAACTTCGCGCCACGAGCGCGCCAATCAGGTCGCCCGCTTTTGGCCCACCCACCTTGTCCGCGGAGATAACCAAAGTGATAGTGCCGTCAGCATTGAAATTGCTCTCCGGATCGGCAGGCCCAAACTTTTCAGCCGGCGAAGCGTTCGCCACCACTGCACTGAGAGTTTGCGCGATGCCGTATTCAAAGGTCGCCGCTCCATCGCTATTCACATTCATGCCGATGTAGTAACGGCCAACGAATGCGCTCGAAGTTGGATTCCCCGCAACGGGTGCATCCGGGTAGCTCCAGAGTATGCGCCACATGCGGTTCGGCTTGAGCGAGGCCAGGCTCGCCACTTTCATCTTGAAGACAAGCTTGCGCGAGCCGTCGGCAAAGAATGGCTCACCGATCGACACCCATTGGATATCCATATCGCCTTCCAGCGGTGCACCAATTTGATCGCCGGATGCGTCGGTTAGGATTCGTAGACCATTCGCGTCGCACGAGCCACCCACCGGCGCCGCCACAACGGCATTCGTCCCGCAGGACGTGCCGACCGCGTTCGTCGCGCTGACTCGATAGGTGTAAGTTGTCGTCGCATTGCCTGAGCTGTCGACGTATCGCCGCGCGTCACCACCCAACGTCGCGATTAACTGCTCAGGTCCGCCGGCGCTGCGATACACGTTATAACCCGTGATGGACGAGCCGCCGTTTTCCGATTGCGACCAGGTCAGAGTGCTGATCGAGCCATTACGCCCAACTGTGAGACGTGGCGCACCGGGAACAGTCGCGCCGGTCTGATCGGCGCCGAAGAAGAGCCGGCGGCCGCCAGTCTGACGAGCGATACTGCCATACGCAGTGTAAGAGTTTCCGCGAGCGTCATCGCCGGACTGAACGCACGGGCCGATGCAGCCGTCGGCGTAGCCCACTGTCATTCGACCGAATCGATCGACGTCCGCGCCGAAGAAGTCAAGCAGATTACGATGGATCTGTGAACCTCCGCCAAGGAAAATCCCGCCCCGCTGAATCGGATCATTCGGCGTAGCGTTAACCGTGATCCAATGCGCTCCCCCGTCGTACGTGTGCGCGACGTAGAGATACCAAACAGCTTGAGAGTTGAAATCGTTAACGGAACCTTCCTGCGTGGTGCCATAGAAGGCCATGGCAGCGCGACCCGCACTGCCGGCGACCATCGCTGGGAACACCGCGTTCTTCACACCGACCATCGCACCAACGTCGTACATGTTGGTCCACGTTTTTCCTTTGTCGGCCGACACCGCTACCGCAGGATATTTGTCCTCGTTCATGAATCCGAGGTAGAGCAGACCGCCGTCGTCGACGGCCACCGAAGGATCACTCCCCCCGCCGGCGGTGCCCGGAATGGTCCGCACTTTCCATGTCGTTCCATTGTCTTCGGAGAGTGCGAAGCCATTCTCTTTCGGATTGACTGGTCCAACGCACGCTGCATTAGGAACGTAAGCGGTACCGTCGGGACCGACTTTCACATGCCCGTGAAGGCCCTCGCACTGGCCCACCGTAGCTGTATCGGGCGACACGAGGGTATAGATCGGCACGGCCGGCCCGAATGTCAGCCCACCGTCGAGACTCAAAGCGCAATTGGCGAACGCAACTTCCTGCGAACAGTAATAGACCGCGTTTTTGTAGCCGGGCAGCGGTGGAACGGGAGCATGGAATGGACCAGCTCCGAGTGTTTGGTGATCGAAACCCGATCCGAAGCCTGCGCCCTGGCTCGGAATCCAGTTCGTGCCATCGTTGTCAGTGAAAGATGAAGCGTTGGCAGCAGGGTCGAGCAGCAGATGCGTCACGAACGTGCGGTTCGTCGCGTGGTCCGTGAAGAGAATCGGATCGAACCCTTCCTGCGACGTAACAGGTGTTACGTCCTTCCAGGTCGACGGCGGCGTCTGAGGGCAAGTTTCGTCGGCAAACTGCACTTGGATCGTTTGCATCAGTGCCTGAAACATCACCGTTCCGCTACTCCAGTTAACGCCGATGTTTGGTTCGTCCTGCGAGTTCTTCGTCATGCCTGCTTCGATCTGAGCAGCGGTCGGCGTATGGCTCTGGTACCGCGGCGCGGGTCCGGAATCGATCGGCGCGGGCGGCAAAACTATCGGATTTGTTGCCGGCGGAGCAGTTCCCGGAACCGGAGCTTCACTGACGATGATTACGCCGGCATAGTCTGCGGGAGTTGTTACAGCTTGCCCCCCGAATGGACAGACTTCCACCTGATACGTGCCGGGCGCAAGGTTATTGCCCGTTGCGTAGTGGATGGGTTCCGGGCTTGTGGCAGTATCCTGCTCCGTGATGAGTTGTCCTGCGTAGTACAACTTCAGAACGATGTCATTCACGGGGACGGTCGAGGCCACGACGTCGATCGTTTTGGTGTTTGATCCAATCGTAAAATCGTGTCTTGGTCCACAAGCGGGAGCCGTGTACTGCCCCTGAAACGTGAACGCGTTGTTATCGGCTAAGACTTTCTCGGGAGTCGCTGGCAGCAGCGCAAGCAGCGTGATTAAAACTAACGAAACGATCGCGATAGCGAATAGGCGAGACGGATTCATTTCACAGACCTCCAGATTCGTCGGAAAAAGCCAGGGGTTGTGACAGCTAGGGAAGGGGATGCGACATTCTTCTGCTGCGCAAGGATGGATAGGTTGCAAAACTGTGGTATCTCGCGAATAAAAATGTGGCGTAGAAGGAACGAAGTGGAATGAGGACAAGTCCTTCTTTGGTGTCATTGCATTTGTTTACTGCGCGCCTTGATTGGCCCGTTCACCGTCAACAGCGATGGAACAAGATGTCTGTCGCTCGTATAATGCGGAACGTGAGGCAGTGCTCGAACGCGCATCCTTAATCAGCGGATTCAGCGTTGCTCGACAGAGAGAAGTTTCAATCACTCGCGGCAGACAACAATACCCATCTTTCTCAAATCGAAGACCAGTCAGACTCACGTGCTTAACTTACGGCCAATGTGGCAACGGATTTTGCTTCTGTCTCTATTGGCGCTGTTTTCCACCCCCCTCGCCACACACATCTACTTGGGTTCGTACAGTCGGATGGTGGCCGATGACTTCTGCTCCACAGCAGTTGCGCATTCCCACGGCATCGTTCGGGGAGCGCTGTACTGGTACATGAATTGGACCGGTCGTTATGCTGCAAATTTTCTGGATACGCTGTTGGCGCCTATCTACCCCCGAACTATTCCTTACCAGACCGCCGTGACAGTAATCATCTGGTTTGCGACGCTGGCGTTCACGGTTTACCAAATTGTCCGAGCCGATGAACAGGAAGTACGAGTTCTTCTTAGTTGTCTTACGGCAGCGATGGTCCTGTTCACCGCTTTCGAAGTGCTCCCTTCTGTTGGCCAATCACTTTACTGGGCACAGGTAAGATCGGGTGTTCCAGCACTCATTTTAGGAACGGCTTACATCGCGCTGATCGTGCGTCGACGCGGCGCATCGACTGCCAACAAACGCTGGCTGTTGGCTGCGTTCGTCCTCACATTCATTAGTGCTGGATTTGCGGAAACGTACTCAGCGTTACAAACAGCCGCACTCGTGATTGCTCTCGCCATCTGGATGATTTCAAACCACTACACTGCTCCTGATAAGAGAAGCTCTGTGCTTCCGTTGGTTGCCGGGCTTGCTGGATCGGTCGCGGGCGGACTACTCGTGTTCTTTGCGCCAGGCAATTACTTTCGACGGCTCCCGTTTCCTCCGCCTCCGAGTGTTCCGGAATT
>DASSEB010000480.1:0-13446 GCA_035696765.1 Pyrinomonadaceae bacterium | reverse complement strand
AAGTATCCGAGCTTCGCCGGCCGCTCTTCGCCACAGTTTGCGCAGACCACTCGCCGAAATTCCCACGTTGAGAGACATGTCGCGCAGATGAGATCGCGATTCCCGCTTTCGGCATTGGCCTCTCTGCTTTTCAGGAAAGTGACCTGCGGGTTTCCGCCACAGAACGGGCACCGACGTTCGCTGTGCGCAAGTCCACGACTCGAGATCGCGGTCCCCGTGTCCACTAACCAACGGCCGTACGGCTGCAAAAAAGCTTTTGCGAAAAACTGTATGTCCGACGGGCTGCGCCAGTGAGTGATTAGCATTTCACTGATCGCCTCATCACTAGACTCCGATAACTCGCGAGCCTCAGCGGAGAGACTTCCAGGCCCGTAGGTTTCTACCGTCTTCAGGAGCCCGGGAAGCGCATTTAGAATCGCCGGCACGTCGTGCTCGATGTCTCCGGAAGGAAGCCAGTCTTTGCGGCTGCGAAGTGATTCGTAAATCTCTCTTTGAGCACGCAGTAATTGCGCATAGAACGAAAGCAATTCTCTTGACCCGCTGGCTTCGGCGGCTAATTTATCCGCACGTTCAATTTGTTCTTCCCACCATTCGATCATTGAATTAGCTACGCAGGCGAGCAGACCTGGCAGGGTTTGAAGCCGTGTGAAATTGCTTCCGAGGCGCTCGAAAAGTTAACGCGGTTTTTAGTCGAGATGTGATCGACCCAGTTACAGTCTTCCGCGTGATAAATACCCAGCACAAGGTTGCCCACAAAAGGTTCCGAACCACTCCTGCTGAACGACGGCACCGGCAAGGTTACGTGTGGATTCCATGAACCTGAAGATCTCTGCGGCGGCGCCGCGATCGACGGCTGCTGCCCGCGCCCGGTGACGCCCGCTGCACGCGCCGTGAGTGACTCGTCAAATGCGCGGACAAACCCGTAAGTAAAACACCCGATAGTCAGACAGGCGAGGGTTACGAAAATCCCGAGAAAGAAGTGAATACCCAAGAAATTAAGCAGCAGGAATGCGGCCCAGTACCACAGCAGAAAGTACTTTCGTAAAAACTCTTTTGAGAAGAAGATTGTGTTACGCCAGACATCATTCGGATCGCGGACAGCGGGCACCGGTGGCGTTGTGCCGGCGTTAAAAATACTCGTCAGCATCGAGGACGACGGAGTTGCAGGAAGTGGAGTCTCGCGATTCCTTTCCTGCCAGCGAACCCAACGAACGCTTCTTCTATCCGCAGGCAGTTCCGTCGAGATAACTTCTCGAGTTTTCGTCGTCGCATCGAGATCCACCGGCGCGGTCATCCACGGGGGAAGCGTGGATTTCGTCGTGACGAGATCGAGGAGACAAGGCACGTCGGTTGGTTGTCCCGTTGCGGAACTGGCGAGCACATCCGCAAGCCTGCGATGCTCTGGTCCGAGTTCTCTGATCTTCGCGAAAAGACTTGACGACTCCGGATCGATGAAGTCTGACTTCGTAAAGAGCAGGTTCTCGTCGTGATGCTCCTGCCAGAGATCCGGACGTTCGGCGAGAGCGAGCAACGACAGATAGATCACGATAGAAGAGAAACTATCGAGATTCGTGTCGAAGTGCCGCGCATCCCGGCGCGGGTGTTGGTAGTGTTGATGCCCAACCTCGCTCGCCGTCCAACCCGCCATTCGAGTGACAAAGATTCCGTCGTGATCGACTAAACGCAACTGTCCGTGCTCGACGATGATGTTGCCATGCTGCAAGTCGCCGTGAGCAACGCCTGACGCCCGCAACGCGCTGATCAGTCGCAGCCATTCTTCACAAAGGTGCCGTAGCACGTCGGGCCGGTGAAGCATCTCGTTGATGTAAAGATCCAAAGTCGGGCCCTCGATCCAGTTCATGAACAGGATCGGAAAGCGGTGACCGCCGACGAGTATTCCTTCAGGCGCGTAAGTGAAATGCGACAGGTAGGAGACAGGAGCGTTCTTCAGATGTTCCTGAATGGCTCGATATCGCTGATCGCGATCGCCCAGATAGCCACGAAAACAGCGCACCGCAAAATCACCGCTGCCGTTCATCGACTTGAGTTTATAAACGTAGGCAAACTGCCCCGAGGTGACGAGCGGCATCCCGAGACGATCGACCGCGGGCAACGTAGTGCGCAACACCGGATGCGCGAAGCAGACGGACGGGCATTGTATGGCTTCGGTGAAGTACCGGGCAGAGGGCCAGTATCTCGGGTTAGCTCCGGGTTGCGAAGGAGAAACTACCACTAGCTGATTCTCCGCTGCGTAATCTCGATCCGTAGCAGGGCGATGTCGTCGTTCCTTATTCTGCCAGCCAATCGTTCTTCATCAAAGAACCGGCGCAACTCTTCGTCTTGTTTTGCACTGATGAATTCATCCGGATCGAGATCGTTGGTTTCGAGCCGTTGCAGGTACCACGCGGCCACGCCGTCCGACATCAGCAGCAACACGTCCCCGCTTTCGCAACTGCCTGAATCGATCACGAGCGACTGCATCATGTTCTCGTGCAGAGACGAATCCGAAGCGACAAGCACGGGATTGCTGTTGAAAGTTTCCGAATGGGAGAGAGGCAGACTTTTCAGTAATGCTCCGCGACGGCAGTGTAGTAGACACGTATCGCCCAGCGCTATCGCATGCCACGAAGGGGACTCGGTTTCGAGATCGAGCTCCAAGCCGGCAAAAGCTGCAAACGATCCAGTGCGCGCTTTCTCTTCGGAATACCACGACAGGCTTAGACCATTCCACGAGTCGTGAAGTTCCCGTCCTTCTGCTGTCACCCATTCGCGAAACTCTTCAGCCGTTCGGATCGACTCGTTTTTGACCCAGTGTTGGGCCAGTCTCTGGGCCCAGTTGCGGGCGTCGAATGCTTCGGTAGCGCCGTCAGTGACCGCAAACCTGCACCTGTCAATATCGAGCGCGATCGCGTCTTCGCACTCAGAAGCGTCATGGCCCAACTTCGGCAGCAGCAACTGCCGCGTTTGCAGTTCCCACATCACGCTCTGTTTGACAGAACTCAAGCCAGCTCCGTTCTACTATCATCCATCCATCGATAAGGCGTCATGCCCGTCAGGCTGGTACCGATTTCGTAGAATTGAACGATCGACGATGGATCGCCGTTGAAGACAAATCCTCTCGAACCTTCGAGTGCGTGAACGCCGAGCTGAGCGGCGGCCGACAGGAAGTTAGCCGGCAAGCGACTCGAAATCTGAAACAGTGAGCGCGCGAATCCATCGGGCAGAGATCGTTCCTCAGTCGGATATTCGATCTTCGAAGATCGTCGCGAAGAGATGTGGCAGTTAAAGAGCAGCACCGCGCCGTCATCTGTTCGCAACGACATGATTTGGCGTCCAATTTCTTCCGGATCGCCGTCGCTTGACTCACCGTCGGTGAGATGCAGAACGGTCGGAGGAAATCCGCGCGGGTGTTCCATGAGCCAGCGCTCCAGGATTTCTTTCACTTTCGCCAGCCCTTCACACATCGGCGTCTTTCCGTCGGACGCAGGATGGATCCAGACAGGGTAACGCACAGGGATCTCGACCCATCCGCCCGCGCCGTCTGAAACTCTCTTGTAACTGCTCTTCACTTGCAACGGATAATCGGCGACCTCCGCAATCGGCACGAGGTTTCGCGCGCCGAGTGGGCCGGAGAAACACGTTCCCACGTGTCGTCCATAACCTATGACAGATACGTGGTAATAATTTCTGACTTCCTCGGTTTTCGTGCAACGAATCACGAGATCGTGAAGCGTGTGATTCACGGCTTCGGCGACGAAGTCGGACTTCTTCCGCACCGAGTCGCCGCTAAACGGATCGGCCATCGAGCCTGATTGATCGATCAGCAGAATGATGCAGGTGGGGTTGGCGCGAGTGATCTGGGCGGAATACATTGCGGCTATTCTATTACTGAGCGCGCCCTCAATCCAAAGTGCGCAGGATGCTGAGGTAGATCACGAGGGAGAGAACAGTTGTGGACTGCTCCGCTATGTCACTGATAATGGCAGCGGACGCGTGTATCGGCCAGAACGTCACGCCTTGAACCAGGAGAACTCCCGATATTATAGACGCCGGCATACTGACGAGTCCGCTAACAAAACCCATGACAATTCCAGCGAGCAGGATATTCCAGCGATGTCCCTTGGTGAGGTTATAGCTGCGCTTGATTGTCTCCCACGGCGAGTACTGCTCGAGCACGGCCATTGGATAAACCAACTCAAAGGCGAGGCTCAGAATGATTCCAGGAATTATTAACATCGCAAATCCGACGATTTGAAGTCCCCACGCCATGAGAGCGCAGACGCTGAGTTTTGCGAGCTTACTCAAACCCCACCGATAGGCTTCGTTGACCTCTGAACTCGTACCGGTTTGCAGCAGCTTCATGAGGGTATAAATCAAGGCCGGCGCGATCAACGCCTTGCACACGAGTCCGAGGGCAAACACTCCAGCGGTTAATGACCAATCCTGGTTCGTGTCTTCTCCAATACTCAGCGCTTTGAAGATTTCAAAGGGTGCAACGACGACGAAAACGATCTTGGAAATCACCCAGATGTTTTTGAAGAACAGGCTCAAGGCTGGTCCAAGTACGTCACCAACTCCGTTGAATGGCGGGATCGATGTAATGGTCGTGATACTGCGAGCGTTCGGATCGGCGGTAAGTTCCGGTTGCGATAGTCCAGGAGGGCTTAGTTCGATTCCGCAGGCGTTGCACATTTCGTCGGCGACGACGTTCAGCACTCCACAACGGAAACACTTTACGTTGGTCATGAGATCCTTTGGGCCAGAGGCGCGCGTGCGTGGCGAGTCGCAGCACGGGAAATCTAACGTACAAGCCCACATAAAGGCAATGGCGAGAACGAAATGCTACGTGATCCGCGCCTTGACCATCTGTTTCAAAAATCTCTTCGCCACTTTTCCTGCCACAGTTCCGCCGAGTGAGCTTAGTTTTCCGCTCGCAACGACGATACTAGTGTTCGGATCGATGGCCGTATAAACGTACATCGTGAAAAGATCGTGCTTGAGTTCGAGCACCAGATCCGCTTCGTTCGGATCCCGCGTGATCACTAACCCAAGCTGCTGAAACTCGGACCGCTTGCGTAATTTCGTTTCGATTACGGCTTCGCCCACGAGCAGCGACGACGATTTTACGTAGATGGTTTTTGCTGAGCGGAGAATCGCTGTCGGGTTGTAAGGATCTGGTTTCGATTGTGGCTTCGGAACCGGCGCTGCAGCTTTGCCATCGATAACGACCGGAGGTGTCTCCTTGGTCTGCGCCGGAGTTGTCGTTGTGCATACTCCAAACGTCAACAGCAAGGCTGCGATCCAAAACACAGTCATTGTATTATTAGTGTGTCTCATAGCCGCCAGTATCAAATAGCCGGCGCTACTTCTTCATGTTGCGTATGACAGTTTGATGAGTTTCACAGCCAATTACTTGAACGATGTTCCATTAGATGTGATTTACGTGGTAATGTGCATGTTATGAGCGACCGCAAATATCGACAGCGCGGCTACATGGATAGCGCCCGGGAGTCACCTCGCGAGCCGCAGCGACCGAAGCCGCAGTCGAAGCCTATCGATCGTGAAGGACCACGCTCGCCAAAGATGATGGCATTCGGCGAGACGGTGAAGTGCTCCGCGTGCGGTGCAAAAGCTCCCACGAACATCACTCTCGAGAGCAATTGTCCAAAGTGCAATGCGCCCCTTCACACCTGTCGCCAGTGCACTTATTTTGATCCAGGTTCGCGGTTCGAATGTAGTAGTAAGTCAATCGCAGCACGAATAGTGAACAAGAACGCACGCAACACGTGCGAACTGTTCGTGCCGCGAACTGTAGTCGAGCGCGAAACCTCTTCAGGCGCACCGACCGATGCTCGCCAGGCGTTCGCGAAGTTGTTCAAGAAGTAGCCACAAAGAGGCACAAAGGGCACAAAAGAATTCAGCAAAACAGTTTGTGCTTTTGGTGCCTCTTTGTGGCTTAAAACTTTTGTGGCGCTCAGTGAATCACAATTCCGACTCCGATGCGGAAGTTATGCTGCGTGCTGTCAAACAGTCTCGTCGGGTTGTAGTCCACCTGAATAACCCGGATATCAACGCGATTGCTCGCGCGAATGTCGAGGCCGCCTCCAAACGCGGCGGCAAAACCTGTTTCCGTTAGCGTGTCATCTGTGGGACATGGGCTGGGCACGATAGCGGCGCAAACGAGGTTGCTGACCTTCACGCGATTGCGAGCATGCGCGGCACCGACGAGCGCATGGGCGAATGGCTTGAACGTTGATTCCGTAGAGTTGTCTTTGACCTGAACGCCTCCGAGAAAGTTATACAGTTGCGAATCGACGTCAATTGCGTTCGGGATTGAGCCAAACGGAAATGAGCGGCTCTTGAAGTGTCCCGAAACATCAGCTTTCAATCCGAAGTACCTTGAGATGTTACCCGTAACTGAGGTGTTGAATCCGTTGAAGCCCTCGCGTTCATCGAAGATGTCGTTCAGCTCGGGATCTTCATCGCTGATGCCGGTATCGACCCGGTTGTGCGAATAGCCCGCGAAGAATTCGAACTTTTTGTAATCATTTTGCGCTGCGGCGATCGAGGCGCAGGCAACGATGATCGTTCCAATCAGCATTGTCTTAAGCATAAGTATTCTCCTTGAGTTTTGTCTGGCTGAGCAGGTTAGCTCACGTAAGTCGATTCATTGGAAACTCCTGTTACAGGAAGACGACTGTCACAAAGCAAGCCAGAAAGTTAGACCAGGTGGTTGGGAGAGGGTAATACACCTGCTCAGAGGAGCTTTTCTGGGATTAGGTTGCCCGTTGTGATGGGGAGATAAGCTGCGGCTAATGTTATTCACTGCCGCGATTCATCCCGAACACGCGATCGAAGAAAGCCGCCACCGCGGCATCGACCTTCACGAGATTCGCGTGGCGCATGAAATGATGCGTGTCGTCAGGTATAACTAACTCCTCGTACGTCACTCCGGCCTTTTCCAATCGTCTTACCAGGTCTGTCGTTTGACTGAAGCGGACGTTGCGATCGTCGTCGCCGTGAATCAACAGCACCGGCGATTTCCAGTTCGAGATCGCAGAAACTGGTGACGACTCCCACGCGACGTCGAGTGCGTGCTGCACGTCCGGCGGCTTTTCATAACGATTCTCGAGCAACGGCCCAGCGCGTTCCGAGGTCCAGTTGTGTACGCCATGAATATCAACTCCAGCCGCGAAGAGCTGCGAGTCGCGAGCTAACGCCAGCGCAGTTAGAAATCCGCCGTAGGAACCGCCATAGATTCCGATTCGCTTCGCATCCACCTGGGCCAGCCCCTGCAAATACTCAGCCCCGGCTTTGACGTCCTGATACTCAGACGCGCCCTGCACGCCCGCATTCAACGGCCGGTGAAAGTCGTGACCGTATCCAATCCCCAAACGGTAATTGACCGACAACACGAGATAACCGCGACTCGCGAGGTACTGATTCAACGCGTATGCATTTGTGTAGTAGTCAGAATAATGCCAGCCGAGAAGCATCTGTCGCGGTGGTCCACCATGAACGTAAATGATTGCCGGCTTCTTCGCCGCACCGCCTTTGGGTTCGAACAACTGCGCGTGAACTTCAACACCATCGGGCGCCTTGTAGACCACCTTCTTCGGCGCAACCAGTTGCGCCGCCGGGAAATCGTTGGGAATGCGATCTTCCGCAAGCGTCGTTGGTTTGCCGCCGGATGAAGGCATTACAGCCGGCAGTGGTGGACGTTGCGCAGTCGCGCCGATGTACGCGATGTACTTGCCGTCGCCTGTGACGAAGGGTGTCCACTCGAGTCCTTTGCCGGGAGTCATGACGACAGGCTCGGCGCGATCGACGGGCACCTTCACGATGTGACGTCGATCGATGTCGTCTACGTCAGCGCCCGCGTTTCCGGCAAACACGAGGTAACGCCGATCGTTACTGATCGAGATGTATTCGGCCATGTAGTTGCCGGGCGTCAGCAACAGCGGCTCGCCGCCGTTTTCTGCGATCGAGTAAAGATGCGGCCAACCGTCGAGATAAGAGAGAAAGACGATGCGACCGACCGCGGCCCAGTACAGATTTGTTTCGCCGTGGGTAGTTGGCACAGAGCCACGCAACGTAAACGGACTCTTCCAGAGTTGCTGTCCTTCGCCGGTGGTTGCGTCGGCGGTCCAGATGGACCAGGCCTGTGGGCGTCGTTCGAGAACTGGTTCAGGCGCGCCGCCGTTGCCGGGCCGGCGCACAAACGCGATTCGCTTTGCGTCAGGTGACCAGCGCGGGCTCGAGTCGCGCGAAGTTGAAGGCGCGAGGTAGAGAATGGGTGTTGATTCGTTTGTGTAGACGCCGATGAACGAGTGATCACCGCGATTTGAAACAAAGGCGAGTCGAGCGCCATCAGGCGACCACTCAGGCGAGCCGCACTCGCCGCGTGCGTAGAAGAACCGCCTGGCGGGTGTCGAGCCGTCGAGCGGTGCGGACCAGATGGCGCGATCTTTAACGAAGACCGCCTTGTCACTCTTGGGTGAGATCACGGGCTCGTCGCCTTCGCCTAAAAGCTTCGGTTCGCCACCGGCAAACGGAGCGCTCCAGATCTGAACCTTCATTTGTGTCGCGCCGATTGCAGGATTGACGCCGACTGAACTGTCGAAGTTTGAACCGTGATCTCCGCCACGAACGTAAACGACGTACTTGCCGTCAGCGGAAACCGAAAGACTCGTCAGCTCCTGACCATCATCGGCGTTGTAGTTCGTCAACATTCGCGCCTTGAACTCCGGTCCTTCCGCAACCCAAACGTTGCGCGCGCCACGTTCGTTAAAGGCCCACGCGATCCGCGAACCCGTTGCCGACGCAGTCAGTTCGTTCGGAAATGGATAGCCTTTGATCTGTTCGACGGTGAACGACTGCGATGCGGCTTGCTGTGGCGACGGAGTGAGCGACGCGACTATGATAATTGACAACAAAACAACCGCATTGCGCAGGCACCCGCGCTCGAGGAACATTTGCATGAACATCCTCCTGCTTCGGCGAGATCGACTGGATTGATGCGCACCCAATCTAACAGTTTTTGGAAGCCACAAAAAGGCACAAAAGCACAAAACGGAATTTAGCAGACAGTCTGTTAATGAAAACTGTTTTTGTGCCTTTTTGTGGCTGATGCTAACCTCCGATAATCAACCCGGAAAGGATTTCGATCATGTCTCTTATCAGCGAATCAACTCTGCCTGGCGTCGGCCGCAAGTTTCAAATCGAGACTCTGAGCGGCGATAGATTAGTCATCGTAATTCATGACGATGGCACGAGGGAGCTTTATCACTTTTCGCGTAAGAGCATGGACCGGCCGGCCTCAGTATTGAGACTTTCCGACGGCGAAGCACGCCAGATCGCGGGAATCGTCGGCGGCCTGACGTACGTGCCGAGGACTCTGCCGACCGCGGAAGTAATCCTCGAAGATCTCGTGTTGGAGTGGTTCACTATCGAGCCCGGCGCCGCGTGTATCGGGAGAACGATTCGCGATCTCCAGGTTCGCACCGCAACGGGCGCGTCCATCGTTTCGATTATCGAACCCGACAGTCAGAAGAGACTCAACCCCGAAGCCGATACGGTCTTGAACGAAGGTGCGACTCTGATCCTAGCCGGCGACCGCCGCACGATCACTGCAGTGAAGCGTTTGCTGGTCCACGGAAGGACGGAGTGAACCGATGGATCACCTGATTTTGGAGATCGGTCTGGCGCTCGCGCTGATCGCTTTTGCGGTCGGTCTGGCTGCTAAACTGGGTTTTTCCAACGTTCCTTTTTTGATCGTGATCGGAATGGTGGTTGGACCACACGCGCCTCAGATCGGAGTTTTCGATTTCCGCTTTATCGAAACTGAATCGCTGATCTCCTTCATGGGACGCATGGGCGTGCTCTTCCTGCTTTTTTATCTGGGGCTCGAGTCGAGCGTCACGAAATTAATTCGAGCCGGCCGTTCGATCCTCGCCGGCGGTTCGCTCTACATCGGTATCAATTTCACGATCGGATTTTCCTATGGATACCTGACCGGCTTTCCTTTACGGGAAACGCTCATCATTGCCGGTTTGACGACTGTTTCGTCGAGCGCCATTGTCGCCAAAATTCTCTTTGACTACCGGCGCACGGCGAATCCTGAAACGGAATTGATACTCGGCATCACGATGTTCGAGGACATTTTTCTCGCCGTGTATCTGTCGCTCATCTCCGGAATCATTTTGAGTGGGGCGAGTTCGTTTGCGGGAGTCGCTTCGTCGGGCGGCATCGCGCTCGGTTTCATCGTCGCGCTGCTCGCGGTAGGGAAGTGGGCCACCCCGGTTTTGAACCGGCTCTTTCGCATTTCGTCAAACGAAGTGTTCGTGATCGTCGTCTTCGCATGTCTGTTTCTTCTCGCCGGATTGGGCGAGACGATCCACGTTGCGGAATCGATTGGCGCGCTGCTGTTGGGTTTGATACTCGGTGAGACCGAACACAGCGAGCGCATGGAACGTCTGATCGTTCCGTTCCGTGATTTCTTCGGCGCGATCTTTTTCTTCAGCTTCGGACTCTCGATCGATCCGTTCAGCCTGGGCGGCGCGGCCTGGCTTGCAGTGGGCGCAGCACTACTGTCCCTCATCGGCGTCGTGATCGCAGGGCTGATCGTTGGTAAAGCGTCAAAAATCTCTCCAGTCGGTTCGCTAAACACCGGGTTTACACTGCTGGCGCGCGGCGAGTTTTCGATCATCATTGTGAACCTTGCCATCGCCGGTGGTTTGCTGGCGGTGTTGCAGCCGTTCGCCGCGCTGTATGTTCTGATCTTAGCGAGTGGCTCACCTTTGTTAGCGAAAGAGTCGGAGCGCATTTACGGTTTATACGCGAGAGTTGTGACACGCCTGCGCCGGCCGGCCGTCGAAGAAGTTGAAGAGGCAGAACCGTAATCGCCACAAAAGGCACAAAAAGCACAAAAGGAGTCGCAATACCTTCAGAACCGCCACGCCCTGCACGCCAACGCGTGATTTCTGTCTTTGTGCATCTTTGTGGCTGAAGGACTTATTGTGATCCTTTGTGGCTTTTCTCGCGACCGATGGCTTCTATCTTCTTCCTCGCTTCGCGTGCGTTCCATTGAGCGACTTTCAAGTGGTCTCCGGTCATTTTTAGATCGAGGTTTTTCAGGCAGGCTTCCGCGGCCGCCAGGTTTTTGAGGAGGTCGTTGAGACTTTGGTACGCCGCGCGCAGTTGTTCCAGTTCAGACTCTGAGCGCGGAATAAAGCCAACTGAGGACATTTCGGCAACGTAGCGGAGCAATTTTCGCTTGGCAAATAAAACTCCTGCCTACAGTTGAAATACTGTTGCACTTCTGAAACAACTCCGTGAAAGACAGTTGGCATCGTTTCGACTGAGGAGTTTAGCTATGAGTCAAGCAGGGATAACAGACAGGGAAACTTCAAACACAATCAAGGACCCGGACGATTGGGTAACGGGTGATGAGGAGATGACGGGCGCGCAGCGTTCGTACCTTCAGACGCTCGCTGAGGAAGCTGGTGAAGAGATCGATCCGAATCTCACCAAAGCCGAGGCATCGAAGCGCATTGAAGAGTTACAGCAGAAGACTGGTCGCGGCATCGACCACTGACGCGGTAAGAAATCTTTAAAGCCACAAGGCAGCACAAAACGCCTTCGATATTCCCCGAGGCGTTTTGTGCTTTTCTGCAGTGGTCCTGCTGACATCTAGACAACCACCTACCGACCGCCTATTCTGGCTTAGCCCGAAATCCCGGATACAAATGACGGACAGTGATCTGGAGTTGGTGTCAGCCTGCCGACGCGGTGATCAGCTTGCGTGGGAGAAACTGATACGCCGTTATCAACGGCTCATATACGCGATTCCGCTGCGTGCCGGACTCGACGCAGACGCCGCCGCCGAGATCTTTCAGGACGTATTCACAACTCTCTTCGAAAAACTGAACGATATCGAGGAACCGGAAAGACTACAGGCCTGGCTGGTGACGACTGCACGGCGCAAGACCTGGCGAACGATCTCGAAAGCGCGAACTAACCCGAGCACAGATACCGAACTGTCCGACGCGGCCGCGATTCCTGATGAAGCGCCCCTGCCCGACGAACAGTTGTTCATGCTCGAAGAGCAACACCGGGTTCGCACCGCTCTTTCGTCGTTGGACGAGCGCTGCCGGAACCTGCTGCAGATGCTTTTTTATCGCGCGCAGCCGCCGTCGTATGCGGAAATCGCGGCTGCACTTGGGATTCCCGAGGGAAGTATCGGCCCGACGCGGGCTCGTTGCCTCGAAAAATTGCTCCGCACGTTGACGAAATAGGCGTTTTGCCTCACAAAAAGGCACAAACTGCCCATGTGAAGTTTGCGCCGTTTGTGTATTTTCTGATACGCGGTACGCTCTGTTGAATCGGCTGCCAGAGAGTTGGCTATGAGTACCGAACAACACCTTTCGCTGGAAACCCTGGCGGATATAGCAGACAACCGCCTGACATCAAAAGCCCTTGACGCTGCGATGTCTCACGTCAAAACCTGTTCACCGTGTGATGAAAGACTGCGGCGCTTGCAGCAGTTGATCCTCACGATGAAGAGCGACACGGCGCCGGACGCTCCTCGCGACGTCGTGCTGTCGGCCATCAGCATTTTCCCGGCAGGAGCGCCGTCGTCCTTGCGGCGTATTGTTGCGACGTTGATGTTTGACAGTCGCAGCGCGGGTCCGGCTTTTGGGATGCGCTCACTTCATAAGGCCTCGCGCCAGTTAGTCTATTCGGCGCAAGACACCGATTTAGATCTGCGCATCACGATACAGAACGAAGAGTGCGTCGTCACTGGACAACTCCTGCGAGACGCTTGTGACGGCGGTATGGTCGAGATCTCAGGTACGACTGGCTCCGCGGAAACGAGTCTAAATGAGCTGTGTGAATTCACGCTTCCCGCGATCCCGGTAGGCAACTATTCGCTCAGGGTAAGAATGGCGGATGTTGAGATTGAGATTCCGGAGCTGGAACTCAAACACTAACCGACCGATGCAGCATACGGAACTGGCAGCACTTCTGGTCAACTCCAGCAATGTGATCCAGGAAACATTGCTTTGGGAGAACTCTACCCTCGCGGACCTGGAGCTTGCCTACTGTTTGAAAGACATCTGTCTGGAAGGATGGAGTAGCCATCCTTCACAAGCGCTCGGCGCCGCCGCCTCACTGCAACGTCTCGCGCAGATTCGACCGAACCCTGAAATCAAAGCGTTGGCTGCGTGGGCGGCCGGACTCAAAGCACTCATCGATGGGCAAATGCTATCAGCGATCGCCGAGCTCGAAGAGGCCGAACGCCGGTTTCTCAGCATCGGTAAAATTCATACTGCCGCAGCGACACAGGTCAGCAAGCTGATCGCGCTTTCGATGTTGGGACGTTACGAAGAAGCCATCGAATGCGGTCTTCATGCGCGCGAAATTTTCCTCGCGTATAACGACTTA
>DASSEB010000479.1:0-7130 GCA_035696765.1 Pyrinomonadaceae bacterium | reverse complement strand
CAATCTCCAACACGTAACACGGTAACGAGAACGACAGTGTTCGCAGCTTGACGGCATCCTTCGCCGTCGTGATCAGCGCTTCGCCGCCCCCTTCTTTCGCCTGCTGAGCAAGCGCATCGATCTCGTCCTGTGAATAGACGTGATGGTCCGGGTAATACTTTTGCAGCGCGAGTTCATATCCGGAACGGCGCACGTGCTCGAAGAACGAGTGTGGATTACCAACAGCACAAAACGCTGCGACACGCGCCGGTGGCGTCAAAGTCTCGGAGGAACCATTCTTCAGCGGCGACACGCGCGACGTACGCATCTCCGAATGAAAAATCGGACGCCTACCGGTGAACCTGCGAATCTCCGAACGAAGCTTGTCGAGCTCACGAACCTGATCGCACCTTGTGATCACGACGCAATCGGCCCTGCTGAGACTCTCGGGAGTTTCGCGCAGCCTTCCATAAGGCAGCAGCTTGCCGCCGCCCCACGGGTTAGTCGCATCAATCGTCACGATGTTCAGGTCGCGCGCGAGACGCAGATGCTGAAACCCATCGTCCAAGACAAAACAATCGGTACCGAAATCATTGATCGCCTCGTGCCCTGCCGCGATGCGATCGGCGCTGCTGATCACCGCCGCCGATCCAACGAGCCTGCTGGCTAACAGGTACGGCTCGTCGCCCGCTTCCGTCGGCGACGCAAGCACGCCATATCCGTCTGACACGATCACCTGGAGATGCGGATCCTTGCGGCCGTATCCACGCGTCAGTATGCAAACCTTTTTACCCTGCGCGGCGACAGTTCGCGCGACCCACTCGACGAGCGGAGTCTTTCCCGTCCCCCCGGTCGTAATGTTGCCGACACTGATCACCGGGCGATCGAGTTTCGTAGTGTGAAACGTCCCGCGGCGATACAACGAAAGACGAGTGCGCGTGACGGCGCCGTAGAGAAGGCTCAATGGGGGAAGAACGAATGACTTCATGAAGTGTGAGCGTTGGCTGCGAGCACCGAATCGGCGCGAGAACTCTCGCGTTGCGTTGCGGAAAGCAGCGGTGTGATTAGTTTCATCGTTCTCGTCGCAGCGCCCTGGTTGCTGGTGACTAGTTCTTTCGCACGGCGGCCCAGCTCCGCTCGCTCACGGGGATCCGCGAGAAGCTCAGCCAACGTCCGCGTTAACTCTGCGCCGGCGGCCGCACCCTCCGCGGGCGGCAACTGAACGATGGCGTCGGCTTCATCCATCAGATCCACGATGGCGTGAAAGTTATGAGTATGTGCGCCGGTCACGACTGGCGCGCCCACTATTGCCGGTTCGAGCACGTTGTGCCCACCTTTATCGACAATGCTGCCGCCGACAAAAACCACGGTCGCGAGCGAATACGTTGCGGGTAACTCACCAATCGTGTCCAAAAGAATGACTGTCGCGTCTGCGTCGTTCGGACCAGCGGGGTTCGTTCGTCTTGCCCAACTCAACCCCGACGACTGGATCAACGACGCAACTTCATTGAAGCGTTCCGGATGTCGTGGGGCGAGCATCAGTCGCACAGGTTGTTTCGTTCTAAGCTGCTCGAGACTTTCGAGAATGATTTCTTCTTCCGGAGCGTGTGTGCTCGCGGCAAGGATTAGGGGCGCGCCGGATTGCAACCCAAACCTCTCTCGAATCTCGCCCGTCTTGTCAGCCAATTCACTTCCGATCTCAACGTCGAACTTCAGATTGCCGGCGTTGAAAAGCTTTTCGTCAGCCATGCCCAGCGCCCGCAGTCTCTGAGCGTCAGTCTCGGACTGCATGATGGCGATGCTGAGACACGACAGCACGCGTCTCAAAAAGAACCTGATCAAGCTATACCTGCGATACGACTGCCGCGAGATTCGTCCATTCACGAGGGCGACGGGAATCTCTCTCGCTTTACACTCGCGCAGGAAGTTGGGCCAGAGCTCAGTCTCCATGATGAGCACAGCCGCTGGGTTGATCCGGTTCAATGCGCGGCGAACGGACCAGCTCCAGTCAAACGGAAAGTAAAAAATGCCTTCGGCGACGTTGCCGAAGACATCGCGTGCGAGCTTTTGTCCCGTCAACGTGATCGTCGAAACAACGAGCGCGTAATGCGGAAACTCCTGCTTGAGACGTTGCGCGAGCGGGCGCGCAGCTTGAGTTTCACCAACCGAAACACAGTGAAGCCAAATCACCGGCTTCCCCGCCGTCGCCGGACCTGAGCCGAGGCGTTGGCGCAGACCGGCAATGTATTTGCCGTGCGCCAGTGCTTGAAAGAGAAAGTGAGGGATCAGAACGACGAGGCCGAGCGATAGAAGAAGGCTGTAGGCCAGGTACATAAGCGCTCACTTCGCTCGCTCGATATACCGCCCTTCCGTAGGATCCACGCGAATTCGATCGCCTTCATTGATGAATGGAGGGACTGTGATCGTCACTCCGTTTTCCAGAGTGGCTGGTTTGTTGACGTTGGAGACGGTCGCGCTCTTCAACGTCGGTTCGGTCTGCGTGACTGTCAGTTCCATCGATGGCGGCAGATCGATTCCGATCGGGGCGCCGTCGTAGAACTCTGCCTGGATCTTCATGCCCGGCGTCAGCCATTGCGACGCGTCGCCGAGCTCTTCCTCGCTCAGGGCTGTCTGTTCGTAGTTCTCGGTGTTCATGAAATGGTGATGAGAACCGTCTGAGTAGAGATACTCCATTTCGTGTTGTTCGAGTGAAGCTTTGTCGATGGTGTCGGCGGAGCGGAAGCGATGCTCGAAGGAAGCGCCGGTGCGAATGTTTCGCAGTTTGGTCTGAATCATCGCGCGCAGGTTGCCGGGCGTGTGATGCCTGAATTCAAGCACTTTGCACGGCTGGCCCTCGAAAACGATCACCATACCGCGTCGAATCTGTGTTGCAGGAATAGCCATATAACTGAAGTCTCCGTCTAAAAAGGTAGGATCTTAACAAAAGGCGTAGTCTAACGATGCACTTCTGACTTGTCTAGTGGGCCACCCCGGGATCGTTAACCACGGATAACACGGATGAAGACGGATTTACTGTAAACACCACAAATCAGTTATGTGACTTTTGTGCATTTTTGTGGCTAACAAAAAAGGCGGCCTCCTGAAAACTGGTTCCAGAGAGACCACCTTTTTGAGGAGCCCACCTACCTCGGTTGTATCAACGCATTTTGAACCAAATAGTTCCAAGAAGCTTACGCCGCCCTCGCCCTCGGGACCCGGCGCAATCGTGCCAGTCGCTCGAGCCACTTCTGCGCCTGGTCGTAGTGCGGAAACTTTCGCTCATCCTGTCTGAACGCGCTCGTGTGATAGTAGCGCCGTCCATTGATCAAGCGCGCCGGATGCTTGATATGCAGCATCTCGTGATAAAGGATGTACTCGACAAACCACTCCGGAACGTCCTGCGAATCCAGCGTCTTGCTGATCGTGATGCTGTCGTAGATATGATCGTGATGGCCGAGGATGCTCTTTGTCCGGCGTTGTGACCACGTGATCGTCGGTTTCGGAATCTCGCCCTCGAAGTACCTGCGATTCAATTTTGCAAACATTCGATCAAGATCGTAAACCTCTCCCTGCGCGGAAGAGATCATCTTTCGTCCCCGTCCTCGGCGTGCAAGATCGGATGAACGCATTACCGAAGGCGTGAGCGAGTAATCGCGGTAAACACGGTCGTGAATCGTCGGGACCCGCTTGCCGAGCAGCCGCGCGACGAGGATCCACGCGAGGGCCCGCAATACGTCCGGCGGCGAGTCTTTGCAGATGTCGGAGAGCCGAACGTAAACACGTCCCGAGCGCAAACGAATCGTGTGGCGCAGGCCGGCGTAGGGATAAAAGCGAACTTCAATCGAAGGCACACCGCGGTTACCGCCCATGTGACGAAATGCGTCGGCGAAATATTTTCTAACTTCAGTCATTGCGGTAACTCGGAGCGGCAAACAGCGGTTCGGGGGAGATAATCTTAAGGATGGTAGATGCAAGCAGTCAACCCGTGGCGGTCAAGGTCGATAAAAACCAGCCTATCAATAACTTACAGCCCGCTGCGGATTACACCGATCGCACGGATCTGACCTAATCTGTGCAATCTTTGGATAAGTTTGTATACTGCAAATCCATGCCCCGGAGAGCTTCAAATCTGCAAACGACCGAGAAAGGCGCCCTGGACTCACGCGCTGAGGTGTTGCTTGCTGCTCTAATCCAGGAGCATCTCGTGACCGGCGAGGCTGTCGGCTCGCGCGTGCTTTCCGACCGCTTTTCGCATGGCTATGGATGGAGTCCGGCGACGATTCGCAACGTAATGGCGGAGTTGGAGGAGGCGGGACTCGTCGATCAGCCCCATACTTCCGCCGGTCGCATACCCACGGACAAGGGTTATCGTTACTACGTCGACAACATGCTCGGCGAGGCGCGACTGTCGCGCACCGACTTGAAAGCTATCGATCATCTGTTCTCCGCAAGCGACATCGACGCCGGTGCCTCTCCAGACCGTTTGATGGAAACGGCTTCGCACGTTCTCTCGGCGCTTTCGCAGAACGTCGGCATCGTCGTCTCGCCGTCGCTGGCCGACAACCGGCTCAATCACATCGAGTTTGTGCTGCTGCCGGACAAGCGAATCCTCGTAGTGCTCGTGTCGACTGCGAATATCATCCATAACAAAGTCATCAGGACAGCGGACGAGTTTACACAGGACGACCTCGATCGCACCGCTCGCTATTTGAACACCGAGTTCAGCGGCAAGAGTCTGCTCGCGATCCACGCCGAGATCGTCGAGTTAATGAAAGAAGAGAAAGCACTGTACGATCGGCTGCTGCAGAACGCGATTTTGCTGTGTGAGCGGAGTCTCGAAGGCGAGGAAACGAGTGGCGACGTCTACGTCGACGGCGCTTCAAACATCCTCACGAAACCCGACTTCGTTGACATCGACCGGATGCGCGACCTGTTCAAGACTTTTGAAGAGAAGTCACGGCTCATCAAAATTCTCAACGAGTGTGTTCACGACGCGACAAACTATCCCGGCGACGTGCACGTCGTGATTGGGCGCGAGCACCCCGCGAGTTCGATGCGCAACTGCGCTCTGATCACTGCGCCTTATCGAGTCGGATCGAATGACACCATCGGCACTCTCGGCGTCGTTGGCCCGATGAGAATAGAATATGCACGGATAATGGCTATGGTAAACTACATGGCCCGGTTAATAGAGCAGCGACTGGGTGAACAGTCTGCACGTTGAGTCGCGGAGTCAAAGCACCTTCCTAATGACATCAGACAGAGGCGACAAGGGGTCGCACCGCATCCCAATCAGATTTGAAGACGCTGACGACGAACCGCGCCGTGCTGCCGGCAACCCGTCTGAAACGGAAGAAATGGTAGACGAGCCCGAAGACCTGTTTGGCGACGAAGCGCTGGAAACTGAAGATCTCACCGGCGGGCCTGACACGGCCGAACTCATTGCCACCCGGGCTGAACTGAAGCGAGTTGAGGGTGAAAATGCCGATCTCAAGGATCTGCTCGCGCGCCGTCAGGCTGATTTCGAAAACTATCGGAAGCGAGTCGAGCGGGAAAGAAGCGAGACGTACAATCGCGTCGTTGCCGATGTGGCCGCCAAGCTCTTGCCTGTGTTGGACAATCTGAAGCGAGCGTTGGAAGCCGAGGCGTCAGTCGAAGCGTCGGAGTCTGATGAGTTTCGCCATTTTCTCAACGGCGTGGACTTAATCTACAAACAACTCAATGGCGTGCTTGAGGCTTTGGGCGTGAAGCCGGTCGCGGCCGTTGGTGAACAATTCGATCCTCACATTCATGAGGCTGTCGTCACCGAAGCAACAGACGACTATGAGCCTGAAACAGTGATGCAGGAAATAGTCCCCGGCTACCGCCTGGGAGACAAGCTTATTCGTCCCGCTCTTGTGAAAGTTGCAACACGCAAGTAGCGCGGCCAGAACGTTCGGAACCGGGAATCAATGGGAAAAGCGATTGGAATAGATTTGGGTACGACCAATTGTTGCGTCTCCGTTCTTGAAGGCGGCGCCGTGCAGATCATCCCGAACAAAGAAGGCGGGCGCACGACGCCCACCGTTGTTGGTTTCACTGACAAAGGTGAGCGACTTGTCGGTCAGATCGCCAAACGCCAGGCGGTTACCAACGCGTCCAACACCGTCTACGCTGTGAAACGACTGATTGGGCGTAAGTTCAGTTCGCCCGAAGTCGGCCGCATGCGCGAGACCTCCGCATTTGAGATAGTCGACTCGCCGAATGGCGACGCGCGTGTACGTGTTCAAGGGCGGAATTACAGTCCGCCGGAGTTGTCGGGAATCGTCTTGCAGCGCTTGAAAGCTGCGGCTGAAGAGTTTCTCGGTGAACCCGTGACTGACGCCATCATCACTGTGCCCGCGTACTTCGACGACACGCAGCGCCAGGCGACTAAAGACGCGGGAAAGATCGCCGGGCTCGCGGTGGAACGCATCATCAACGAGCCGACAGCGGCGGCGCTCGCGTATGGACTCGGCAAATCAGGCGTCGAACGTATCGCGGTCTACGATCTCGGCGGCGGCACTTTCGACATCTCGATCCTCGAGATGAACGACGGTGTCTTTGAAGTACTTTCAACCGCGGGCAATACGTTTCTCGGCGGTGAAGACTTTGACGAACGCATCATGAGCTGGATGGCGGGGCAGTTTCTCTCGGACACGGGAATCGATTTGCGGCAGGACCGTCTGGCCTTGCAGCGACTGAAGGAAGTTGCCGAGCGCGCCAAGTGCGATCTTTCGAGCGCCACTGAAACCGCGATAAACCTGCCGTTCATCGCAGCCGACGCGACCGGACCGAAACACTTCAACAAGACGCTTACGCGGGAACAGTTCGAGACGCTGGTCAGCGATCTGGTCGAGCAGACGATCGATCCGTGTTTGACCGCACTGAAAGAAGCAAAGCTGGAGCCGTCGCATATCCACAAAGTGATCCTCGTCGGCGGCCAGACGCGATCTCCGATTGTTGAGCGCACGGTGGAGAAGATCTTTGGGCACAAGCCTTCGGCTGAGATTAATCCGGACGAGGTCGTGGCGATGGGCGCAGCCATCCAGAGCGGCGTACTGAACGGCGATATCAAAGACATCGTTTTGCTCGATGTGTTGCCGTTGAGTTTGGGTTTGGCGACGCGTGGC
>DASSEB010000478.1:0-3605 GCA_035696765.1 Pyrinomonadaceae bacterium | reverse complement strand
TGTCGCTGTCAGGCGGAGTCTTCGGCAAGTTGAGGACAGGCCGGACGTTGAGTGCATCGTGAGCCTGCAAGATCCCATGGCCCAAGTGGTCAACGTTCGATCCCTGGTTTTTAGCTGATGTGAATAACGCGTGACGCACCGCTTCGACGCGACGCCAGTCACGCGAGAGATCCTTTTTGTACTTCTCAAACCACAGCGCGACTGCCGCGGCGATTTGAGGCGTTGCTGCGGAGGTGCCTTCGCCGTTTAGCCTGACGGTTGTGCCACACCCAAAAACGGCCCAGGGAATGTTCGGCGTGTAAGTCGAAATGGCGGCAGTCATGGAACTGTCTGGTCCATAGTTTCCCTGGAGGATCCGGAAACCGAGATTGTCGTAAGGACTGCCGTCGGCCATGACGCCGCACGCCGCGATAGTGCGGTGATAGCGCGCGGGGTAAACAACGTGATGTGTCGGGAGCCCGTCTATGTTATTGCCGGCTGCTGCGACAATGCATATCCCGGCTTCGTAGGCGTCGTTCACCGCTTCGTTCCACGCGCGCGATGGTCTACCGCCCATACTGATCGACACGACATCACACTTCTGATCGATGGCGTATCGCAGTGCCTGCGCGAATGTACTGGTAAAGAAAAGCACTACCGAATTCGAGATACGCAGCGGCAGGATGTCGGCGTCCGGAGCACCGCCGAGCCTGTCGTTGAACTCCGCGAGCTGCCCACCCGCGAGAATGCTGATGGTGCCGGTGCCGTGTCCCGAATTGTCAGGGAAGGCACTCCCGCGGTTTGGATCGTTAGCACTGTTCGGATCGCCGTCGCCGTCTACAAAACTTCGCTCGAGGTCGTGTAAGAGATTTTGCGGTTGTGCTTCGTGCCCGCGATCGTAGCCGGTATCGATGTGGGCGATGCGTGTACGTGGTTCAGTAAACTCAACCGCGTTGCGAGCACTGCGCAGTTGCGTGAACTCGTCGTCGAGGTGCCACGCGAATTTGTCAGGGCCTTTAATCTTGCCGCCGTTGTCCTGTTGCGGAATGCTGCCGCAGGAGGCGTCCAGTGCGAATGGTCCGCCGCCGGGGTTCTTTTCGTTTGTGTCGACGAAGCTCTGGGGCAAGTCCGGTTCTGCAAAGAGCACGGCGGATTCGTCGATTCCGAGTTGGCCTGCGACCTGCGCGTGCGCGAGATCCCACGGCGTTGCCGCTTCGTCGGGCACGTCGGCGATGAACCACGCCGGCGCGGCGCCAATACCGAAGGCGGCGGTCTGCGGAGCAGACTCGAAGAGCGGCCGCAAGTTGGCGCGCGGATCGGCAGCGGCGAGGGAGACTGTCGGTAGAAGTTTTACAAGAAGACGATTAGCCATAACTTGCCTCGAAAATTTTTTAGCCACAAAAAAGCACAAAAGGCACAAATGAGGGAGGGTTCAAATGAAAGAATTCACCACACATTCCGGCAAACGCCAGATCCCAACTTCAACTGTTATGTGCCTTTTGTGCCTTTTTGTGGCTAATGTTGTTTGCATCGCACCACGCGCGGGCGGATGCGACACCGTGCTCGACCTCTTCTCGAAAGCGGCGCTGGCTGAAGTTGAAGAGATAGTGCAGCGAGACTTCCGACTTTATTTCGCGCACCCTGATGATACGTCCGAATTCACCCGGCGCGCCGCTCGCAATCGCTTCGTTGCTAGCTGCGATCCGGGCGAGCATCTGTTTGTAAGCGTGGTTAGTCGTCGCTTCGAAGATGCCAAAGAAGTTTCCGAGGAAGCCGTTGCGCCACTGCCCGCGCTGGCTCGTGGTCCAGATCACCCAAAGCTCATCCGCGCCGCGCCGGATCGCTTCTTCGAGATTGGTGGCGGTGTTGAAAACCGCGTCGATGTAAGTCTCGCCATCGATCTGCACGGGCGGAAACCAGACTGGCAACGATGCGGTGGCGATTAGAAGATCTTCAGTCAGCTCGTCGGGCTCGACCGGACGCAGAGTGTGTGTCGAGAAGTTGTAGACGTTGAACGTCGCGTCGCGCGGGCTCGCGCGAATCTTCTCGAAATCGAGCCCCCACTCTCGAAAGAACTTTTTGCGAAAAGGACTCAGTTCGAAAAAGGATTTCGCGTAGAACGATCTGAGCAGCAGTTGCGACCAGTTCACGTCGACTGCCGCAAAGGGCCGGAAGCGACGCCAATTGTCGGCGATCTGGGTTCCGCTAAATCCCTGCACCCACATCGCGAGATTGAAAGACGCTGCACTCACGCCGTCGCCGTGCTCGAACTCGATACCCGCCTCGTCGAGCCACACCTGAAGCACGCCTGCCTGAAACGCGATCTTCAACCCGCCACCCGCAAGCATCAAAGATCGCTTAGCCACGAAAACTCCTTAGCCACAAAAAGGCACAAAAAGCACAAAAGAGAGCAGGGCGTTCAAAATTGATATTGGGAAACTCTTCTGCTCGGCAAAACTGACGGACGACAAGACAAAAGCAGCACCCCCACTCATTATGTGCCTTTTGTGCCTTTTTGTGGCTAACGTGCATCTTCGATGATCACGTCAGCGGCTTTTTCGCTGATCATGTAGATTGCCGAGACGATGAAGTATCCGGGTATCTTTGGAAACACGGAAGCATCAACCACACGCAAACCTTTCGTACCTCGAACACGAAAACGACTGTCCAACACCGCCATCGGATCACCATCTGCGCCGATCTTGCAAGTACACGATGCGTGATGTCCCCACGCCTCGTTCTGAATGAACTCTTTGAGTTTCCCGATGTCGTTGTAGTCAGTTCCGGGGACCATTTCGGTGTGCTTGCCGACGTACTTGTTCATCTCTCTGACAAACTGCACGCCCTGCACCACCGCATCGAGATCAGCCCCTTGCTTGTCGTTACCTTCAACAAAGTAGTGAAAGTCAATCAGCGGTGGCTTTTTGGGATCGTTCGATTGAAGCGTGACCCGTCCCGCGTGATTTTTCGTGTACGCCTTGAGCACGGCCCAGGTGAAGCGAGTGCGCAGTCGCTCGAATAACGCGGAATAACCGGGCTGGTAACCTTTAAAATATCCGGGCAAAGCGAAGATGAAGAGGTCGGGCTCAGTCAGGTTTGGTGATGAGCGCATCAGGATGCCGAGCAGCGCGCCGTTGGTCGTGTAGATTCCTTTTCCCGTTTCCCACATACTGAAGTAAGGATCCGCTGGACCACCATCCTGCGGCGGAGCAAACGTAGCTCCTCCTTCCAGCAACTTGAACGGTTTCTCGAATTCGGCAATCACGCCCACTTCATAACGGTCCTGCAAGTTCTCACCCACGCCGGGTAAATCCACGACGACGGGTATATCAAACTTCTTCAACTCCTCGGCTGGTCCGACGCCGGAGAGTTTCAACAGTTGCGGCGTGTTGAAGGCCCCCGCGCACAGGATGACTTCACGCGAGGCAAACACCTGGCGCTTGACGAACTCGCCCGCCTTACCATTGCGCGCCGCGGGATCGGCTTCGTAGAGATGTTTGCCTTCGTAAAGCTCCACTCCAACTGCGCGATTACCTTCAAACAGCACTTTTGACGCGAGCGAGTGAAGCTGGATCGTGAGATTGTCCGAATACTCCTTCTTCGTTCGCAGCAGAAACTCACGTGGT
>DASSEB010000477.1:0-9629 GCA_035696765.1 Pyrinomonadaceae bacterium | reverse complement strand
CGCGATCGGTCGAGAGTTTTTGCAGCGTCGACTTCAAAACTTCGACCGACCCTTGCACGTCGGCCTTGATGATGACGAGCAGTTCCTTGACTTCGCTTTCGCCCAAGGCTTCGATACCGCGTTTGGTCGTCTGCAACAGTGTCGCCTGGCGGCTCAACATCTGCCGGTGCTGCGAAATGGACTGTGCCTTGGTGATGTCTGACACGACCTGCAAACTCTCACCGGCCTGGGGCACGCCTTGTAAACCAAGCACCTCGACAGGAGTTGCCGGTCCGGCTTCCGTGATCGGCTCGCCGCGATCGTTGAACATCGCGCGGACCTTGCCTGAAATCTGTCCGACGATGAACGGCTCGTGAATCCGGAGCGTTCCCTGTTGGACCAGCACGGTCGCCACGGCGCCACGGCCGCGGTCGAGTTTTGCTTCGAGCACAACTCCGGAGGCGAGGCGTGTCGGGCTCGCGCGCAGGTTCAGAATGTCTGACGTCAAAAGAATCGTTTCGAGCAACGTGTCGAGGTTCTGTCGTTTCTTCGCGGAGACCTGGACCATTTCGGTTTCGCCGCCCCAATCGAGTGGCGACAGTCCCTGTTGGGCCAGTTCCTGGCGGACGCGATCCGGGTTCGCGTCGGCTTTGTCGATCTTGTTGATGGCGACGATGATGGGAACGCCCGCGGCGCGCGAGTGTTCGATCGCTTCGATCGTTTGCGGCATCACGCCGTCGTCGGCGGCCACGACGAGCACGACGATGTCGGTGGCTTTGGCTCCACGCGCGCGCATCATGGTGAACGCTTCGTGACCGGGCGTATCGAGAAACACGACGCGGCGCGTTTCACTCGGATTGTCCGGGTTCGGCACCTGCACGCTGTACGCGCCGATGTGCTGAGTGATGCCGCCTGCTTCGCCGCCGGCGACGTCGGTCGTCCGAATCGCGTCGAGCAGCGACGTCTTACCGTGATCGACGTGGCCCATGACTGTGACCACGGGGGCACGCGGCAATTCGACGTCGTCAGCGTCGGCAGCGATCAGTTCCTCAAACTCTTCTTCCGCAACCATCTCTTCAAACGGCACGAAGGAAACGTCGTAGCCGAATCGCTTGCCGAGATCGGACGCCACGTCGTCCATCAACGGTTGATTTATGGTGGCGAAGACGCCGCGCTGCAACAGCAACGTCACTACGTCTTTCGGCTTGATGCCGAGTTTCTCTGCAAACTCTTTTACCGTCGAACCCTCGATGAGACGAACCTCTTTCAGCGCACCTGAATTGGGCACCTCGAGTCGACCGGCGATACGGTCTTCGAGCGACAACGCTTTCGGCGGCGGAATGAAGTCGCCCCTGTCGAATCGTCCGGCCTTGCCTTCGATCTTTCTGCCGCCGCGCGGGCTGCTGCGTCTCGAGCGACGCCGTCCGGCATCGGGCGGTGGAATGTAAGTAGTCTGCGGCGTGGCCGTTTCGCCCGGCGTTCCCAAACGCTCGGCGCGGGGCAGGGAAGGACGTTCTCTACCTCTCGAAGGACGCTCGACGCGTTCCTTTGGCGTGATTGTCGGAGGCGGCGTCGGCACCGGAGCACGTTCTCCAGGCCGGATACCGGCGTTGAGCGCGGCTGCGGTCGGACGCAAAACTCTGACTTGCCGCGAAGGGACCACCGGGGCGGGTGCGGGTCTCTGTTGTTCGGCGCCGTTTGTCGGAGCAACGACTTCCGGCGCGGTGACGACGGGAATCGGCTCAGGGACCACTTCTTCCGGTTCAGGAGCGACCGCTTCCGCCTCGATCATGGGCGCTGCCGGTGGTTCGACCATTTCCTCGATCGCAGGAGCTTCTGCACGCACCGCAGGCGTCAACTTCTTGACCAGCTTCGTAATCGGTTGTTGCCTCGGCTGCGCAGGGACAACTGCGGGCGGCTGTTCGACCGGCGGTGCTGGAGTTGGCGCGACTGGTTCCGGTTCGTAAACCTCCGGTTCAGCTTCGGCAACTGGTGCTTCCGGTGTCGGCAGCGCCGCGCGCTTCACCACTTTCACAGCGCGTTTGACGGCCGCTTCCTTCTTCGGGAAGTACTTGTTGCGAATCTTCTCGGCCAGCTCTTTTGATACCGAGTTGGACGGAACGCTTACATCGACACCTTCACGACGCACTTCTTCAATGAGTCGCTTCGTATCGAGCTTCAATTCTTTGGCGAGATCGTAAATACGAACTTTCGAGGAAACTGTCATGCACTCCTTCTCGACGCTTGCTCGTGCGTCCTGTCGACCTAAAGTGATTGGGCACCGCATGCCCCAACCACGCGAGCGTCGATCAGAAGTTCGGCGCGTGACAGCAGGGGCTAAGCGGGAAACACAAACGGCCCCGATAGACCGAATTTGTGTTGTTACTACGTGGCTGCATCACTGGTTCTCATCGTCGTCAGCACTCCCGCCTGATGCAGCATCTTCCGAAACTGCGGGAGCCGATGTTTCTGCTTCGTAGGTGGTGGCCTCCGAAGCAATCTCATCTTCCGCCAGCACTTCCTGCGCAGTCTCCTCGATGTGTTCGAAGGCTTCGACGCCGGAAGAAGTTATATCGGGAGCTGGCGTGATGGTGTCGGGCCGCAAATCGCGGCCGGGTTCCTGCAAAGCAATCTCGTCGGCCGGAATCGGCTCGGCTTCAGTCAGCGAAACCGGGTCAGCCGATTCCCACGCACGGATCTCGGATTCTGCCTGGAAGGGAACGCCCTTCTCGACGGCCTCGTCGTAACCGGCGGCAGTCATTTCAAGGGACGGTTCGACATCTTCGTCCATTGACTCGTCGAACTCTGCCGAGACCGCGTGCTGTTCTTCAGTTTCGCCTTCACCCAAACTGCGATTGCGCATGGCGACTACGGCCTGCGCTGCGCTCAGGATCACTTCCGCTTCGTCCAAACTCAGATCGAGGAACTCGACCAGATCGTCAACCGTAGTTTGCGCGAGTGCGTCGATGTCGTTGATGCCGTGCTCGGCAAGCGCCTCAGCCTGCTGCGCGGTGACGCCTTCGATCGCGGACAGCGGCACTGACTCGCCCGAGGCAATGAGTGCGCCCATCTGTTCGGTGACTTCGCGTTTGATCTCTTCCTCACTGCGAATATCGATGTTCCAGCCAACCAGCTTGGTGGCGAGCCGGACGTTCTGGCCGCGCTTGCCGATTGCGAGCGACAGTTGGTCTTCGTTGACGATGACCTCCATCTGCCGGTTTTCGATATCGGTGATTCTGACCTGGTTAACTTTCGCGGGTGACAGTGCGTTGGCGGCAAACACCGAAGGCTCGTCAGACCATTCGATGATGTCGATCTTCTCGCCGCGCAGTTCGCGGATGATGGCCTGCACGCGTGAACCTTTCATACCGACGCAGGCGCCGACGGGATCCACGTCGCGCTCGTTCGACATGACGGCGATCTTCGCGCGTTCGCCCGGTTCGCGCACAGCCGATTTGATCACGACCGTGCCGTCGTAAATCTCAGGCACTTCCATCTCGAACAGCCGCAAAAGCAGTTCGGGCGACGTGCGCGAGACTTCGACCTGTGGTCCTTTGGATTCCTTCGACACGTTGTTTATGACTACACGAATTCTTTCGCCCTGGTTCCACTGCTCACCGCGTGACTGTTGTGAACGCGGAAGAATCGCTTCGAGGTTACCAAGGTCGACGATGATGTTGCCGCGCTCAAAGCGCTTGACGTAGCCATTGACCAGATCGCCGATCTTGTCGATGTACTGCTCGTAGACGTTGCTACGGACTGCGTCACGAACTTTCTGAAACAGGATCTGCTTTGCAGTTTGCGCAGCGATGCGGCCCAACTCTTCCATCGGAAGGGGCAGCAACAGCGCGTCGCCCAGTTCAACTTCGTCGCCGGCAAGTTCGCGTGCTTCTACGATTGAGAGTTCGGTGGCGGGGTTCTCGACTTCGTCGACGACAACTTTCGAAGCCGAGAGCTCGATGCCGGTTTCAGCGTTCCAGTCGACCTGAATGTCTTCACCTGATCGAAACTGTTTCTTGGCGGCCGCGCGAACGGCCTCCTTCATCGCTTCGATCACCAGGTCGCGCTCGATACCCTGCTCCTGGCAAAGCGCTTCGATATTTTGTGCAATCGATGAACTCATGAAAGTCTCTCTGTCTCAGTCGCTCGTCTAACGTCCCCCGGCCTGGCGCAGTTCCTCGTTCACATCAACCTCCAGGTTTGCTTTAGTAATCAAATCCAGAGGAACACGCACCTGCCCATTTGTTCGATCTTCAAAAAGCACGTCGTCGCCATCAAGCCCCAGCAAACGACCGCGGAAATTGCGCTGCCCGTCAATCGGCTGGCGCGTCTTCAGCTTTGCATTGCTGCCGGTGAAACGCTCGAAATCGGCGCGTTTGTACAGGCCCCGTTCGAGGCCCGGCGACGAAACTTCAAGGGTGTAGGAAGCGTGAATAAAGTCTTCCACATCCAGAATCGTCCCGAGGTGATTGCTGACGCTCGAGCAATCCTCGTGGGTCACACCGTTCGGCTTATCAATGAATATACGAACAATGGGCTTGTTCTCGGGGCCGGCAACCTCGGCGTGCACCAGCTCGAGGCCATGGTCGATTGCGACTCGTTCAGCTAACTCCTGAACCCGGGCTTCAATCGATTCGTTTCCCATTGCCACCTCCGAAGGTCGTCGTCCAAAAGAAAAAGTGGGCGCGAAACCCACCGGACAAGACCCCGTGCCTTCGAGCAAGCCGTGAATTATACGGAAACGGCCACGATCAAGCAACCGCGTGAAGCTAGCTACAAAGAGGCACAAAAAGCACAAAACCAGTGGAGAAATTTTGTTCCGTTTGTGCTTTTGCGGCTACTGATTCAGCTTTGCTTTTACGACCTCGCTGACAATGCGGCCGTCGGCGTTTTTACCGGCGAGGGCGAATTGGGCGGCTTTCATCACCTTGCCCATGTCCTTCATTGAAGTGGCGCGTGTTTCGGCAATGGCGATCGCGACCGCTTGTTCGATCTGTTCCTGTGAGGCTGCCTGCGGCAGGTAGCCTTCGATCACTTCGATCTCCGCTTTCTCTTTGTCGACGAGTTCCTGGCGACCGGCTTTCTCGTACTGCTCGATCGAGTCGCGCCGCTGCTTCACGAGTGAACGCAGCAGCTTTTGCATGTCGTCGTCATCGAGCTCGGAGCCTTTCTCGATCTGGCGGTTCATCATCGCGGCTTTGACCATGCGCAACGTGGACGTGCGACCAGCATCCTGCGCCTTCATCGACGCCGTGAGATCCGCGACAATCTGTTTGCTAAGACTCATCTTCTCGCTCCTATCCGTGTAATCGGTCGTTAATTAAGGCACAAATACAGGAACATTCAAATCACCGAGCAGGTGACGCTCGGACATAAGCTTGAGCATCTCTGACGCTATCAAACGGTGGCCAATGTGATTCGGGTGGATCAATTCGCCAAAGAAGCCTTGATTCACAGTCCCTGCTGCCTCGGTGAGCTCGAGTATTTCGAGATACGGCGTTTGGCTCTGCTGCATCGCAGACTTCAGCGCGGCGCGGTACTGCGTCATCAGCTTAGCTTCGGGAGGGTTCGTGGTGCTGTCGCGATACGGCGCGCCAATCACGATCACCGAAGCCCCATGCTCTCGCGCCACGCCGGCGATCGCCTTGAAGTTGTCGACGTATTCCACTTGGGAAACACGCGGCACCGGCGTCGCACGCGCGGCGGTGGGAGCATTACGCGAGCGCAACCAGCGAGTCGCATGCGCGAAGGCCTGGCTGTGATCGATTAACCATCTGATCGAGACTGGAAACCAGCGCGTGTCAATCGCGTCGCGATCGGCAACATCGCTGGCGCTCGCATCGTTCCAACCAAAACTCGCAATCACCATGTCCGGTTGAAGGTAATCGATGTCGCGACGCAACCACGCGAGTCCCTGATGACTGGTGTAACCCGGAACAGCCATCGGAAACACTTCAATCCGTCGATTCGG
This sequence comes from Pyrinomonadaceae bacterium, assembly GCA_035696765.1. Classification (GTDB taxonomy): domain Bacteria; phylum Acidobacteriota; class Blastocatellia; order Pyrinomonadales; family Pyrinomonadaceae; genus PSRF01. Next base: position 3,679 of record DASSEB010000477.1, on the reverse strand, counting down.
GTTCGCCTTCCGCAACTCCTTCTCGATCAGCATCGGAAACGGCTGCCACTCCGGATCATAATCGTTCGGCCTCTCGGGCCACACAGGCGGAACGCGATAACCAAAAGTAACCGAATCACCGAGACAAACGATGCGAAACGTGCCCGCGGGTTTGCGACCGATCGGATAGTCGGCACGAAAGCTTTGCGCGTTTGTCGAGACCACCGTGAAATCCCAGATCGCATGATCGAGATTTGGCTTCAAACGCCAAAGCAGCAGCGGATCCCCTTCGAAAATTCCTGACTGCTGCTGGTTCGCCACCTGCATCTTCTGCTGTGGCGTCGCGACGAACATCTCGAGACTCTCGACATGCGGCAGCGCGAGGCGCGTGACGACCTCGACCGAGAGTAACAGCAGGAGAAAGACGGCGTAGATTAGGCCGAGATAAAGGATGCGCCGCCGCAGCGGGATTCTATTTGATGTGGCCGTTTGATTTCGCAAGGTAGTCGCGGAGAAATCGACCTGTGTACGACTCGGGAATGTTCATTATCTCTTCCGGCGTGCCGACACCAACCACGTAACCGCCGGCGTCGCCGCCTTCCGCGCCAAGATCGATGACGTGATCCGCGGTCTTGATCACGTCGAGATTGTGTTCGATCACGAGCAACGAACCGCCCGCGTCGATGAGCGCGCGGAAAGCCGCGAGTAGCTTGTTGATATCGTCGAAGTGCAAACCGGTGGTCGGCTCGTCGAAGATGTAAAGCGTTTTGGCGCCGGTTCGCTTGAGCAAATGCGCCGCGAGCTTGATGCGTTGCGCTTCACCGCCCGAGAGCGTCGTCGCCGATTGTCCCAGACGCAAATAGCCTAAGCCCACGTCGTCCAGCACGCGCAGCCGGTTTGTAACTTTCGGCACTTCACGAAAGAAAGTGATCGCCTCGCGCACGGTCATGCTGAGCACTTCGTGAACGTTCTTGCCGCGATAACGAATGTCGAGGATCTGCTGTTTGAAACGTGTGCCTTTGCACTCTTCGCAAACCAGCTCGACGTCGGCGAGAAACTGCATCTCGACCGTAACCGTGCCGTCGCCCTGGCAGACCTCACAGCGCCCGCCGGGAAGATTGAAAGAGAAGTGCGACGGATCGAAGCCGCGCGCCTGTGCTTCACGCGTCGCGGAAAACACTTCGCGGATCGCGTCGTACACCTTGATGTACGTCACCGGATTCGAACGAGGCGTTCTTCCGATCGGCGACTGGTCCACGAGGATCACGTCGTCGATGTATTGGCCACCCTCGAGTTTCTGAAAAGCGCCGACCTGGCCTTGCCACTCGCCGCGTTGCTTCTTCAGTCCGGCGTAGATGCAATCGTGAATCAACGTCGACTTTCCGGAACCACTCACGCCAGTGACGCAGACGAGCATGTCGAGCGGGATCTCGACGTCGATCGATTTGAGATTGTGCTCGGCGGCGCCGTGAATTGTGAGCCGCCGCTTCTGCATCGCGCGGCGTTGCTTCGGTTCTCGGATCTCGGCGTCGCCCCGCAGATAACGGGCGGTGAGCGAAGTCTCATCCGCCAGCAGACCTTTAAAATCGCCTTCGTACATGACGCGCCCGCCTAACTCTCCTGCTGCCGGGCCAATGTCGAGGATGTGATCGGCCGCGCGCATCATCTCGGCGTCGTGTTCGACCACCAAAACCGTGTTGCCGATGTCGCGCAGGTTCTTGAGCAGACGGATGAGCCGATCGTTGTCGCGCGGGTGCAGACCGATCGAGGGTTCGTCGAGCACGTACAACGCGCCGACGAGCGACGAGCCGAGATTGGTCGCAAGCTGGATTCGTTGCGCTTCGCCGCCTGACAGCGTCGATGCCAGTCGATCCAAGGTCAGGTAATCGAGTCCGACTTCCACGAGAAACCGCAACCGCCGCCGCACTTCGAAAAGAATTCTTTCGGCAATCGCAGCCTGCTCGGTCGAGAGTTGTAGCGTGTCGAAAAACTCAGCCGCATCTTTGATCGAGAGTGAACACACTTGCGGGAGAGTTTGACCGCCGACTTTAACGTCGCGCGCTTCCTGGCGCAGCCGGCCGCCGCCGCAATCAGGGCACAACGTGTAGCCGCGATATTTCGAAAGGAAGACGCGAACGTGAAGTTTGTACTTCTTCGTCTCCATCCAATCGAAGAAGCCGCGCACGCCGCCCCAGTCGCCGCGACCTTCGATGACCGCGTTTTGCTCCGACCGTGAAAGCTGATTGAACGGAACAGTCATCGAGATCTTTTCCGAGCGGCAAAACTGCTTCAGCTCCGTCATCGCCCACTCGTGCTGCGGCTTGGTCCAGGGCTCGATTGCGCCGTCTTTCAACGACAGGCCGGGATTCGGAATGACGAGATTGAGATCGAGTCCGATCGTGTTCCCAAATCCCTGGCAGGTTGGACAAGCGCCGTACGGATTATTGAAACTGAACAGACGCGGTTCCGGCGTCGCATAAACGGTGTGGTCGTACTTGCATTCGAAGCGCTCGGAGAACCACATGCGTTTGGGTTCTGCTTCGGCAGTCTCGACGAGCGCTGTTCCGTGTCCTTCCTGGAAACAGATTTCGAGCGAATCGACGAGCCGTTGGCGAACGTCAGGACGCGCGGTCAGACGATCGACGAGCACGAACACGTTCTTGAAATCGTCGCGCGGGTAATCGTCGGGTGATTGCAGGTCGATGGTTCGTCCGTCGACAAAGAGCCGCGTGAACCCTCGTTGCATCAGGCTCATGAGGTGCGCCGTCAGCCATTGCCGCGAACCTTTTCGCTTCTTCGTCGTCTCACCGTCGGGTTCAGCCAAGCCTGCCGATGCAGGGAAGAGGACGTAAAACCGCGTCCCTTCCGCGAGCGTGCCGAGGACTTCGTCGGCAATCGAATCGGGCGAGTCACGCGTGACCAGCCGTCCGCAAACTCGGCAGAAAGTTTGGCCGACGCGCGCGAAGAGCAGACGCAGGTAATCGTAGATCTCGGTCTGTGTGCCCACGGTCGAACGTGGATTGCGCGTGGAGTTTTTTTGCCGGATCGCGATCGCGGGAGCGATGCCGTGAATTTCGTCGACGTCAGGTTTATCCATCCGCTCCAGAAACTGCCGCGCGTAAGCGGAGAGTGATTCGACGTAACGCCGCTGGCCTTCGGCGTAGATCGTGTCGAAGGCGAGCGACGACTTGCCCGAGCCGCTGACGCCCGTAACCACAGTCATCTGGTTTATGGGGATAGAGAAGGAGACGTTTTTGAGGTTGTTAACGCGGGCTCCTCTGACTTGGATTGCTTCTTCAGGCATACAGACACGAATCGAGCATAGTCGAAAACTCACAATGATAACCCGACATGCCGCGCCCGCCAAATCGACTCTAACCACGGATTACACGGCTTTACGAGCCGATCTGTTTATCCGTGCTGACAATCCGTGGAATCTGTGGTTACAATGCGCTCCGAATGAAGACCTCTCAATTTTTTCTTCGCGGATTCCGCCGCCCGCGCGAAATCGCGTGTTTCGCTCTCGGCAAACTCGAACGCCAGGTTTTGGAAGAGACGTGGCGCCTCGGCGAAGTCAGTGTGCGCGACATCTATCGCGCTTTCGACGAGCGCATCGCCTACACGACTTTAATGACCACGCTCGACCGTCTCTTCAAAAAGAAACTGCTCGAACGACGCAAGGACGGCCGCGCCTTCATGT
>DASSEB010000476.1:0-11625 GCA_035696765.1 Pyrinomonadaceae bacterium | reverse complement strand
GAGCGCGCCACCGGGATTAAACGTGAGCGCGCGTCTCAAGTAGTTGTTCAAAGGATCGCCGTCGAGCAGTGTGGCCGCGTTCACCAGTATCAAACCCTCGTACTTGTCGGCGACGTAAAGGTAAGCGTAAAGCGGATGAATGGGCTGCTCTTCGTTTACCGGCAGCTTTTGGCGCGCCGGATCGACTGCGAGCGTAGTCGGCGCCGCGACCGCGGTGGCGTATTTAGTCTTCACCCAAAACTTCTGTCCGAAGCGGGACACTGGCGCGGTAGTGATGCGTTCCGAAAAACCTTTCTGATCGATCTGCGCCACGTCGTACACGCGCAGTCCGCCTTCACCGGCGGCAACGTATGCATACTCGCCACGCAACTGCACCTGCAGCACTCGAGGATTACCAACATGCTCGTAAAACGTCTTCAACTCACTGCCGCCGCGAACGAAGCGATCGTAGTTTTGCGGATAAGCAATCTTGTGGAGGGTGCTGCCAATCACCGCCTGCGGCTCAGTTTGTTCGGTCGCCACTACGACTTCCAACGCATCATTCGCAGCAACATAGACGTAGCGTCCCATGAAGTTGACGAAGTTTGTGCCTTGTAACAACAACTGGGCGAGCCACGCGTTGTTATCGTTCCTGGCTGAGACGTGACAATCGCTGCACGTCTTTGTTTCCGTCGAACGAACGGTATGCGGCACGTGCGTGTTGAAAGTCTGTCCGGCAAAGCCCTCCGCCGACGTCGTTTGCTGTTGCGAATAGATCCATTCGCGATTTTGATTCTGCGAACTCACCAGCACCGCTGAGGACGAGCGCACCGGAGCGACGCGATTTCCAGTGACCGTTCCATCGCGGCCAAGCATGAAGATATCGTCGCGCAAGACCTGGAAGTTGTACTGCGTGAAGTTACGTGTGTTGCCGCCTTCGTTGTGACGGTTAGGCATCTTGCGATTCGCCTGCATCGACAGGTGACACCCAAAACAACTCGTCACCCATGAAGAATGGCAGGAGACACAGGTCATGTCCGAGTCGCGATGCGCGAGCTGGTTGCTGTCAGCCGGCACGTCGCCCCAGGTGGTGTTGTCTTTGCGAATGGTCTTAGCGTAACGAGACCGCTCGTTGTAGTCGCGACTACCCTGCGTGACGGTGTCGAGTGTTTGCGGCACGCGCCACCAGCGGCCCGGCACGACCATCGAGTTCTGCATGATGTCGCCGGATTTCAGATCGACATCGGCGCCCTTTTCATTCTTTCGCTTTCGATCGCGAGTCACTCGTTGAAAAAGCGGAATGCGAGTGCCTTCAGCGTCACGGACGCGAATGCGCGTGAGATCCTGGCCGCCGAGCGGCTGGTTTTGCGATTTGCGCCGCTCGGCTGCTGTTCCGGTGACAACTGCCGCCGCTGGCCCGGAAGTGAACAGCGTCGCCTTTTGCTTTATGGTTCCGTGACAATCTTCGCACGTGATCTCGATCGCCGCGCGCGGCTCGTTGTAAAGATTGCCGTCCCCGTGTGAGTCCTGGCGGAAGTGACAATCAACGCAGTGCATTCCTCGTTCGAGATGAATGTCGTTGAGATGCACGGCCTTGCTGAACTTTGCCGGATCGTCGGGTGAGACGACGTTCCCGTCAGCATCCAGCAGATTGCCTTTGCGATCGCGCTTGAAGACTTTGCGAAATAGCCAGCCGTGGCCGTGGAAGTCGGCAAACTGCGTGTTCCGCAAGAGGGCGTTGAATGCAGGCGTACCGGAATCTTTCAAGAAATCAAAGTTGGACCACAAACCGCGCAGACTGGCGCCTTCGGGATTGCGATCGAGCTTCTCCTGCTCCTCATCCTGACTGGGATCGTGCTGCGTCGCCGGATACATCTTTGCGCCGTCGCTTTCGTTGTCCCACCACGTCAATCCGAGATAGCTCGCGACCATGTTTGTTCCCGGGTGCATGTGACACACCATGCATTGCGACGTTGGAATCTGACTGGTGAACTGGTGACGGATCGGGTGTCCTGATTCGCCTTTTGCAATCGAGGTGTCCAGGGTTTGCGACTGTCCGAGATTTCCTGCTCGATGATAAGAAGCCGAGTGAAACGGATCGCGATCGTTTGCGTAAATGACGTGACAGGCGGAACAACCGGAGGAGCGATAGTCGCCGGGATGATCGTTAGTGCCGAGAAAGTTCAGCGTCGGATCGAGCAGACGTGTTTTCTGTAGGCCCAGAAAGACCGGATCGGTGCGTTGTGCAGTACCAAGCCCGCGTGCACTGAGCCCTTTGTCAGGTTTGCCGGGATCCTCTTCTTTGTCGGGCAAGCCGACGTCGAGCCGGCGCTTTCCGCCACGTTCAAACACACGCAGGATGTTTCCCGGTTGAGAAACCTCCCAACGCGGAATCGGATCGAGCAAAGCCAGCAGACCCTTGGTGCGTCGTTGTTCTTCCGTACTTGTTTGCAGCAGTGTTTGCGGTGCGCCTGACTCGCCATAACTCTCACCGAAGCGCGCGTCCTTCAAGTGAAAACTGCCGTTGTTGTAGAGCGCCGCGCCCCAGAGCATCGCGCCATGCGTCATCATGCTGCGCGGCACGTTCTTCGACTCGACCTCGTGACACGCAGAACCGGCGCACGTCTTTGCGACGACGCGCAGATCGCCGGGATTGATAAATCGAACAAACTCCCAACTCTCGCGGGCGAGGAGCGTGTTGGATCTTTCCGGATTCGCACCCGTGTACTTCCCTTCCCGCCGCCACTCGCGTGCAAACATCGGCCTCACATGCGCTTCTTCCTTCACGCGCGAAACCGGATTCCCACCGTGACACGCGGTACAACTCAACCCGACCGCATCCTTACCATCCTTGAGTTTCTCCAGCGTCTCAGTCGTCCCATACTTATGCATCGGCTCAATCAGCCCGTGACACGAGACACACCCCTCGACCTTCACTGGCTGTTGCCCCTGCACACTCCAGCTCAAGATTATTATCAGTAAAATCGCTTTTCCGAAGATCCGTTTCATCCGTGGTTAAAAAACAAACTTCATCTGCCCAAACAGCGAATACAACATCTTCTTCGGACTTATCACACTCGGTCCACAAAAATCCTCGACGCCCGGCGGGCAGTTGCGCGAAGCGTCCGTGAATATGTCTCGAAAGCCGCGTCCCGTCTGTAAGCTCGCGGCGCCGAACGTAACGGTGAAGTTGTTAATCAGAAATGGCCGGTAGGCCACGCCCAAACTGTAATCGAAGCCGATGTCGTGCCGGATGCGATTCTGAAATAGCAGCAACTCGAGTGGCTCAGTGCGATGGAATCGCAAATAGTTCACGTTGACCACTGCCTTCACACGCTGCGTGACTTCAACATCAGCGCCAGCGTTATAAATAAAAATTCCAGGGTTCACGAAGTTTGCTTGTCCCTGAATCTTACTGCTTCTCAAACTCGGCAACAGGCTATTCGGCTGGACCAACCCGGCGCCCGTCTGCGTCAGACGAATTCCGTTTCTAACCCAGAAAGAAAACTGACCGCCAACAAAATTCGGATCGTCGAAGATCGCGTCGAACCCGGACGCACGTTCGTCAGTAGGATTACCATCACCCTGCGCCCAAAAGAACGATCCCTTGAAACGAAGATAGTCGCGATCGACCGACGCTTCTACAGCCGCAAGGTTGGATCTCACCTGCACTCTCCGGCCTGCGATCTGATTTCGCTCGTCGTGGCCAAACGCGAAGTAGTAAGAGTGTGAAAGATTGAGCCGGCCCAGGTGACCATCGCCGCTCAACCCGAGGTAACCGACTTTGATCGCATGTGGCCTGACGTCGCCGATCGGCGCCGGTCGCACGAGAAAACCGTTGCGATCAAACTCGACGCCTCGTCGATCGTCGTTGTAGTGGAAACTTCCCTGGATCGTATATCCCTTGCGAATGAAATCCTGCCGGAAGATGTTTGCGACGTAAACGTTCTGATGGCGCGTGTCAAAGCGGTTCAAGCCGCTGTTCGTGTCTTTCTCGAGCATGGAGAAATACGCGGCATTGAATTGATAACGATTGTTGTCGAACGTGCCAAACACTCGCGCGCCGAGGTTGTTATCGGAAAACAAAAAGCCGCGGAAGTCTGAAACAAACGGCTGAATACCGGCGCGCACCGAAACGAAATCGTAATTGGCGTTGATGTCTGCGAGCTTTACTTCACCAAAAGCCTCTTCGAGTGAGGCGTGCCAGTCGGTACGGTTCGTGCCGCGCCTCACGTCGATATTGACCACGCCGTTCTCACGCGCGTCCAGGTAGTTCGGCACACTGAACGTCGGCGAGAACTTGATGGCCCAATCGCGCGGCTTGAAAGTCGTGTCGCCGTGAAATAGCTCAAAACTGAATTGCAGCGTTTCGCTCGCGGCAAATTGTTCCGGGCGGCCAAAAAATTCCGCGCTCAAAGGGTCGACAGCGCTCACGCCGGAAGGTGTCGGGGCGCGTCGCTGTTCGGCGTTAGTGCTGCTGACGGCGGTGAGGATCATGAAGAGCTTGTCGCCCTTGATTGGATAGTCGCCTTTGAGGACGTTCTGGTTGTAAGGATCCCACCAGCGTCCTCGTTTGAAAGGAATGTCGCGGCCGCGCGCGCCACGATCGCCGTAACGATCGTATTCGGGAAAGGTGATGCGCCAGCGATCCGGTGTCTCCCGCCGTTGCAGAGGGGGCTGGTCCTTTTGCGGAGGTGCGAATGAAATATCGACAACAGTTTCTTTACCGGGTTCGATGATTACGTTCTCGAGAGTATCGCCACGCGCGATCGCAAAGTCCCCGTAGTTTTTGTCCTTATCAAATTGAGCAGTGTTTGGTTGGTCCAGGTTGAGGCGATAAGCGCCCGCCGGGAGTTGGGCCGCGTAACTTCCGTCGACGCCGCTGCGAACGCGTCTGGTTTTTCGTGTGACCTGGTTTGTAACGACAACGACAGCGCCTGCGGCCGGCGCGCCAGACGACGTCCGGACCACACCTTTGAGCTGGCCCGACGTTTGCGCGAAGACAGGAAGACAACTCGCCATGATCGCAAACGCCAGCACTGTTGTTTGGACTGAGCGACGGATCACGCGGTTTGCGTTTTACCACAGATTACACGGATTACACAGATAAAAAATCTACGTAATCTGTGGAGTTGCTTGTGGTACATTGTGCTTCATGCGGCTTGTCGTCTCCGTGCTGACATTTCTGCTGTTCGCGATCAGCTTCATCAGATTTGACAACGCCCGAGCGCAGTCGACACGCCCAACACTCATCAGCCACGCTGATTCCACACGCGCGATCGCTTTCGAGTCCGTAACGCGACAACGCGAACCATTCACCACGACGGCGCAGATTAAGTTTGGTTCTGATTCAGCCACGCGCATCATGTTGTTCGCGATGAATCTTCAGTTACAACCTGGCGAAACTGCGAGCGCTGTAACTGCTGACGTTGAAGATGCGAGCCACACGATCCATGCGTTGACTGTCGAATACGCCGGCAGCCTTCCCGAACAGCCGTGGGCCACTTCGCTCGTTGTGCGTCTTGCAGAAAACCTGCCGCAGGCAGGCGATGTGCTGGTGCGGATCAAGTATCGCGGCGTGGAGAGTAACCGCGTCCGTGTCGGCATCGGACACGTCGGAGATGGACCACCTGATGACGATGGCGCTGTTCCGACGCCGGGCGCCACCGGTCTGCCGGTAAATGTCGCGGCGACAAACCTGGCGCCGGGGGACGTGCAATCGATTCTGCAACAAGCGGCCTCGGCGGCAAACGCACTCGGAAAGCCCGTAAACATCGTCGTCACCGACCGCGAAGGCAACGTAATCGGTTTCTTCCCCATGCCCGGCACGCCTTCGCCTTCGACCATTCGCAGCGCCGGCAGATTGGGACAAGGGCTCGAAGGCACAGTCGTATCGCCGGCCGACGCAGCGACAGCCAAAGCAGCGACGGCGGCGTTCTTCAGCACCACCGGCAACGCCTTCACTACTCGCACCGCGGGCTTCATCATTCAGGAACACTTTCCGCCAGGAATTAGTTTTCGCGCCGGTGGTCCGCTTTACGGCGTCCAGTTCTCTTCTCTGCCTTGCAGCGATATTAAAAAGCCCTCCGCGCGGCTGGGTCTCTCCGGTGATCCCGGCGGGTTGCCCATTTACAAAAACGGTGTGCCGGCCGGGGGAATCGGCGTCGAAGGCGACGGGCTCTACACAGTCGATCGCGATCCGGCGGACGACGATCAACCTTTCGAAGAACTCATCGCAGCGTCAGGCATTCGCGGTTACGAAGCGCCTTCGCTGATTCGTGGCGATAACATTCTTGTGGACGGCATCAGACTGCCATTCTCAAACGTCGCAAATCCTCCCGCGCCAACAAGCAATGCGAGCATCGCCGGCGCAACCATCTCAGCGGCACCCGCTTCCGAGTTTGTGCCGCAGGTCATCAGCGGTGTCGCCGGCGAAGTCAGTCCGCGGTTCTTTCCTTTCATCGCCGGAACGGCTCCCGGTTCGAATGCACTCACGGCCAGCGAAGTCGGGACGATCATTTCGCATGCAGCGCAGCAGGCAAATGTCACGCGCGCCGCGATCAGGCAGCCACTCGGAAGTAATGCGCGCGTGACGATTGCCGTCGTAGACACCGCCGGCGCCGTACTGGGAATCTTCAGACAACAAGACGCGCCGGTGTTTGGCTTTGACGTCGCGGTCCAGAAAGCGAGAACAGCCGCCTTCTTCTCTGGTGCAAACGCCGCTGCCTCGTTACGCAGCGCGGGTTTCGGATCGTACGTCGACCGCGCTATTGCCGATGGGTTGCGATTTGACGGCTCAATCGCTTTCACCGATCGCGCGACGGGTTTCCTTCACCGGCCATTCTTTCCGGACGGCATCAATGACACTCTGCCCGGCCCCTTCAGCACTCCGCTTGCCGATTGGAGCCCTTTCAACGTTGGGCTGCAGCTCGATCTCATTCGCACAAATTTTCTCGCGTCTGTCGGTGGACCACCGGTTCCGTGTACTTCAATTCCGTCGTTGCCGAACGGAGTGCAGATCTTTCCCGGTAGCGTCCCACTCTATAAAAACGGCGTGCTGGTCGGCGCTATCGGTATCAGCGGCGACGGTGTGGATCAGGACGACTTGATTGCCGCTGCGGGCGCGAATGGTTTTTCACCACCGGCGGCGATCCGTGCCGATCAATTTTTCGTGCGCGGCGTGCGTCTGCCGTTTCTGAAGTTTCCACGCAGTCCAAACTTATGAGATCTGCGCTCATCCTTTTCGCGTGCTTGTTGGCGTTCACTGCCGCGCTTGCCCAGCAACAGGACGCGCCGGCTCGGCAAACCGGTGTGCTTCGTTTGCGCGTGCGCGTGAAGGCTGGTGAGGCTGCGCCGCTGCGTGGACTCGCACGTAAACGCTTCTTCTTGATTCCCGGCACACTCGAACAAAACCGCTCACTGGTCGAGGCAATTGAGCGCCAACCCCTTGCGACGCGAGATTGTTATTACACAAAACTCGGCGCGAGTGCGGCATTGATCAATTGGCTGAAAGAGGCCGACTGCGAATCGGTGTACTGTCGCGACGTCGAGAAGGAATTTGTCACTGGTCCGAAGGCAGTGCCTGAATTCGCGAATGCGTTTGTTGCGAGTCAGAAGGAGTTTGGAAGTGAAGAAACGGCGCGCCGGTGGTTAACGACAAATCTCGCGCCTGAGGTGCGCGACGGTTTTTACCGGGACCGGCAGCGCGTGCTTCAGTCACTGTTGAAGCAAGCCGGTGCCGGCGTGTACTCAGTCATGACCGACCGCAACGGCACCGCGTACTTCACCGATCTTGGACCGGGCACTTATGTCTTGTCGAATTTGATTCCCTCTGAGTTGGGCCAGACACTCGTGACGTGGAGTTGTGAAGTGCAAGTCAGGCCCGGAGATCTCGCCACCGAAAAACCCTATCTCGTCTCGAACCGAAAAGAGAAGAACGTGAAGTGCGTGGGCGTCGAGAAGCCGATGCCAGTTTGTGCCGCGGATTAACACGGATGACACGGATCAAAACAATCAGTGCTCTTTTCATTCTGGTTCTGATCTGCGTCCATCCGTGTTTATCCGTGGCTGATTATTCGAAGTTCTCCCACTCCACACAAAAACACCAGTCCGCTTGCAACACCTGCCACAAAATAACTTTTCCTGATATTAAAGATTATCCCAGCCACGACGCCTGTGTGAGTTGTCACCGGCCGCAGTTTTTCCGCGGTGCACGGCCGGCAATCTGCTCCGTTTGCCATTCGAAGACGTCGCCGCGCGATGAAGCCCGATTTGCATTCCGTAATCCTGCGTCCACGCTCCAGTTCACAATCGAGTTCCCGCACGATCGGCATCAGGACGTGATTGCCCTGCTGCGGTTGTTTGCTCATCCGCCCCAACAGTACAACAACTGCACCATCTGCCATGCGCCGCGCACTCCGACTTTCAAGGCGGTGCCGACAGGCCACGCGTCGTGTTTCAACTGCCATTGGAAGTCGCAGCAGCCTGTCGCGGACAACTGCAACGGCTGTCACAAACTAACAACTCCACACGCGCCTATCGATCAACACTCGAGAATTTCGATCAAGTTTATTCACGAAGGCGGCGGTGAAAGAAAGCAACATGTGGCGGAGTGCACCACTTGCCACATCAACATCACCAAAGCTGCGACACTGCGAGGTTTGAAGCCGGATGTTCCGATTACTTCATGCACCGAATGTCACAACAAGGATGGATTGCGGCAGGATCTCAGCAAGGAGCTAACGGCCATCGATAAGGACCGCGCGTTTGTGTGCGCTTATTGTCACGCGCCAAACGTCGGCAGTCTCGATCCGCCGGCAAGTCATTATCTCATCGCGGAACGGCCTCCATTGAAGCGGAAGGATATACGATGATTTGTATTCTCTTAGGTCTTGTCCTTCTCGAAGGTACTTCCGCGCAAACCGACTACTCGAAGTTTCTTCACACCACTCAACGTCACAGCTCCGTTGCCTGTAGCGCGTGTCATGAACGAACAGACAACTCTGCCACGCCGAGGTTTCCCGGTCACAAAGCGTGCACAGACTGTCACCGCAGCCAGTTCACAACGCCCGCTGTGCCGATGTGCGTGATCTGCCACACGAACATCAACAGCAACAACCCGCCGTTGAAAACTTTTCCCGCGACATTCAACGAGCGCTTTAACGTCAGGTTCGATCACGCGCAACACATGACCGGCTCCGCTCGCCCGCAGAGAGGTTGCGCGGCTTGTCACAGTTCGCCTGTGAATCGCGGCGCGGGGTTATCAATCCCTGCAAATCTCGCGGCCCATAACGTTTGCTACACGTGCCATACCCTTGCCGCCAAATCGAATGCCGGACGCGAGATCGCATCGTGCGGAGTTTGCCACGAGCAGAAGCCCTATCAACCAACCGGCACCAGCGCGCGTGCTTACCGTTACGCGTTTAGTCATGCAGATCATGGTACGAGAGAGAGACTCGCATGTACTGACTGTCACAAACTCACGGCCGGCGCGCCACAGACGCGACAGGTGAGTTCAACCGCAGCCGCCGAGCATTTCGTCACGACACGCAGTGCGACGTGTCTCACTTGTCATAACGGAAAGAGATCGTTTGGCGGGGACCTGGCGTTCAAAGATTGCAGAAGGTGTCATTCTGGGCCAACCTTCCGCATGCCGATGTAGTTTTGGGAACCAAAATCGAAAGGAACAGCCATGAAAACAATTCTGATCCTGATGCTGGCGCTCGTTTCAGTGGGCCTGGTTACGTTTCAGGAAAAGGAGAGCAAGACCCAACCCAAGGAATTGGTACTCTCCAAAGACAGTCAATCGGACAAGTACGGCGAGGTCCCGTTCAATCACGAAAACCATTCGTCGAAGAAGTACAGTCCGGACGGTCAGACGGTGCTGACGTGTGTTGAGTGTCACCATACGGATCAGCCTGCGGCAAGTCTAAAGCCGCCACTGAAAACTTCAGAGCGCGCTGTAGTGTTGACGGCTGAGGCCCTCGCAGCCGCGGATGCAAAACCGGTGAAGGGTTGTCGAGCTTGCCACCTTCAGGCAGGCGATGACAGCGCACCGATGCCGGCGGTGCAGTACCCGGACAAGCCTGCGCCGACGAAGCTGACAAATGAAGTTGCTTATCACGTAAACTGCAACCTTTGCCACGATAAAGCCATCGCGGCGCGGCCGGCGCTCAAAGGAAAGGTCCCAGGCTCAAACGACTGCATCCCTTGCCACAAGCCGGCAGGATAGCCACAAAAAGGCACAAAAGACACAAAACAGAAAGAGATAAAGGCATAAGAGGGAGAGAACAGCTAAGAGCGTGAACGCTATCCCTTTTGTGCTATTTGTGCCTTATTGTGGCTATGTTGCACGTGGCAGGAGGTGCAATCGGGTTGATTGTTCTTGACGTGGCAAGCAGCACACGTGGTTCGCGGCGTCTCGCGATCGAGTGGATCGAATGAGTTGTGGCAACTGTTGCATGACAGTCGTCCTTCCGCATTGCCCTTCAATCCCGGCACAAGCTTCACCCGCTGATCGTGCAGCGCATGAAACTGATTGCTACGCCACTTCTGGTCTGTATCAGTAGGTTGGCGTTGAACGGCAAGTTTCCTTAACTCCCACTCCTCATCGTTGATCGACTTCGCACTCCATTCACCGTTCACCACCGGATAACCAAAGGTACCGCCGTGCGGCGTCCCGACCTTGCGCCCGTTGAAGAGTTTCTGGTTAGCATCGGTGTGGCATGCGGTACACGACGCGAGAGCTCCTGCGGTCGCACTAAACCCTGCTCCCTGATGCTCGGCATGGCAATCAATACAGCCCACGCCCGCCGCTTCGTGCGGCTTAATAACATTCGCGACAAACGCGTCTGTGTGATGGCAAGCCGCGCAACGCTGCTCCATGTTACCAGTCAACGAATGACAGGTCGTGCACGAACCAGCGTTCGGTGTAGTGGCGATCGCCGGGACAATACTGAACTGCGAAATGGTGTGAGCTTTCGAAATCGGCGCGGGTGCAAACGCGCTCGTGTACCAGTAAGCAGCGGCAACTGAACCCAGCCCGATAATCAACAGCGCCCATGTAAAAAACGCGACCGGCCAACGCGCCATGAGATCGGTTGTCGGGGTCCAGTTGAACTGCGCCTTGCCACTGCGCCTGCCCCCTTTCGGGTAGAGCGGCGATCGGCGCATCAACTTGCCTGCTTCGCGAATCCTCTTGTCCCAAAAAACATCGAGCGCTTTGGTTCCGGCAATCGGCGCGGGCCGTGGCTTCTTTGACTTCGCATCGTCGGGAGCGACGAGACTGTCAGTGCTGAGACCCGCATCGCTAAGATCGAGCTCAGATGGTTTTGTTCCAATCTGGAGTTCGACTCGTATGACCAGCGCGTCGCCGGCCGCGTCGATCTCGAGCTGGAATGGACCAATCTCGAGGACGTCGCCCGGCGCAAGCGCCTCATTCTCCTCGATCGCTTTGCCGTTGAGGACGACGGGATTGTTAGGCCGCAATGCAAACAGGTAATAGTCGCCCTCGAGCTGCTTGATTCCGGCCTGCAGACGCGAGACCGACGGGTGATTCAGCCGCACTTCACATTGCGGCAAACGGCCGATCAGCAACCCTTCGCTGACGATCGTGATCGGATCGAGGAAGAGATCGTCACGAACAAT
>DASSEB010000475.1:0-4222 GCA_035696765.1 Pyrinomonadaceae bacterium | reverse complement strand
CGCTTCAGCAAGGTTGTGTTGCGGCATCCTGTTCCCCGGTTTGAACTGTTGCGAGTCTTTGATCCACTGCGCCAGGTGCTCGCGTGTGTTCGTCATGGTCGCCGCCCCAATCATGTTGCGACTCGCGACGTGCGTCAGGTTTGGGCCAATGTTTGAGCCCGCAGGCGTGCCGTTGATCGCGTGACACATGACGCACGTCGCCGATAGAAACACCTGCTGGCCGCGCTTTTGGGAATCGCTCATCGGCGGAATGGAAGTTTGCGTCTGATTCTGGCGCCACGCGTTGAACTGCTCCTGCGGCTCAGCGACAACCCAAAGCGCCATCTTCGCGTGCTGTAAGCCGCAGTATTCCGCGCACTGGCCCCGGTAGACGCCGGGCTTGTCGGCCTGCAACCAGATCGTGTTTATTTTTCCCGGAATGAGATCTTTTTTGCCCGAGAGATTCGGCACCCAGAAGCTGTGAATCACATCGGTCGAACGCAGACTGAAGACGACGGGTACGCCCACAGGAATATGAATCTCGTTCGCAGTCGTGAAGATGTTACTCGCATCCACGTCGTTGTAACGGACCTCCCACCACCACTGATGCCCGCTCAATTCGATAGACAAACCATTCTTGTTTGCAAGCTCTGCGGTCATCGATCGGCCCGCGGAAAAACTCGCGATCAGAAAAACAAAAAGTATGATTACGGTTACACTGATCGCGCTAAGCACGACATTTCGTTTGCGACGTTCCTGCTCCGCCGGCGGCTCGAGCACCGGTGTCGTGTCCGATTCAGGCACTCGCTTTCTCAACGCGAGCAGCAGCGCGATCATGACGAGCACAAACACAACCGAGCAGACGATGAACATCAGCCACCAAAGCCGGCTGAGATTCTCTGCCTGCGGCCCCGCGGGGTTGATCGCGTTTTGAATACCGCCGCACGAAGAAAAGCACAGCGCCAGGAGGCACTGACAGATTCGGCGGCTTGTAGTCGTTAGCTTGCTCATCTAGTACGGCGGTGCAGTCGACTGCTGCGGAGTTTTCCTTTCTGTGCGTTGCTCAGATCGACGTGCGTTCATCGTGTCGTTTCGCGTAGGCGCAACGTCTTTTCGCAACTGCCCGCTCATGGAGCGAACGTAGGCGACGATCTGCTGGACCTGGCTGTCCGGAATTTTTTGACGAAACGACGGCATACCGTTGGGCCGGCCTTCAACGATCGTCGAATAAATATTCTCGGGTTGGTCGCCGTAGATCCAAACAGCGTCCATCAGTGGCGGTCCAATACCGCCACCGCCGTTGAAGTGACAGCCGCTACAGTTGTATTGCGTAAACAGTTGCTTGCCCTGGCTCACATCGAAAGCGCGCTGGTCAGACGGGTTCTGTGTGGGCTGCTGCAAGCCGGGTGTGCCGGGATGAATGTCGCTCATCGTGACGTCGTAGGACTTGAACGCGGACGGCGGTTGCGAAAACTGGCGTTGCTCGCGTTTGCACGAAGCCACGAAGAGGCTAGCCACCAAAAAGGCACTAAAAACAGCCCGTCTAGACACCGTTTCCTCCTTCCTGCGTATCGACTCTTGGGACTCTGTAGTCTTGAAGAATCCGATCGATCTCCGCACGCCGCTTCTGCATTACCTGTTCAATCTGATCTCTCAACTCCTGATCGTCGCGCCGCACACCCATCGCAATATCAAACACAAACGGCAGGAACGGCTGATCGATTTGCGGCGACACAGGCACAACTTCCAAGGGCACGCGCGACTGCTTCGCGAAGTAACCGGCGAGCGGCCCCCAAACGATCGCGAGATCGACGTCGCCTTTGGCAACCGCATCGACGATGCGCGCCGGCGGATCGTGCTGGCTGTAGTTGCCGTACAGTGTGTAGCCGCGGACGTTGTTGACGATGTTGCGCCGGCTCAGCGCGTGTGCAGGCGGCGCGTTGCTGAAGTCATCGCCGATGATCTGCACGCCAATGCGGACTGTTTTGAGAATTGGATCGTCGAGCGAACTGACGTGGAGGCCGCGGTCTTTGCGATAGAGAAAGACATAAGTTGATCGGTAATACGGCCTCGTCGTCAAAGCCATTTCGAACGCGGAAGGCACTCCGATCACGACGTCACAGAGGCCGGCCCTCAACGTATTGCGGAAGAAGCCACGCCGCTGCGCCCACCACGTGTATTCGACGCGTTCGTTTAAATCACGGGCCAGGAGTTCGGCGATCTTGTTTTCGAAACCCTCGCCACGCTCGTTTGAAAACGGAAGATTGTTTGGATCGGCGCATACACGCAGCACACCGGCTGGACGTTTGATCGGCTCCACCGTAGGCGGAGGGGCAACTGTTGCCACTGGACCGTCCTTCTGTTTTGCGCAGCCGGCAAGAAGAGTTGCCACAAGAATGCCCAAAAGGCACAGACTAAGGAAGCGCGAATACATAAAGCATGCCTCCCCTCGTCGTGGCATTCGGCAGATCGCCCATCGCGCCCACGAATCCCAGCGCGGCCGTTGCATCGCGCGGATCAAGTCCACCCGCGACAATCGCACCCGACCATCCACCAACACCCGCCAGTATCGCTACATACTGCTTGCCGTCAGGCCCGCGATAACTAATCGGCTGCCCGATAATTCCCGAGCCGCATTTGAACTGCCACAACACGTTTCCGTTCGTCGCATCGACTGCTTTGAACCAACCCTCCATCGTGCCGTAAAAGACGACGTTTCCCGCGGTCGCAAGCGCGCCGCTCCAAACCGGAAAGTTCTCCGTGAGCGCCCACACCTTCTCATTCTTCACCGGATCCCAGGCCAGAAACTCTCCCCGGTGGCCGCCTGGTCCTGCATACATCCGCACGTTCGCGCCGACGTAAGGTGTGCCGGCTATGTAGTTCGCCTCCAATCCTTCCATATCCATGCAAAGGTTTTGGTGCGGGATATAAACGAGGCCGGTCTTTGGTGAGAACGCCGACGGCTGCCAGTCTTTAGCACCCGGCGCGGCGGGACAGATCTCGCGCACGACCTTTCCGACCTGCGTCTTCTTCTCTTCGTTGTAGATGATTCGGCCGCTGTTCAGATCGACGCCGTGGGACGTTGTGATGTAGGCGTATGGATTCGCGGAAAGCACCTGTCCATTCGTGCGATCCATCACGTAGACATAACCATTGCGCTCCGGGCGAACGAGCGCCTTGCGCATCTGGCCATTCACGGGCACGTCGATCAAGAGTTGTTCGTTGATGCCGTCGTAATCGTGTAGGTCATGTGGACTGAGTTGATAGAACCAGCGCGCCTGGCCGGTGTCGGGGTCGCGAGCGAAGATGCCGCTGGTCCACTTGTTGTCGCCCGGACGTTGATCGGGGTTCCAGGGACCCGGATTGCCCGTGCCGTAGAAGATCAGGTTCTGTTCCGGATCATAAGAGATCCAACCCCACATTGTGCCGCCACCAATCTTCCATGCGTCGGTGGGCCAACTGGTGACGCCGAGATCCTTCCCCTGATCCTGCTGGTAATAAGGATGAAAGTCTGGCCCAATCAGGACGTCGGCGTCGGGGCCGGTGTGATAAGCGCGCCAGGCAATCTTTCCGTCCGCCGCATTGAGCGCGGTGAGCCAGCCACGCACGCCAAACTCGCCACCGCTGTTACCGACCAGCACTTTTCCTTTTACGACGAGTGGCGCCATCGTCATCGACTCGCCCTGGTTGATGTCGCCGACTCTTGTTTTCCAGATCTCTGTTCCCGTCGCTGCATCGAGCGCGATAGTGTTATCGTCGAGCGTGTTGAAAAAGATCTTTCCGTCCGAATAGACCACGCCGCGATTTACCACGTCGCAGCAAGCGACTCCTTGCGACGATGACAGCGGGTTCGACTCGTATTTCCACTTAATGGGCGCGCCGGGTTGCGTCAGGTCCAGCGCGTAGACGATGTTTGGATACGGCGTGATCACGTACATCGTGTTGTTGGCCACGATGGGCGCGGCTTCGTGACCGCGGACCACGCCCGTCGAGAAGGACCAGGCGAGCTTGAGGTTAGCCACGTTACCGGTGTTTATGTCTTCAAGACCGCTGAAACGCGTGCTGGCATAATTCTTCGCGGGCATTGTCCACTGCCCGTCTTCGGGTTCAGCGGCGACACTGGCCCCCGTGGGAGCCGTGAGCACGCGGTTTTGACCGGCCGGCGACGGTTGTAAGTCACGGCGCGTGCAGGCACCAGCAAGCAATAACAACGCGCACGTGAGCGCGGTTGCTTTTCCGAAAT
>DASSEB010000474.1:0-2193 GCA_035696765.1 Pyrinomonadaceae bacterium | reverse complement strand
ATACTCGCAGGCGGCGACGGTACTCGTTTGCGATCGATGACTCGCGCAATCACCGGTGACAATCGACCGAAACAATTCGTACCCGTGATCGGAGGAATGACGCTGCTCGATCAAACACGACGACGCGTGGCGAGGTCCGTTGCGCGTGACCGAACATTGCTTGTCGTCACGGAGAAGCACCGCCGCTTTTATCAACCGCTGACGAAAACAATCTCGCCACGTCTGCTGCTCGAACAACCACAGAACAAGGGAACAGCACCCGCAATTCTGTATCCGTTGATGCGGCTCGCAGCGAAATCGCCAGAGGCAATCGTGGCGCTGTTTCCTTCCGATCACTACTTCGCGGATGACGAAGAATTTATGTCGCACATCGACGCCGCATTTGACATCGTCGAGCTACAACCTGCGACGGTGACGCTGCTCGGCATTACGGCAACATCACCGGAAACGGAATACGGATGGATCGAACCGCAACGTTCAATACTCGGACGTGCCAAGCGATCGGTCACGCGCGTGAGCCGGTTCTGGGAAAAGCCAAATGCAAAGCTCGCGGCGTCTCTCATGGAACGCGGCTGCTTGTGGAACAGTTTCGTTATGGTTGGACGTGTAGATGCATTACTGAAGATGACGCGCGCTGCTTTACCTGAACTGTACTCTGACTTCACGGCAATCGCGCCCACCTTCGAAAGCGCCGCCGAACGCAAAGCCGTCCGCGCGCTTTACAACAGGATTAAAGATAGCAACTTCTCGCATCAGGTGCTGGCGGTGCGTCCGCAAGATCTCGCCGTGATGAGAGTGGAAGATGTTGGCTGGAGCGATCTCGGCGAACCAACACGCGTTTTATTAACACTCGCACGCCTCGGACTGCAATCGGAATTGGCGATGTCGGCGAGCTAAAACTTAAAGTCAGAAGGAACAAACATGAAAGCAATTGCCGTAAAACCAGGAGTACCAAACACAGTTCATTTAGCGGAACTGCCGGCGCCCAAAGTCAGCGATGTTCCTAACGGACGCGGCGTGCTCGTGCGCGTGCTGCGCGTCGGCGTCGATGGCACGGACAAGGAAATTAACGCGGCGCAGTATGGTCAGGCGCCTCCAGGTTTTGACTTTCTGGTAATCGGTCACGAAGGCTTTGGCCAGGTGGAAGCCGTTGGTCCAAACGTGACCGAACTAAAACCGGGAGACTACGTTGTCGCAACTGTCCGCCGGCCGGGTTCGAGTATTTACGACTTGATCGGCACCAACGATATGACGACTGACGACACGTACTTCGAGCGCGGCATCAACCTGCGACATGGCTACATGAGTGAATACTACGTCGACGACGCGCTATTCATCGTCAAGATCCCGCAGGGTCTGAAAGACGTCGGCGTGTTGCTCGAGCCGACGACCGTCGTTGAGAAAGGCATTACTCAGGCATACGAGATACAGCGCCGGCTGCGTGTGTGGAAACCGAAACGCGCGGCGGTAATGGGCGCCGGCAATATCGGTCTGCTGGCGACACTCGTGTTGCGGCTCAGAGGCCTGGAGGTAACGACATTTGGCAAGACACCTGGACCGTATCTTAATTCGGAGCTGATCGAAGCGATCGGCGCGAGATACCAATCGACTGAACAGCTCTCGATCATTGAGGGCGCGAAGAAGTACGGACCGTTCGACATCATTTTCGAAGCCACCGGTTTCTCGCCAGTGGTCTTTGACAGCATGCAGGCACTCGGAAAGAACGGCGTACTGGTCTTGTCGAGCGTCACTGGTGGTGATCGACGGATCGAGATTCCTGCAGACAAGATCAATCTCGAGTTCGTGCTTGGTAATAAGGTGATGGTGGGGACTGTAAACGCGAACCGTGAATACTTCGAAATGGGCGTGAAGGATTTGGCGCAAGCGGAAGCTGAATACCCGGGCTGGCTCGGCAGGCTTCTGACCGATCCGGTTAAAGGGCTCGAGAATTACGAGCAGTTGTTTGCGAAGCTGACGAATCCGAACGGCGCGATCAAGGTGTTTTGTGAAGTGGCCACCGATCTGCGCGGGTGAAGGACGGATCTGGGGCTCAGTTACTGAGCGTTCGAAGTATCGAACACGGCTTGGTCGTACCACCAGAGCTTCTCGAAAAACTCTCGTGCTGTGTCCGGGCTGCCTTTTGAATTGTCGAGAATCTCCGAAATGCTTCGTCGCCCGTCGATCGCCTCATAC
>DASSEB010000473.1:0-6188 GCA_035696765.1 Pyrinomonadaceae bacterium | reverse complement strand
TGGGGCGCTACTGAACCGATGGCGTGGTGGACGGTGGTGAATCGTTGTCGCGCACTCGAAAACACGGCGTACGTTGTGGCAGCAAATCAGGGCGCGAGCTTGAAACACTATCCACCGTATTCATGGCCGGGCGGCAGTCAGGTGGTTGACTTTGACGGGCGTCTGCTTGCAGAAGCATCTCCGGGACCCGGCGAGCGGATCGTCGTTGCGCCAGTCGATATCTCGGCGTTGCGACATGAGCGCGCCGCGCGACGCGGGCATCACATGCTGGCCCACCTGCGCACGGAGGCTTATCCCGTTTATCAACAGCACCAGTATCCGCCCGCATTAGCTGACGACACGCAGTTGAGCTACGAGAAAAACAATCTCTTGATTGATGAGTCTAAAAGAAGACTGTCAGACCTTCAGGAAGATCTTGCGCCGGTAAAGAATCCACATGAGCGCGAGGCAAACTAGAACGAAGGCAATCGCAAATGCCAGCGAAGCATTCACGGGCGACGCCCACGACGCAAACAGGTGATCGTAAATCCAGCCGCCCAGCGACGTCTCGCCACCGACCTTGATCTCGCCAAGCGATGCGGCAATGATATCCGCGACGACGTAAAGCGCGATCGCGTTTAGGCCAAACACCTCGAACGGCCTGGCCCATCTGCGATAACCGTTGATGTCTATCAGCCAGTAACAGAGCGCGAGAAACTGTAACGCTAGACCACCGGTGAACAGCACGTACGAGCTGGTCCATAACGCCTTGTTGATCGGGAAGAAGGCATTCCACGCCCAACCAAGCGCGACGCAAACCGCGCCGACCACGAACATGCCCGCTGCCTTTTCGATGCGCGACTTCTCCGTCCGCAGCCAATTACCTGTTAAGACTCCCATCAGCGTCGTGGCAATGGCGGGAATCGTGCTCAGCAGACCTTCCGGATCGTAGACTCTCGCCTGCCGCCAAACGTGGTTACCAAACACAACGCGATCGACAAACGACGGCAAGCTGCCTTCTTTGGTGAGATCACCTGCGGCAAAGCCCGGCGCGGGCACAAGCCTCAGCAGCAGCCAATAGAAAATGAGTAAGCCGATGGTGATCGCAATCTGAGTTCTAACCTTGGTGTTGAGAAAAATGATCGACGCGAAGAAATAGCAGACGGCGATCCGTTGCAGCACACCCGGAATGCGATAGTCTGCGAGACCGAAATGCGGAAAGCCGTTAAGAAATAGACCGATGGCGAAAATGATCAAGGTGCGTTTGATGATTTTCAGGTAGAGATCGCGCTTGCTTCCGCCGCTCTCGACACGTCTGCCGAAGGCGAGAGGGATTGCAACGCCGGCGATGAAAAGGAAGAACGGGAAGACGAGGTCAGTCGGCGTCCAGCCGCTCCACGTTGCGTGTTCGAGCGGCCAGTAAATATGCTCCCACGACCCCGGATTGTTCACCAGGACCATGCCGGCAATCGTGATTCCGCGGAAAACGTCCAGCGAAACCAGACGATTGGTCTCAGTAGGAATCGAAGATGTTGGCATCGGCGGCGAATTCTAGCACAATCGATTTCACAGGAAGGAAGATCGATGAACAAGAACGTCGTTCCGATGATCCACGTGCCGGATGTGCGCGCGACTGTCGAGTGGTACGAGAGCATTGGGTTCCGTGTAGTCGCCACGTACGGCAATGAAGGCGACGGCTGGAGTTTCGCCATCGTCTCGTTTGGGAAGGGTGAAGTGATGTTCAGCCAGGACGGCGAGACGAGCTCGAAGCGCCGGCGCGAAGTGGATCTTTACGTTTACACGGACGATGTTGACGAGGTTTATGAACGGCTCAAGGATCGTGTTGAGGTTGTCGAAGGCCCACACAACACGTTTTACGGCGCGCGTGAAGTGATCATTCGCGATCTCAACCGCTTTTGGATCACGTTCGGACAGGACAGCGTTTTTGGAACGCTGATGAGCGGAGTCAGTGAAGGCAAGGCGGAACTGGTGCGCCAGGCTGTTGGTAGCGGGCAGCTAAAGATCGAAACACTTAATGTCGCGCTTGCTGCTGCTCTCGAGAAGAACAATGCGGAGATCGTCGAGATACTACGGAATGCCGGCGCGACGCCGCCGCCCGAGATCGATGTTGAGACGTTGCAGTCTTACGCAGGCAAGTACAAAGGAACGCACGGGCCGGAAGTTGAGATGACGGTCAAGGATGGCAGACTGTTCGCCAGACCAGGCAGCCAGGAACCGATCAGCTTGTGGCCGTTGGACCAGACGACGTTTAAGCCGATGGCGTTTGATGGCGCGACGATCATTTTCATTGTTGAAGCTGGAAAGACCGTCGGTCTCACGTTTATACAAGACAGCCATGAAAACCACTTAGACAGGATTTAAGCCAGCGATTTATAACACGCGATTTCGTTTTGGACTAAAGCTGGTGAAATGGGAGAAGGTGGAGGAGACTAAGGAAGTCGCTTATGCGGCTGTCCAACCTTCATAAAGCAAGCCACGAGGAAGCACAGCATCACAACGAATTTCTATGTGGTGTTTGTGCTTTTTTGTGCCTTAAGTTTTTGCCTGCTCGGAGGGGCCCGCTTTCCCGCTCGTTCGTATTCCGTAATTGCGTGCGCTTCGGCGAGCAAAGCAGTCCGAAACGATCCAAGCACTTTGAGCAGCAGATCGAGTTTTCGCAAACTCTCACGCCGGGCACGGACCGTGCCGAGAAAAAACTCGAGTTGAATGCGTCGACGACAATCAGCGATTGTCAACATGCAGTGGCCCCATTTGTATTCACCACCGCGACTCGATTCAACTTCCGCGAGTATGTAAGAGGTATGACCGGTTGACACCGATGCGAGAAACATTCGTTTTCGGAAGAAGAGTTTGTTCATGTGAGGCTTTCCCATTGAATTAATTTTCCGCTCGCGTATAATACGCAGGCTCACCTCCCTTGTCAACGATATTAGTTAAACGTCGTCCTCATACAGGATGAGAAAAGAGGAATAGGAATGGATCTGCTGGACCACGTCGCAGCGAAAATCAGAGATCTGCGCGTTAACTACAACAGCGGTGAAGGACTCTCACAAGAAGCACTCGCTGCTCACCTGAAAGTCGCTCCAAATACGATCTCCCGCTGGGAGACAGGAACATATCGTCCGGGCCTCAAAGACCTCGAACGCATTTCACGTTTCTTTGGCGTCTCGATGATGTCCTTTCTTCCGGATGAAATGATCGACGAAGACGGAGATGAAAACCTCAAGGCGCTTTTGCGTACCGCGAGGCAACTCCATCCCGCCGATCTGGAGGAGTTAAAAAAGTACGCGGAGTTTCGCAGGATGCGCGGCATCTACCAGGGAAAAAGTAAACCTCAGACTGGTCGAAAAGGAGGGAAACACAAGTGAACACTCACAACTACTACGAAGATCTCAGGCAGCTTGCACGACAAGTGCGAGCGGAAAATGGATTGTCCTCACCACGCGTGGTCCCAAACGATCTGATGAGGATTTATGCGAAGTACGGAATTACAGTTGACGAATGGCCTTATCGATTTAGACATCTGCGAGGCGCGTTTATTAATGATCATCTCGGCGCGACAGTCATGCTGGCGAAAGGTCTGCCGCGAGATCCGATGGCTTTCACAATGGCCCACGAGCTCAAACACTTCTTTCGCGACCGGGGTCTCGGAATCTCGTATTGTGATCAATCCAACTTGAATAAGAGTCTGGAAATCGGAGCAGAGATCTTCGCCGCCGAGCTTCTCTTCCCCGACCGCGACTTTGTGGCCCAGATGACGAAAATGGGAATTCGAAGAGATCAATGTTTGCCTAAAACTCTCGTGCGTTTGAAGCAGCAGACCGGCACGACACTCAGCTATGCCGGGCTCGCAATTAAAGCAGAGCGGCTCGGATTTGCTCCGTCTCATTCCTTAACGACGATAAAGACGTGGCGCAGGATGGAAGCACTTTATGGAGCTTAATTGAGCCGCAGATGAACGTGGATGATCGCAGATTTGATGTGCGCTCATCCGCCGTTCACTTCCGTTTGCCACCGGGCCGGCCTGCAGCACTGCCTCGGGTCGGGAGCGGTCGGAAAATAGGCGTGAGCTGTCCGCGCACCTTGGCTTCTTTGAACGGAACAGAGATCGCCGGAGGAGACAGTGACTCCGCATGCGAGATCAGCCGCAGCGTGTCGCCTCGTCGCTGAGCGTGGCAACAGTAAAACCTGCCTTTGACTTCGATCAGGTAAATAGGACGCTCGAACTCCGACCAGGCGCCATTTTCCACCGTTCTAACTTTTGGATCCAACTGCAGCAGACTGCCCGGCGGTATCAAAGGCCACATCATTCGATCGGACAACCCTACCAGGACCAAAGGGCCACGATCCCAGTCGACGTCGAGCATCAGCAGGAGGGGAATGTCCGACCACGCGCCAAGCAGGCGCCGCGTCGCGCTCGTGGGATCCTGAAAGATTGTCGTCAGCTCTCGCTTGTCCATATATTCCCTGCTAAGTAATTGCCACGCGCTGCAGTTGCGTATGTCCAGAATAGTGGACGCAACGACGGAAACTGCACGGACAAACGGAGGCGCTTAAGCCTCGCGACTCAAGCAAATTTTTTGTACGCGAGCAGCTTGTTCGGTATCCGGGAAAAAACATTGACAGACTTTCGACGCGGCACTAATATCCGCCGCATTAATCGGGTTTCGTGTTCCGGCGCGGATTTGATGGGGCACCCAAACCGACGTCCAAGTGCATTTCGCCCTTATCACCCCTTGGGCAAACGACGTCTTCCCTTCCTCACTGTTACTCCGCGATGTGTAGGAACACTCGGCAATTGCGTTGGCACTTCAAGGTCGTCGTCTACCAGCACGTCCAGGCACACGCCGGCCAAATGGGCATACTGCAATAAAACGTAGAGCGGTGGCTCGCGTTGGCCGAGTTCGTAGTTTGAAATATTCGTTCTGGTAAATTTTTCGTCGACGCGCAGTTGGCGGAGTAATTCGTTCTGCGAGAGCTCAAGGCTCTGACGGATTTGCAGAAGCTTGTCACCAAGTCGACGCTGTTTGCGCCTGGGGTTTCTGCCCATCAGAAGAGATCTCCCAACGGGCAAAAATTTTTAGAGGGGTTGTTTTTGTCTGCAATTGCAGCTAACGTGCGTGTCGGGCATCGCGTCACCACCGGGAGCGTACAGCTTCGAGGCTCCGTGGCGCGATTGGTCATTCGCGTTGTGAAGGAACTCTGCCCATGCCGTTGCGAAACGTTAGCAATGATTCCAAAGAACGAGCGTGTTTGATTGTCGATGAATTTGCGGGCGCATTCTACCACGCCGGTGGCGAATAACGATCAGGAGGAAGGATATGGCAGCTTGCGGTCAGTTCATGAGACTGGAATATCTCACGTGCGGCTTCTGAACTACCGCGGTTAATAGAAGTGACCAGAGGCACAAACGATCCGAGGGAGGATCGCGAGTTGTCCAGGGCTTCTGGTGGCTCCTATTAAAAATGTGATTGGTCATTAGTCCATGTCGTGCGCGTTTCTTCTGGCGCGCAGAGTGGAGTTGTGTAATCTCACCGTCGTATCCTCTTTTATTTCTTAACTTTACCTGAATTTTTCTTTTCAGATCTGCCTCGCGGAAAACGTCATATAGACAACAATATCGAACGTGGTTCTTCCTGAAACAGGAAGCCACATTGAAAGTACAACGTCATCATAGTTTGACCGGCAAGGGTTCGGTCCAGAAAGCCGAACGGACTAATCCAGAAAGCCCAGAAACCAGATGCTGGATCAGCGCCGCGTGGCCGCACAACCAGAACAGAAGCGTGAACAGTTGTTCACCGAGCGTTATGAATCTCTGCTCGCGTGGGCTTTGCGCTTGACTAATCAGCAGCGGGATGCCGCCGAAGATTTAGTTCAGGATGCCTTTGTGCAGTGGGTGCTGGCGCGCACCAAGCTCGAAGAGATTGAAAACATCGAAGGATACCTGAGAAGAATGTTGCGCAACATGCACGTCTCAAGAATGAGTCGCTCAGCGCAACACCTGCATGAATCGGCGCTCTCAGTTGCCGACTACGACTCGTTTTGTCTCGGCTGGACGGCAATTGAACCCCCGCGTCGCATGCAGGCCTCAGAAGAGCTTCATCAGATCTGTACGTATGCATGCTCACGCAAAGAATCATCGAAAGCGGGCAGCGTCCTGATCCTGCGCTTCTTTCATAACTATTTTC
>DASSEB010000472.1:0-28175 GCA_035696765.1 Pyrinomonadaceae bacterium | reverse complement strand
ATCCGACAGGTCCTGGCGGGCCATTACCTCGGCGTCACGGACGGCCGGGTGCCGGCGAAGGGTGGACTCGATCTCGCCAAGCTCGATGCGGAAGCCGCGAATCTTGACCTGTTCATCCGCGCGGCCAAGAAATTCGAGGTTACCGTCCGGGCGACGGCGAACACGATCTCCAGTGCGATACATGCGTGCCGCGGGCACTCCAAAAGGATCAGCCACAAAGCGCTCGACGGTCAGGTCAGGCCGCCGCAGATAGCCTCGCGCAAGACCTGCTCCGCCAACGTAAAGTTCTCCAATCACCCCGGTAGGTGCCGGGTTCAAAGTGTCATCCAGCACGTACACTTGCGTGTTCTGAATCGGCGTGCCGATCGGCACCACAGCATTTCCGGCGTTATCAGCGAGTGGGTCAAATTTGTAAATCATGCATCCGACGGTCGTCTCGGTTGGTCCATACTCGTTGTAGATCTCCACCCCGCCGAACGACCGGTAAACTTCGCCCGCAAGCTCGGTGCGCAAAGCTTCGCCCCCCACGATCAACCGCTTAATCCCGCTTTGACGATTGTCTGCCGTTTTAATTAAGGACAGGTGAGCCGGAGTCAGTTTCATGATTCCGGTCTGGTTCTCTTGCAGTACTGCTGTGAGCAGCCCGACATTGCTCTCCGCACGGTAGACCACTACCGCACTGCCTGCGAGCAAAGGGACGAAGATAGAGGTGACGGTTAAATCGAAGGCGAGGGAGGAGTAAAGCGGAAAGGTCAACGCTTCGCCGCGCAGATAAGTGTCTTTGGCCCAGCAGCTGTAATTGACCAGCGCGCGGTGTGGTACGGCGACACCTTTCGGCTCGCCCGTCGAACCGGAGGTATAGATAACGTAAGCAATACTCTCGACCGGCAACTCGAGATTGAGGTTCGAATCGCTTTCCTTTGCGATGAGGGACCACTCGCTGTCGAGACAAAGCAACCGGGTCGCGCCGGCTAAACGGGCATCGGCAAAACTCTGCTGCGTTAAGACCAGCTTCACGCCTGCGTCGGCCAGCATGAAAGAGAGCCGTGGCGGCGGCTGGTCGGGAGCTAAGGGCAGGTATGCGGCCCCGGCTTTGAGCACTCCCAGCAGCGCTGCTAATTCTTCAAACGAATGATCCAAACAGATGCCTATCAGATCACCCGCCTTTACGCCTGCGCGTCGTAGGTAACGAGCTATCTGGTTAGCGCGCCGGTTGAGTTCTGCATAGGAGAGATGTTCGTCTCTAAAGACTGCGGCAATCAAGTCTGCCGCGCTTTCCACTCGCGATTCGATTAACTCATGAACGCACGAACCGCGGGGATACTCGGCATGGGTTCGGTTCCACTCCACGAGCGTCTGAATCTGTTCATCCTCAGTCAGCAGCGGAAGTTCAGACAATCGTTGCGTGGGATCAGTTACGATGCCTTCCAACAGATTCCGGAAGTGCTTAACGATCCGCGCAGCCGTGCTCTGATCGAAGAGATCGGAATTGTATTGAAGCCCACCTGCTAATCCGTCATGGCCCTCCGACATGTCCATGAGCAAATCACATTGCGAGGTCATCACTTCGCTTTGCGGGAAACTCAACGTCAATCCTGCAAGTTTTAATTCCGTCAGGGTGGGTTGATTTTGAAGACTGAAGATCACCTGAAACAGCGGCTGGTAACTTAGATTCCGTTCTGGCTGCAATTCTTCCACCAGCTTCTCAAAAGGCAGACGCTGGTGGACGTAAGCTTTGAGAGTCGTTTCCCGCACCTGCTTGAGCAACTCGTTAAACGGCGGGTTCGCAGAGCAGTCGACGCGCAACGGGAGCATGTTCACAAAGAAGCCGATCAGACACTCGACCTCAGATCGTTCTCGGTTGGCTACCGTGGTGCCGACGACCAGATCGTCCTGAGAGGTATACCGGTGTAGCAGCACCTGGAAAGCTGCAAGCAAAGTCATAAACAGCGTCACACCGTGCTGATGGCTGAAGGTTTTCAGCTTCTCTGAAAGATTTTTTGAAAGGGTGAAGACTTCTGTGGCCCCGTTGAAGGTCTGCACCGGCAGCCTCGGCCGGTCGGTTGCCAGTGCTAATAGCGGTGGCGCGCCTGCCAGGTTTGCTTTCCAATATGCGAGGTCCTGGTCCAGGGCAGGTCCGGCCAGCGACTCACGGTGCCAGGCAGCATAGTCGGCATACTGTATCCCCAGCTCTGCGAGAGGCGAGGGCTTGCCCTGTGAAAATGCTTCATACAGTACCGAAATTTCGTTCATCAACAGGCCCTTGGACCATCCATCACTGATGATGTGATGGAGCGTGCAGAGCACCATGTATTCCTTGTCGGGATGCCGCAACAGGGTGAGTCGTATAGGGGGGCCGGTGGTCAAATCAAACGGCCGATTCAACTGTGCTCCTGACAGACTCCTCGCCGTGCTTTCTTGCTCCACTGAAGCCAGGCCGTGTAGATCCACTACCGGGAACATTACCTGTGGAGGAGCGTGAATAACCTGAAAAGGCTCACCGTTCCTGCTCGGAAAACTGGTACGCAAGTCCTCGTGGCGTCGTATGATTTCCGCAAAGGTTTGCTCGAGCGCCGCCACGTTGAATGCTCCCTTCAACCTCACCCCCAAGGGGATGTTGAAGACGCTCGTCCCACTGGATAGTTGCTCAAAGAGCCACATCCGCTCTTGTGAATAGGACAGCGGCAACTCTCCGGCGCGCGAAACTCGCGGAATCACGCTCAGTTCACTCTGTCGTCCGCGGCTGATCTGCTCCTCTATCAACCGCGAGAACTCCTCGACCGTCGATGCTTCAAACAGGCTGCGCACCGGCAGTTCCACTTTTAAATACTTTCTCACTCGCCCCAGCACCTGCATCACCAGCAGCGAATGCCCGCCCCGACCAAAAAAGTTGTCCTTGCGTCCGACAGCCGGCACGCGCAACACCTCACACCAGATCCCCGCCACGATCTCCTCGATCGGAGTGAGACTGCCGTTGCCATTCGTTGGTTCGCTCTTGATCGATTCCAGTGCCGGCAAAGCTTTGCGATCTATCTTGCCATTCAGCGTCCGTGGCATTTGGTCCAATTCCACGAACGCTGACGGCAGCATCGTCTCCGGCACCTGCTGCGCCAGGTACTGCCGCAAAGCGGCACTGTCCGTCCCATTCCGCATGGTGACGTACGCCACCAAAAACTTGGTACCATCCGCATCGTTGCGATCGATGACGGCGGCATCGGCTACGGCCTGATGTGCGCGCAACAGGTTCTCGATCTCACCTAATTCGACTCTGACGCCGCGGATCTGCACCTGCTGGTCGCGGCGCCCGAGATGTTCCAGGTCTCCGTCTCCCAGTAGACGACCATAATCACCCGTCTTGTGCAGGAGGTCGTTTGGGTCATTGGTGAAAGGATTCTGGATGAAGACTTCGCGCGTCAGCTCCGGCGCGTTGTAATAACCATGTGAGCGGTACGGTGTGCGGATGTGAATCTCACCAACTGGGCCAATGCCGCAAAGTTCGCCTCTCGGATCGACGAGCATTACCTGAGAGCCGTCGAGCGGTTTACCCACCGGGATCGAGGGCCTTCTTACATCTTCCGGTTTAATCTCGTAAGCAAACTTTGAGAGGCTCGTCTCCGTGGTCCCGTAGATATTCCAGAGCTTCACTCGATCGCCAAAGATGTCGAGCCAACGCTTCACGTCGGCTGGATACAATGGTTCACCAGTCAGCACTACACTCTTCAGCGCTTTGAAATAAGAGCCGTCGAGTCTTGTATTCAGCAGTGCCCGGAACAATGACGGCACGCAGTGCAGGAGTTCCACCTTGGTGACGTCGAGCCAGTCTGCCAATGTTTCGGCATCGAGAATAATGTCGCGGCTCTTTGGTGCGCAGACCACGCCTCCCGAACACAGCGGCACAAACGCATCCTTCAAAAACCCATCAAACGATGGTGACGTCAACTGACTGACGCGTGTGCCTGGGCCAGCTCCCACAGCCTGGATCTCCCAGCGCATGAAATGGTCAATACCTTTGAGTCGACCGAGGATCGCTCTTGGTTTTCCGGTGGATCCGGAGGTGAAGTAGATTGAGCATGGCGCTTCCGGATCGCTCTTGAGTCCCGGATGTTCGCAGTGGTCGTAAGTCGCGTAATCGCCCTCATCCAGGCAAACTATCTTCCCCGCATCGTGCGTGTTCCCTCGCAGGTGGCGAAGTTTCTCCAAATACTTGCCCTCAACCACGTACCAGTCTGGTTGCACCTGGTTGCTCATGATGTGCAGCCTTTGTTCCGGGAAGGTTGGGTCCAAAGGCACAAATACTTTTCCGGCCTTGAGAACAGCCAGCACCCCCGTGATGATCCGAATGGGATCATCTGTAAAGAGTGCCACCATAGAGCTGCCGGCCACGCCGTCTTCGAGCAGAAAGTTAGCTAACCGGTTGGATTCCACTTCCAGCTTGGCGTAGGTAACACGCTGACCGCCGCGCTCGATGGCGACCTGTGAGGCAAACTCCGCGGCAGTGCGACTAAACATCTCCTGTACGCTCTCGTAGTACATCCAGTACTCCTCGTCCTGTCGGACAAACGCTGAACCAACGAAGGTCGCTAATGTCTGATTTTGTTTTGCTAAGGGGTGGCGTCTAATCAGGACTGCCTCATCCGAGATTGCGATTCCGGCGGGCGCCTTAATAGTTGATCTCGTCGCACTGGCAGATCGAACAGAGGTCTGTGCGGCCGCTTTAAGAACAGAATGGTCGGTGTGGTGACAACACCCAGCTGAGTTCTGACAGGGCTACCGCCATTAGAACCAGAAAAGTCTATTTCTTTAGGGGGGATATATTGAAAGCGAACGTTAATATTCGACTAACAATATTTTTTGAGAGATTTTGAAAGCGTGACTATTAAACTGCTCTTATGAGAATGCGCTGACACTATTCCTTTTGTTCTTAAAAGTCAATAATGCGAATTGACTATGTTACTGCTCAAGTAATGACAGGCATCTTGCGTGAAGCTCTGAGGTTGTGGACTTTAGGCTGACGTCTTACGAGGACCAAAATAAGGCTGCGGCCAGGTGACACAACCGTTATCTCCAATCGTCGAGGTTCTCTCTGCGTCCACTACATTAATACTGGCGACACACGTGCGTAATTTCGAAACGACATGTTATTATGTCGTTCCATTTGCCCGCAGAAATACCCGCACAATTCAGTGCGGAACAGGCTGATAAAGCGGTATAGCGGACAATGCGGATTTAAGAATGTAGTTTTTCTTCCGGTTTTTGAAATCCCATCTTTTTTAGGCGCGTAGCTCAGGGGTAGAGCACTACCTTGACACGGTAGGGGTCTGCGGTTCAAATCCGCACGCGCCTACCAACTCTTCAATCGATACGGACCAACTTGAGTTTGACGGCTTGACGCGTCAACCCCGCGATGTCGCGCACGTTGAGTTTGCCCATAATGTTGTTGCGGTGAGTCTTGACCGTGGTTTCGCTAATGCCCAAAATGGCAGCGATTTCCTTCGATGATTTTCCTTCCCCAACCAACTGCAAGATTTCACGTTCGCGCTGCGACAGAGGGCGCACCGCAGACTCACAGGTCGCTCGGCCATAGGCTACCTGATGTGCTCCGCCCATGATTTCGTGGCTGAAGTAGACCCTGCCTCTGGACGCAGTACGAATTGCCTGGATGAGGTCTTTGGCAGCGCCGCTTTTGATGATATAAGCGACCACGCCTGCGTCGATCATGTCTCGAATGTACGCTTCATCGGTATAGGCGGAAAGCGCAATAACTCGCGTTCGGGGACTTATTTCTCGCAACTGGCGAGCTGCTTCGATACCATTAAGCTCTGGCATTGAGACGTCAACGACAGCCACATCAGGATGAACGCTCTCGACTAGCGCCAACAATTGTCTGCCGTTTGCGCATTGTCCGACAACCTCGAAATTCGGCACTTCTCGAAGCAGCGACGCGATGCTCTCGCGCACCAGTTCGTGGTCATCAGCTAAAACGATCGTCGTGCGCATTGGTGCTAGACCATGGTGATGCCCGTTCGGAATCGCCTGTGCGCGCGCCCATGCCATTGGTTTCGGCGACGGGAATACTGAGCGTCACCCTGGTTCCCTGGTCCACTTTCGTTGATATTTCAATTTTTGCCCCAATCAGTTCGGCGCGCTCGCGTATAGCGGCAAGCCCGATGCCATGGCTCGCCGTGACGGCAGCGTAATCAATGCCTCGCCCATCATCCTGGACAACAATAGTGGCATTTTTTCCTTGAAGAGAAAGTTTGATTGAAATTTTGCGTGCCTGCGCATGTTTGAATGCGTTGGTGATGGCCTCCTGCACGATACGATACGCGCTGGTTTCCACCATTCTATCGAAACGGGGGAAGTCCGGGGCAACGTCCATCTCAAAAACAACGCGAGATCGGTGTGTCAACATACTCAGCTCCTGCGTGAAACTTCGCAGTGCGGTAACTAATCCGTAGTGCTCCAAAATTGAAGGGTGCAAGGCGCGAGCTGTTTGCCGCAGAGTCTCTTGCGTCAGTTGTATAAGACCCTCCACTTTGGAAAGATCGCCGCTAAGAGACGCATCTTCGGGTAAGGAGCGATTGAGTTTTATGCCGAGCTGTTCCAGATAGATGGACGCCGCTGAAAGGTCCTGGCAAGCTTCATCATGAAGTTGTCTTGCAAGGCTTCGTCTTTCATCCTCACGAGCGAATGCGAGTCGTTCTGCCAGATGGCGCCTGGAGTTCTCAGTTTGCTTCTGTTCGGTAATGTCGGTGCCGACAACGAGCACTGACACGACTGCGCTGTCCTGGATTACGGGAACGTAACGAATTCGATAGCTGCGGGAATTAACGTCGGAAGCCTCGAGATCGCAGGTGGTGCCTGACTTGAATACGTTCTTGAGACATTGTTCAGCACGTGCGCCCGACTCCGGCTGAAGAAACGTGGAAAGATGCTTACCGAGAACTTGTTCTCGAGTGAACCCCGGAGCCGTGTGATTGATATAGCCAATTTTGCCGAGCTGATCAACGATCAAGACATGATCCGGAATGTTCTCCAAAAGATTACGTAATCTCTCTTCCGAGTCGCGCAAAGATGCTTCAGCTTTTTTGCGATCGGTAATATCGATCAAGTATCCACGCAATGCTTTTCGTCCATCTTTTCCGGGCACGACACTAACAAGGTCACGCAACCAGACTGATTGCCCATTAGCGGCTATCATTCGATACTCGAATTCATATTCACTTAGATGTTTAGAGGATTCATTGCAGAAGTCGATCGCAAACTGGCGGTCTTCCGGATGTAGATGCCGAACCCAGAAGTCTCTTTCGTACCATTCAGCGGTTTGATAGCCCAGCAGTTTGGTGACCTGCGGACTGACATAAGTAAAGGACCACGTATCGACATCAGCTTCCCACGCTATGGCGTTGGTTGTTTCAACGAGCCTTTGGAATTGTTCCTTGCTGTCTCGCAACGCCTTTTCCGCCCGCTTGCGCTCGGTTATATCGTTGTGAGTGACTACTGCGCCTCCTTCGCTTCGTTTCAAGGGTGTAACCAGCATTAGAAACCAGCGTTGTTTAGTGGGTGAATGGCAGGGATATTCCAGTCGAAAATATTCTGAAGAACCTTCGCAGACGGCTTTTATGCCGGCAAGCGCTCTCCGTGCTATCTGGTCCCCCGTCTCCGCCGCTTTTCGACAAACTTCCAGATAGTTAAGACCACTACCGACGCGGTCTTCACATGTCACACCATTCTCTCGTGCGAATTCCTTCCAAACTGAATTGACCGAGATGATTTTCCCCTGCCGATCCAGGACAGCCACATGCGTGTCAAGCGAAGATAGAATGGCCCGATTCAGGTTTTCACTCTCGAGCAGCGCCTCCTCCGCCCGTTTTCGCTCAGTCAAATCGAGGATGAAGGCCAGGAACCCACGCGCAATTCCACGTTCATCCAGATGCGGTATATAGTCGATTTGCACATACCGCATGCCGGCGCCCTTATAGTCGACCCAAGTGGCGAAGGAAACTTTTTTGCCTCTTAACACCTGCTCAACATGCGGGAGAATCTTTTCGTACGCACCCTGGCCGAGGATCTCCCGCAAGTGTTTGCCCTGTACCTCTTCGCGAGAATGACCAAACCATTCCTCGTACCTTTTGTTTGTGAACTGATAGCACTGCTCAGAATCGACATAGGAAATTAGCGCGGGCACCTCATCGATAACCAGACGGAGTTGTTCCTCCTGTAAGCGGAGCGCATCTTGGGTGCCCTCGCACTCGGTGCGATCTGATACCAGGGAAGTTGAATCAGTTGACATCACTATTCCTAACCAACAACTCAAAACGACTGTGTTCAAGAGACAAACTGACAGTGTGTTGCAATTTCAACCGGTAAGTCTACTCATTCTTTAGGACGATAAGCATCCCCCATTCGTAGGATACGCAATCGGTTGAGTGTCGCGTAAGGTTTGTTTCCGCGATCGATTATTGTGCACTCTATTAAAGGAACCCCGAATGTCATATACCAACCCACGGATTTTGTTCGTCGACGATCATCAAGACATGCATGCAATGCTCGCCGCGCTCCTCGGAAGATCGGGCCACGATGTGGTGGGCGTAGATAATCCACTCTCAGCGCTGGTCTTCGCGCGCAATCAGGACTTTGATCTTTTCATTCTCGATAAACTGTTTACAAGCGGTACTGGTATTGATCTGTGCAGGAGGATCAGAGAATTCGACCCTTTCACACCGATTGTTTTCTTCTCGGGTGATGGCCGGGAAGCGGCTCGTTATGAGTCGATTAATGCTGGTGCCCAAGCTTACGTCACGAAACCGGACATCGACGGACTACTGTCAACTGTGAACTCGTTGTTGAAGTCGACCTAAGAGCGCGCAATTGCAAAATGGACAAGCGAAAAATGGAGAAACTAACTCTACGCGATTTGGAGCAGATTGAAGAATTGGCGCATAAGTCCGGCACATTTGAAGCTCAGACCGTGTTACGACTATCGGCAGCTTTGCGGAATGCTTTGCAGGAGAAAGAGAATGCAGTTGCCCTGGCCCGTGAGTTTAGGACAAAGGGCAATTTGAATTAATCGATTAAAATCGGATTTCTCTGTCCAACCTCTGCGTGTTCTGTGTCTTCTTTGGTCGGAAAAGGCCTTATTTTCCGATGTTTTGAGAAGGTCCCGACAAGCTTGGCAGACTTTTGGCAGACTACGCTTCGAATCCAATCAAGCTATGCAGCATAAGAGGGACTTCTCTAGTCCACGGTCAATGTTTATGGCGACGAGAATGATTACGCGCTATCAGACTTGAGCAGGGACGGCGTTGACACGGTAGGGGTCTGCGGTTCAAATCCGCACGCGCCTACCAATACACCACTAATTTACGAGAAAGCGGCTGTCAGTGGCCGCTTTTGTTCGTGACTGAACGCGGCGTACCGTGCCGAGAACTTGCATGAATGGTGCCGCGAACCGGTGTCGTATACGCCGATCTGGCTGATGCGACACGAACACCGCTCCCTACCTCTATCGTCCTGTTAAGCCAAAGCAGTTTCTCAATTCCGCAAAGCGCCTTCATCGGCATTGACGCCGCGAGAGTTGGCCCAGAAAATGGACGTTGAAACTCTGGACAGCTCGAAGTCGCTGCTCTTACATTGAAGTTCTGCTAATTACTCAACGCGAGGGTGAGTATGCGAATGGGCGGGCAGGAGGTGGGATATGGAATCCGTCTCCTCTTCAAAAATCCATCATTCACGTTGGCGGCGGTCATCGCCATGGCATTGGGCATCGCGACCAGTACCATGATCTTCAGCATGGTCAACGCGGTGTTGCTGCGCCCGCTGCCCTACGCTAATCCCGACGAGATAATGATCGTTTGGGCCAGGTTCGAGTCACGGGACGCAAAAGACGTCTGGCTTTCGCCACCCGAGGTAAAGGATTTCCAGCAACAAAAGGGTCCCGTCTTTAAGGACTTCGCCGCACTCGCCGATCTGACTTTGAACATGACGGGCAACGGCGATCCCGAACAACTCCAGGCCATCGGCGCCTCCGGAAATCTCTTTGCGATGCTCGGCGTGCACACGGCGAAAGGACGCGCATTTCTACCGGAGGAGGATCAAAAGGGCGCGAGAAAAGTCGCGATTCTCACGCATGGTTTTTGGCAACGACGCTTTGGCGCGAATGAACGAATCATCAACCAGTCGATAACTTTGGAAGGAGAACCATACGTCGTAGTGGGTGTGCTGCCGGCTGACTTCACGATCCCGCCGCCGAGCAGTGTGTTCCCTGATCGAGTCGACGTCTTCGTGCCGTTCGATAGTGTTGTGCCCACCGCGGGAACGACCAACCGCGACTTGCGCCACGTACACGTTCTCACTCGCACTCAGCCCGGCGTCACGCCTGAGCAGGCGCAATCGCAGATGAACACGATTGCCCGGACCTTCCAGCAGCAATATGCGGACTCGTACCCACAGGACAGCGGGTTTCGCCTGAGTGTTGTTCCCTTTCACGAGTACGTAGTGAAGCCGATAAGGCCTTCGCTGCTCATACTGTTTATCGCCTCGATCCTGGTGCTCCTGATTGCCTGCGTCAACATAGCGAATCTGTTGCTTGCGCGTGCCGCGGCGCGTGAAAAAGAGTTTGGTATTCGACTCTCGCTCGGTGCTGGACCAGTGAAGATCGTTCGCCAACTACTTACCGAGAGTCTGCTGCTCTCCGGGGCGGGCGGCTTACTTGGAGTGGTGCTGGCCCTTATCGGGCTGCGCGTTCTGCTCAAGCTTAGTCCAGCCCAGTTGCCGCTGTTGCAGGAGTCCCGCATCGATATCTGGACGCTCTTGTTCACTGTCGTGCTCGTGATCCTGTCCGCGGTAGCTTTTGGACTGACACCTGCGTGGCATGCGACCAGATTCAATCTTAGTCGCCTGCTCAACGACAGCTCGAAAGGAGCATCGATGGGGCGCGGCCGACATCGTTTCAGTGCCGGGCTCGTCATTGGCCAAATCGCAGTCCTGCTCGTGCTGCTAATCGGCGTAGGATTACTGATCAAGAGTTTTCTCAACGTGCAAAGACAGGAACTGGGTTTCGTTCCGGCGAACGTCTTGACGATGCGTTTGCAGTTGAGTCCGTCCTACTATCCGCAGCCTACGGATCGCGTGGCCTTCCTGCAACGGATCGAGAAACAGTTGGAGACGCTTCCTGGAGTGCAGGCTGTCGGTGGCGTGACGCAACTGCCCTTGAGCGGCGCGCTGTTGAGTAGTGGATTCACTCCGGTTGACGATTCGCCAAGGCGCGACCAGCCGCCCGAGTCGACAGACTTGCGCGGAGTGACGCCGGGCTACTTCAAAGCGCTCGGTATTCCTCTCGTCGAAGGCCGCGCCTTCACTGACGCAGACACTGCGGACGCACCGCGCCGCGCCGTGATCGATCAAACGCTGGCCCGGCGCTTCTGGCCCAACCAGAAGATAGTTGGCAAGCGCATCAAGTGGATCAGAGCCGACGAGCCAGTGGAAGTCATCGGCGTCGTGGGAGCGATAAAGCACGTCGCGTTAGATCAGTTGGAACGGCCGACCGTCTACTTTCCTGTCACGCAATATGGCCGCTCCCCCTCAATCTTCTTTGCAGTGAGGACAAACGCCGACCCGAGTTCGCTCGCAGGCGCCGTCCGCAATCAGGTCTGGGCCGTGGACCGCAATCAACCGCTCGCAGACGTCCAACCGATGCAGGACCTTGTTTGGAAGTCGATAGCCCGGCAGCGACTCAATCTCTTTCTCTTGGGTGTTTTCGCCGGCGTAGCGCTCGTGCTGGCTGCTGTCGGTATGTACGGCATGATGTCGTACGCGGTTACGCAACGAAACCGGGAGATCGGTATTCGTCTCGCGCTCGGCGCGCAGCAACAGAGTATTTTCCGGCTGATACTGACGCGGGCGCTCTTCATGGGCAGCATCGGCATCGGGGCCGGGCTGCTGCTGTCGTTGGTGTTAACGCGATCGATGTCCAGCATCCTGTTTGGCGTGAGCACGGTTGATCCGTTGATCTTCCTTTCGCTTGCACTCTTCTTGATGGGAGTTATCGTGATCGCGAGTTTCATTCCTGCGCGGAGGGCCACGAAGGTAGACCCTCTCGTTTCACTTCGCAACGAGTAGTACTGACACTTTCAATGAAATGACAAGCTGGACGTACCAAGATAACGATTGGCTTCACTCTCAGACGCTGCCTGTACCGCCAGCATGTAATTTCCTCCCCCTGACGGATACGGACGAGCCCAGTTGAATCTGATCTGACTCCCGAACGTCTAGCGGCTTGACTAGAGCGCGCGAAACATTAATGATCTTCCCCTCCTATTGAGGCACTCAATCCTCAATCCCGACGTTTGGCCCACGTACAAACTGACATACTGAGGTGTTTTATGACGTCATCCTACACGACTCAGGCCGGACTCATCTTCAATAGCCGGGGAGCGTTTATTGTTCCCCCGAACGATCTTAACGAGCTACGCCCGCTTCAGGACGCGCGTGTTCCCGGCGTGCTCGAGATTTTCACTCATTTCCATTCGCTCGCAGATGCTTATCAAGCTTACGAAACCGCTCGCCAAACACGAGCCGCGTCTCTCCCGACGCTCTCCCAAGTGATGGCAGAGATGGTCGGTCGAGGTGCAGCCTTGCTGCTCGTAAGGCAGAAGGTTTTTGTTTGTGCTCCCGAGTCGCTCGAGCAAGCTTACGTGTTGATGATCGATCCGGAGTCTTCGCCTCAGACGATCGCAAAGACATCGGGAATTCGCGACTTGACCTCGATGAGTAAAAACATGCCGTTCGTCGCTGCCGCACTCCAGTCTCACTTTCATATCGGTGAGGCAGAGTACTCTCCTGTCACGCTGGAAGAATTTGGAAAACTGGCTGAGCAACTCGCCAACGAGAGTCTTCTGACAGTTCCGATTGGAGCTATCGACTTCGGCGACTTCAAACGGCAACAGCCGTTTTGTCCGCAGTTTGGAAATCTTAGAGGCAGTCCCGTCGATCGATATTACCTGGACAAGTTCATCGAAGAGATTCGCAGCGAAGTGAAGGGAATCACACTCGAAATCGGAGGCAACGAGGCCAATCAGGAACAGTATAAGTTCACGAACGTAAAATTCTATTTGACAATGGACCTTCAAGGTGAGGATTTGGATATCGTCGGCGATGCGCACGATCCGGGAGCGGTTGATGAAGCATCGCTGGATACGGTCGTGCTTTTCAATGTCCTCGAGCATTGCGAGCGGCCCTGGCAAGTGGTGGATAATATTTACCGCTGGCTCAAGCCCGACGGCCAGGTGTTTTGCATGGTGCCGAACGCCCAGCGCGTGCATCGTGTACCGCAGGACTACTGGCGAATTTTTCCCGACGCCTTGAATTCATTATTCGCTCGTTTCCCGCGCCGTAAACTTTACGTGTACGGAAATCCGCTGACTACGCTCGCTGCTTACTACGGAATTGCGGCCGAGGAGTTGAGCCGCGAAGAGTTGGACTACTACCACGAGAACTATCCGGTCGCAAACTGCATCCACGCGCAGAAGTCAGCTTGATGCTGGTCTCTCGGGCGTGTTCGTTGACATACCGTGGCATCGGGTGCATCGTAGACGCGTTCCATTGAATTACCGCCGACGCCTGTACGAGCCGGCAACACTTCCCCTTTGTGCCGTCTGCTAGTTTTACGGCGTGACAAAGCCCAGGAGGAAGTCAATGACGAAGCCGTCCAATCACCAACCGATCCCGATCAAAAATAATATACTCAGGAACTTGCCGGCGGCGGATTACGAGCGAATCTCTCCGCATGTTCAACCTGTTGAGTTGAACCATAGCCAAATGCTGCACAAGCCTGACGAAGTTATCGAGTCAGTGTACTTCCCGAACCTCGCTATCATGTCGCTTGTTGCTCAAGACGCTGCGGGTCAGAGCGTTGAAGTAGGCATGGTGGGTTTCGAGGGAGTTGTGGGACTTTCCGCAGCGCTCGGCGTCGATAAGTCCCCCTTCGAAGTCGTAGTGCAGTTGCCAGACAGCGGTTTCCGAATGACTGCGCGAGCTTTTCGAGATGAATTCAAGCGCGGCGGCGCGTTGCACGATCTTGTATTGCGATATACGCACAGTCTGATACTGCATACGTCGCAAGTCGCAGTGTGTAATCGCTTGCATTCGTTGTCCGAACGCTTGGCGAGGTGGCTGTTGATGAGTCACGACCGTTGTAAGTGTGTCGACTTGCCCTTTACTCACGAGTTCCTTTCGTTGATGCTTGGCGTTCGCCGCGCCGGGGTGACCGAAGCTGCGATCATCCTTCAAACTGAAGGTTGTATTAAATATCGAAGAGGCCATATCACGATCATAGACAAGGAAGCTCTTGAAGTTCATGCCTGTGAATGTTACCCGGTTCTCAGAGATGAGTTCTATTTGGTAGTCGGTGAAACGAATAACAACCTTCCTCATTAGCCGGGCAGCAACAGCCACAGGTTACGCGGATGAACACGGGTAAGACCACACAGGAAAAGCTCATTGGAGTCGCCTCTGACACGCCGAATTGAACGCGTAAATTGAATCAACGTGGATCTGGATCACCAACTCGACTACTGGAACACTGAAGGGCCACAAAAACCCTTCGCTCACCCGTTGAATTTGCAGCGACTTGGCCAGTGGTTGTCTCCAGACAGTCGCATACTCGACTTTGGTTGCGGGTATGGTCGTTCTTTGGGAGAGTTATCAAAAGCAGGTTATCGCAATCTGATCGGCTTCGATTTCTCACCGGCGATGATCGCTGCGGCACGCGCGCGATTTCCGGAGATCACATTCGACGAGACCCAATCGTCAAACATTCGCTTGCCAGACGCATCCGTCGCTGGCGCGCTCTTGTTCAGCGTTTTGACGTGTGTGCCGACCGACGATGGACAACGTGCGATCGTAAGAGAACTGCGCCGCGTGCTGAGACCGGGCGGGCTCTTGTACATCAGCGACCTGTGGCTACAAAAGGATGAACGAAACCTGGCGCGGTATGCTCGTGATGAACCGAAGTATGGAACGTACGGCGTGTTCGATTTACCTGAAGGCGTCACAGTGCGACATCACGAGCCGAAGTGGATCGAAACGCTCACGAGAGACTTTGAAACAGTTGCTCTAGACGATATCGAAGTGGTGACGATGAATGGCAATCCCGCGAAAGCTTTCCAGTGGTTTGGATTGAAACCAGCATAGTTAACGCGTAGGCTGATCCAATGGACCTTCGAGAGACGATTCTTGACGCGTGGAGAACCAACAATCGTGTCACGGTCTTCCTGATTGAACAGTTGCCGGAGGAGCTGTTGGACGCCACGATACCTGGAGCACCAC
The DNA here is from genome assembly GCA_035696765.1 of Pyrinomonadaceae bacterium. Lineage (GTDB taxonomy): Bacteria > Acidobacteriota > Blastocatellia > Pyrinomonadales > Pyrinomonadaceae > PSRF01. The sequence continues at coordinate 12,848 of DASSEB010000472.1, read as the reverse complement.
GCCGCACCATTCGAATGGTTGCTGGTCACATCCATAACGCGCGCTGTATGTGGATTAAGACGCTGGGCAAAGAACACGGTATCGCAGTGCCGCGAAGCGTGGACCGCCATAAGGTGAAGCCCAAGGATCTCGTTCCGGCGTTGGAGCGTAGCAGCAAGGGCATCTTGAGTCTTTTGCAGTTGGGATGTGACCGGGGAGGAACTATTCCCGGGTCGTCCGCGTACGTTTGGCGCAACCTGCCACTCGACGTCGGGCATGTGCTTGGCTATTTCATCGCGCACGAAGGCCATCACCGGGGGCAGATCGTAATGGTTGCTCGCCAGTTGGGGTGTCGCTTACCGGTGGAAGTAACCGGTGGTCTCTGGCACTGGTCCAAGCGTTCACGGGAAGTGGACCACGGCTTAAATGATTCCTAGCTTTTACGGCGGATCGAATAAAGACGGTGTTCAGTCCTTATTAACAAGCGCTCACCGACGAGTGCCGGCGATGCCTGCGCCATGTCGTCGAGTTCATTCACGTGCGATAACTGAAACTGCTCACCCGTCGTGACGACGAACGTCTGCCCCTCTTCGCTCAAGCAAAACAGTTTGCCATTGTAAGCCCACGGCGAGGTCGTGAAATTCGTCGCTGCCGGATCGATGCGTGTTTTGTAAGTTTGCTTTCCAGTCTTGGCGTCGAAGCGATTCAGGATTCCCGTCTCGGTCAACGTGTACACCGCGCCTTGATAAGCAACGGACGACGGCAGATAAGTTCCACCACGCGGTTGCGACCAAACCACATACTCGTTTGAAGTCTCGCCTTCCTTTAGAGAAATGTCGCCGGCAGCACCGGGACGAATCGCGAACAACGGACGGCCCCGACCGCCGTTGATATAAAGTAATCCTTCGTAAGCGAACGGCGTGGGGATCGGCGTCGCCGCCATTCCCTTCATGCGCCACAACTCTTTTCCTGCCAGGTCATAACTGACTACTTCGTCTGGTCCAAGGGCTATGATCTCGGTGCGCAGCGCATGCTTCCAAATAAACGGAGTGGACCATCCGGAAAGCTGCGTTGGCGGCGCTTTGTTGCCGAGGTTACGATTCGTGCGCCAGACTTGCTTGCCCGTTTGCTTGTCGAAGGCGGCGATGTATTGCTGTTTCTGATTATCGCTCAAGATAACCAGCAGGTTTCCTGCGAGCGCCGGCGAACTTCCTGTTCCCAAATCGAGGTAAATCGGATTCGCTTCAAGCGGCGTGGTCCAGGCGACGTTGCCTTTCAGGTCGAATGCCCATAACCCAAGATTCGCGACATAAACGTAGACGAACTTGCCGTCGGTGACAGGAGTCTCTGAGACGAAACTGTTTTTGCGATGGCGCCCGCCCGGCGGACGTCCTGTATGGAACTCCTTCGTCCATTCCACCTTGCCGTTCTTCAGGTTCAGGCAGTAGAGCAAATAGTGCAGCGTGACTTCGTTCGGCAGCTCGATATCGCGCTCCGTCACGCGCTTCAGTATCTCTTCAATCGGCAGCCCTTGTTTCTGTAGTTCGGCGACGTACTCGTTGCTGTATTCAGTACCGGTTTGTGGCGGCTTCGATTTGCCCTCGGTAGTGACCGTGGTTACATACACTTTTCCGCCCGTCACGATTGGCGACGACCAACCGCGTCCGGGAATGTCCAGCGCCCACTCAACGTTCTCCGTCTTGGACCAGCGTTCGGCGAGCCGCGCATGAGTTCCGACAGGATTGGATTCCGGTCCGCGAAACTGTGGCCACGCCATGTCCTGCGCGTAAACCGTGACTGAGATTAAGAGCAGCGCGCAAACGAAAGCCGCTCGAAGCGAGAGACTGTAGAGTCTGGGGTTATTTTGTAGGTTGGGAGAAAGTTTGATCATGTGTTTGCCTAGCCGGTCGGATTGTCGCATAACTACGCGACTCAAACGAGATTTGTTTCTCATCGACGTAAATCATTCTTAACCTGCAATGCTGTGAAGACAAGACTGCGACGATCCAATTTTTTGCACGTTCACCCACGTTTCAGAAACTCACGCGATCCGAAATTATAGATTCGTCTGACTGAGATTCTGAATAAATAATTTCGCTGTCCGCACACTTGATCGTACATCTCAGCCAATCCTCTCTCTGACCGCTTCGACTCTGATCGGAATCGCAATTGCTTTGTTACACCACGCGCTTTCAGCGTTTCTTTCCGAAATCGCAGCTCATACGAAATTGTGGACGCCCCAACCTTTTTACATCTCTGCTAGGAGGACTCTATGAAAATCCGAGTCGTGCTTGTTTTATTCGCGCTTCTCATGTTCGTGCCCGCGGCGCTTGGTCAAACTAGCCGCGGCACAGTTAGCGGAACGGTAACCGATCCCAACGGCGCCGTAATCGCCGGTGCACAAGTAACGCTCACCAGTGCACAGACCAAACTCAGTCGCGTAACAACGTCCAATGGCGAAGGGATTTACCGCTTCGAAGCCGTTGACCCCGGAACCTATTCCATAAAAATCAGCGCTGCCGGCTTCGGTGACGTCGAGAGCACCGGCGTCGAAGTAATGGCCAATCAAACGGCAGATATCCCGGCGCAATTAGCGCCTTCCGGACAGCACGCGACGGTCGACGTTACCACTGATGCCGGCCAACTGGTTCAGAGTGAGGCCCCGGTTCGCGGCGGCAACATCGATAAAGTCAGAATTACGGAACTTCCGTTTGCCGGTCGCAATCCCGTCGCGCTTGCGCTGACCTTGCCCGGCGTTTCCACCAACCGTTTTGGTTTCGGTGTGGGAACGTTCTCCGTCAACGGTTCACGTGGACGCTCCAACAATTTCCTGATTGACGGAACTGAAAACAACGACATCTCCGTTGCCGGACAGGGCTTTCAGATCACCAACCCTGATGCTGTGCAGGAAGTCTCCGTGCAGACATCGAATTACGATGCGGAGTTTGGCCGCGCGGGCGGCGCAGTTGTAAACACGATTACGAAATCAGGCACTGACGATTTTCATGGCAGTCTCGCATATCTTTTGGACGTTACTCGTGACGACGCCATCACGAATACGCAGTCGCTCATTGCATCCATCCGCCAACGAGGACATCCACCGCGCGGCACCGAGCAGTACTATGCCGGGACCCTCGGAGGCCCGCTCCTTCTGCCGCATTTTGGAGAAGGTAAATCACCATTTTCCTACGATGGACGTCGCCGCACCTTCTTCTTTGTTGCGTGGCAGGAGCAGTTCCGCAGTTCTTCGACGTCGGCCAATCGCACGGTGTTGACACCTGCCGGACGTGCCCAGTTAAGAAATCTTTTTGCCCCGGGAGTTAACCCGAGAGTGGATCTTCTTCTGGACGTCACGAAGAATGTGGTTGGTGAGTCGTCGTTCCAGAACATCGACATCGGCGCTCGTCCTGGTTGTCCTGCGCCGTGCAACATTCAGTTTGGCACCGGAGCTCTCTTTGTTCCGCAAACTTATCGTGAGCGTCAGGCGCAATTCCGCATCGACCACATGATCGGACAAAACGATCAGTTCTCGGCCCGCTACCTGTTTGACGATCAGAAAGATCCGCTGGGTGGAGGCATCACATTCCCAGGTTTCTCAACGGCGAACAACAATACCTATCAGAACCTGCTCTTTACCGAAACACATACCTTCTCATCGAGTTGGACCAACGAGGCACGACTCGCGTACAACCGTATCCTGATTGATTTCCCGCTCAACCCTACCGACACGCTCGGCTTGACGCTGCCGCGTTTCGATATTTCGACGCTCAGCCAGTTTGGCATAGCGACGAACCTTCCGCAGGGACGCGTGGCCAACAACTACGTGCTTCAGGACACGGTGAGCCATATCAGGGGTAACCATACTTTCCGATTTGGGCTGGACATTCTGAAGCAGCGGTCGCGCCAGTTCGCACCCATTGTCGAGCGCGGCCTCCTGACCTTCCGCTCAGGCGGCGGTTTTACTGCCCTGGGTAATTTCATTGACAACTTCGCCGGATCCGGCGGTGGCACGCAGAGAGATTTCGGCAGCCCGCGCTACTATCCTTTCTTAACGCGGCAAGCGTACTTCGCCCAGGATCGCTGGCATGTCACCAGCGCGCTGACACTTACACTCGGTCTGCGTTACGAGAACTTTGGCGACGCCATCAACTCACTTCGAACCGCGGTTTTCACAGGACTCTTCAACATCAACCCGGTAACGTTGACAGGTCCTTTCAGTGAACCCAACAAAGTGGAGAGTGACAACAATAACTTCGCTCCAACTTTCGGCCTCGCTTATGCGCCGTCCTTCGAAAATGGTTTGATGCGAAGGGTGTTTGGTGATCGCGACACGGTGTTCCGCATGGGCTACCAGGTCGGGTACGACTCATTCTTCAACAACATCGCGTCGAACGCTGCAACCTCGTCTCCAAATGTCGTGGCGACAGCTATCCCTTCAGTAGTCAGCGGAACTGCGCCCAGAGGTCTGGCCAATGTGACTGGTGCATTGCCAACCACAGCACGTCCACTATCACCTCTGGATTCGCAGGTTCTCGTGGTCCATAACCTGGTAAACCCTTATTACCAGAAATGGTCGGCCGGTTTTCAACGCGCCATCCAAAACTTTGTGATTGACGCTTCTTATGTTGGGTCAAAGGGAACAAAGCTTTACGTGAATGAGGACCTCAATCCGAGCGTCCCGGCGGTGGCGAATGCCTTTAATCCCGGCATTCAACGCATCACGCCGGCAGGCTTCACCGGATCAACGACTTGCACGCCAAACACTGCCGGCTGCTTGATCTCGGGTCGCCTGGACAATTTGCAAGGCTCGCGCTTAATCCGCACGAATGGCGGCTCGTCTATTTATCACTCAGCACAGCTCCTCGTTACGCGCCGGTTCGTCAACAATTTTTCGCTCACCGGCGCCTACACATGGTCCAAGCTGATTGACAATGCGAGCGAGGTCTTCGGCGTTGCGGACACCAACTTGCCGCAGCAGGCGGCGTTTCCATCCGTCTTCGGTGGGCAACCGCTTGAACGCGCGGTCTCGCTCTTCGACCGCCCGCATCGTTTCTCGCTCACCTACGTTTATGCCGTTCCATTTATGAGAGATCAGCGCGGATTTGCTGGTCACGTGCTTGGTGGCTTTGAAATCTCAGGCGTTACGACGTTCGAAAGCGGCGTGCCGTTAACGGTGATAAATGGTCAGGATGCAGACTCGATCGGCGGAAACCTGGACCGTCCGGATTTCAATCCGAATGGACAGACTGGAGTCCGAGCCGTTCCGGCAATAGCTACTGCAACCGTTAATCCGTGCGGAGTGACAGTTGGGGCGACCTTTTACACCAATCCTGATGCGGGGGGCGCCTGTATCAATCCGGCGAACGCACAGTACATCGGACTTCTTGCGGGCACAGGGCGGCGCGGTAATCTCGGCCGTAACACGCTACGCACTCGCGGCCAGAATAACTGGAACCTGAACGTCTTGAAGCGAGTTACTGTCGGCGAGGCCAAATATTTTGAACTGCGTGCGGAGTTCTACAATGTCTTCAACCATCCGCAGTACGGGACAGGAAGCGTTAGTCCGTTTTCACCGGGGAGCACGGGTATACCGGCCAACGTCTTCACTTCGGCGGCAGGACAGTTTCTGCATCCGGAGTTTTCCGACGGCGGCGGGCGTGTCATTCGTTACCAGTTGAAGTTCGCCTTCTAAGCAGGCGCGAAAGTTCCTGCGTTGAAACAGAAGCCCGGCGGCATCAACACCGCCGGGCTTACTTTTTAAGCCACCAAGAATTCAACGATACTACTGTGAGTTGACGTATGGTCGAAATACGAAATCCGAGTCCTGCTTGTTTATATGGCATCCCTGGCAGTTTTCGAGTTTCCCAATCGCCTCCACTTGCGTGCCGTTAGCCGCGACAACGGAAAACTCCCAGTCCCCCACTGCTGGGTTATACCCCGGCTCACGCTTTCGCATCAGCGTATACAAAACCGGCTTACGTCCTTCGAAATAGTTGCCGATCTTTTCTTTGACGATGACAGAGCCTTCAGGAAACCGTCGTAACTTCTTTGAAAACATTGCATCACGGCCGATCTGGTTGACGTAAACCGTGATGTAGGTTCCTGCGTGAGGATTTGTTTTCCTTTCGCTCTCGTAGTTGGCAGCGGAGGGGGCGCGACAAAGAGCATCGGCGGAAGCCGAAATGTAATAAGGGTCTTTGTTGACTTGGGTCCACACGGAGGTGTCCTTGAGTTTTCCAGCCTCAAACCGAAATTCGTCTGTCGCGCTTTGTGTCCGAGCTCCCACTAAGGCGAACACTACCACTCCGATCCCGATTAACAGGTACGTTACTTTTTTCATGCCCATGACATCTCCTCCGTCAACGATTATTACAACGCGCCTATTCCAGCTCTTTGAGATGCGTAAATGTTTTCCGAGGACGTCTACCAAACCCATATAAATATAGAACAATACGTTTATTCAGTGGCGAAGTGATATTGCAGCACTGTGCGCGAACACAAGCGGGCTAGGCCATGACTTCTCTGAACGCGGTCAAGAACTGCTTCATCTCTGAGCTCGTTCCAATTGTGACGCGCATGAAAGTTGGCAGGGCAGGGAAGAGGCGACCCACTTCTACGCTGCGAGTGCGCAATGCGTCGGTGATTGGTCTCACCTCGCGGCGTAGATCGATCATCATGAAGTTTGCATGTGAGGGGATGTAGCGGTAGCCGAGTGTATCGAGTTCCGCGCAGACACTCTTTTTCACTTCGCCGTTTAGTTTGCACCCGCGCGGGACGTGGTCAGGATCCTTTAAGCTCGCGAGCGCGGCGACGAGCGCCATGATGTTTACGCTGTCCCATGTTTGATGGGTTTTCAATAGTCCGATGTTCGCGCGTTGCGTTACGCAGTAACCGCAGCGCAGGCCGGCCATGCCGTAAATCTTGGAAAAAGTGCGGGTGACGATCAGGTTTGGATACTGCTTCACCAGCGGGATCACGCTTTCGTAGTCTTTGCTTTCGACGTAGTGATGATAGGCCTCATCAACCAAAACGACCGTCGTGGGTGACAGCTTCGCGAGGAAGTCTGACATGTCGTTCTTCGGAGTAATGCTGGCAGTCGGATTGTTTGGATTGCAGATGTAGACAAGACCAGCGCCATTCGCAGCCGCGACCATTTTCTTTAGATCGTGACTGTAGTCCGGCGTGAGATCGATTTTCACCACTTCAGCACCGGCCACGGCTGCGTGACGGCCTATCGCTTCAAAAGTCGGATTAGCGATAACGATCTTCTTGTCCTTGCCGGTAAACGCAGCGGCGCACAGTTTCAGAATCTCTCCCGAGCCGTCGCCAAGCAGTACCTGGTCCACGGTAACGCCGTGCATTCGCGCCAATTCATCAGCCAGCATCCCGGCATTCTCGTCCGGGTATCTCCATGCGAGACTGAAACCGTCCGTCATTGCTTTCAAGGCTGCGGGTGCTGGGCCGTACGGGTTTTCGTTAGAGCTAAGGCGCACGACGTTTGCTGCTGACGCAGTCGCGGCAGTCTCCCACGCCCTCGCCTCGCGTACTCCGAGCGCCGCATAGGCCGCGCTAAGACCCATCAATTTCGAAAAACCGCGACGAGACAGTTTTGGATTAATCATGATTGTGCACCTCAGTAGTGGTGAGAATAGTTGCGCCCGGTTCTCTGGTCAATGAAGTCGACACAAGACACCAAAGAATCACCGAACTCCTTTTGTGCCTTTTGTGCCTTTTTGTGGCTCACTTTTGCTGCGCTCGCATACTCAGCCGGGAACAAACTCGATCGTGTTGACTACTCGCTCCGGTTCCGCGAATCCCTCGACCCACTTCCGCGAGCCCTTCGTGTTGTACTTCTCCGCGAACGCCGCGGTTACTGCATCGCGAATGCGCGCGCTACGCACCAGTTTGGCACGAACAGGAATTTCGAGATCGCCGGCTTGAATCGTCCCACTCGGTTGCTTCCGAAAAGCGCGAAACCATCCGGTCGGCTTGTCGTTCCACGAGCGCGCGAATACTCTTCCATCAACGACGACGGTCCAGACGCCCGTGTAGCGGTGTTCAGTGCCGGCGCGCACACCCAAAATCTTCGCCCGGTTAAGCGCCTCGACTACAGCATCTGCAAACGTGGTTTCTTTTGACATGTCTGGACAGGATTACGCGATCCGACTGCCGGTAATTTACCATACTCAATCGCTGGCTCAGCCAGGAACTAAAATGCGAAAGCGTCGTGTCGAAGTTAACGATCTAATGCAATCGGGCTACGTGTACTTCTGCACCGAACCACTCGGCCAGAACTTCGATCCCGATTTTCAACCTGAGCTTACACCGCAAGAGATGTTGGAGTTGGGTGTGTTCGGTGGGAAGTATATGACCGACTGCAAAAAAGAATTTCCCGCTTCTTGGTTTCGCAAAGCGAAGCTGTCTCACGCGCGCCGCGACGCGAAGCTCAACTATTTCCGCGTCAATGCATCCGTCCCGCTTTCCGTCTGGCGAAAGAAGGGCTGGATCTATCACGAAGATCCGCGCGGCTGGTTTCAATGGTATTGCCGCTACTACATGGGCCGCCGCTGTCCCGACGATGAACGACAAATCAAACGCTGGCGCGCAATGCGTCGTCACATCGCACAGATCAGGAAGCACTGTCCGCAAGGCGAAGTCGAGTGTCGACCTAAACAGCGGCAAGCGTTGTTACATTGGGCCTACGATTCACGAAAGATCTAAGGTTTTCGGGAAAGCATTGCAGACCAGAGGTTATACGATTACGATCTGTTGCCACTGACCGATTTCAGCCCAGAGGAAGAAAGATGAAACGTGTAATAACTTTAGCAGTCATAGCGATGTTGTTCGTGCTTTCCGGTTGTAACGCCGCAAGGAAACCGGCCCGCACCCCGGAGACCGACGCCCTGTTTCACGCTGCGACCGAGGGAGACGCAGATACCGTCAAGGCGCTGTTAGCGTCTCCGAACGTTGATATCAACGCGCTTGACGACAACTGGAATACGCCACTGATGCAAGCAGCGAGATTCGGACATGATGAAGTAGTAACGGCATTACTCGTCGCGCGGGCCAATGTCAATGCGAGGAATAGAGACGGAAAGACGGCGTTATCGTTAGCGGCTGAAGGCGGACACGATGAAACAGTTAGAGTTCTCACGAACGCAGGCGCCCCGAAATGAGTGCATGGCTCAAGGTTGTCCTCGTTGTTCTCATCCTGCCGGCTTGCGTGTTTGCTCAGGATGACGAGTGGCCTTCGCTCAGCTATCTACGGAGCGATTACAAAGCTGTTGCTGTCGTGGCCCACATCCGCATCGAGCAAGCTGAAATCACTAACCGCGTCGGTGGATATGAGAACTGGAAGATCAGTGCGGTAGTACTCGAGCCGTTCAAAGGGAAGTTCAAGAAAGGCGATGTGATCGAATACTTTCACGGAGCGGAAGCAGGGTTCAAACAAGAGTATTTTACTGGAGAGAAGATCGTTTTCCTGCTAGCTGAACGTGGTCGCGATCGGAAACTTCGTTATGCCGTCCTGGAAAATTCGACACTGCCGTTCAATAAGGACCGCGTCAGGAAACTGCGGTTGATTAGAAGGAGCAGGCGTTAAGTCTTACTCACTTCGATCGCGGATCCATCTTCACCAGCAGCGGCTGAGTGTAGCTCTTCCCACCAACAGAAAGCTTAACCGTATACATTCCCGGCAAGACAAGCGGAGCACCGCCGCGTCCTCCAAAGCCGCCCCCGCCGCCCGCGCCGGCTGGCCGAACAGGTGGCGTCGGCCGCAGATCCCAAACCCATCGATGCATGCCCGCCGATGTGGAAAGCGGCTCAGGCGTGCGCACCCAGTAAGCGGGAATGTTAAGCGTGTCGAGATTTACAGCCGGAGGTTTGTCCTCATTGGAATACTTGCGGACCACTTCGCCGGCCGGATCGAGAACCTCGAGGGTTAACGGCCCGCTCACGTTCGCCTTCAAGTAATAATCAATCGTCGCGCCATACGGAGGATTCTCGGCGAGCGGTTCATCGCGTGGCATCGGGGTGCCGTTGTCACTCCCGGCGATCAGCAGGATTGCCTCGGCCGGTTCAAAGAGATATGCGTTTGCCCTCGCAACATCATCACTGATCTGGCGCAACGCCGAGATGTTGTCGATCACCCAGAAACCGCGGCCGTGCGTCGCCACGATCAAATCGTCGTCATGAATGGCCAGATCGCGCATCGACGCTGCCGGCAGATTTTGTTGTAACGACTGCCAGTGATCTCCATCGTCGAACGAAACGAAAACAGAACGCTCGGTGCCCGTGAATAACAACCCGCGGCGACTCGGATCTTCCTTCACGGTTTGCACGTAAACGCCCGCGGGCAGTCCTTTTGTTATCTCCGTCCACGTTTTACCGGAGTCGAGTGTGCGATAGATGTGCGGGTCGTAGTCCGCCAGTTGATGCCGCTCCACTGCAGCGTAAGCTTCGTTGACGTTGAAGTGTGATGCCTCGATCATCACCACTTTACTCCACGACGTCATCGCCGGTGGCGTGACACTCTGCCACGTCTTACCGTCGTCCCTGGTTAAGTGAATTAGACCATCATCGGTACCAACCCAGATCGTCGACGCGCTCAACGGCGAAGGAGCAATCGTGTAGACCACACCTCTGCGTTTGTCTACGGGAGCGTCCGCGGCAGCAGCCTCATTCAGGTTTGGCGGCACTCCCGGATCTTCACGCGTCAAGTCCTGACTAATCTGTGTCCAACTCTCACCGCCATTCGTCGTCTTGTAGAGAAATTGATTTGCGTAATAGAGCGTGTGCGGATCGGCTTGCGAGAAGACGAGCGGCTGGGTCCAGGCGTGACGGTATTGTCCCGGCGTCGCGCCACGTTCAGGAGAAACGTTTTTCGTCTCACCGGTAAGGACGTTACAGCGCTGGACGGTACCGCCAAAGAGAAGTTCCGGATGCAGCGGATCAGGTGCTGTGTAGCCCGCTTCACCGCCGGCGCACAAACCTTCCCAGTCGCGATTCGAAATATCTGAATGACTACTGCGCGAGGGAGTGCCGACAGCGCCACTGTCTTGTTGCGCACCGGTGACCCAGTAAGGAAAACGATAGTCGGCGGCGACGTGATAGATCTGCGCAGTCGGTTGGTTGTACCACGAGCTCCAGGTGGCAGCGCCGTCGAGGGTGACAATCGCGCCCTGGTCGCTGGCGAGGACCATGCGTTTCGGATCATCGGGGTTAATCCAGAGTTGGTGATAGTCGTCACCGCCGGGCGCACCTTTGATCGGCGTCCATGTTTTGCCGGCGTCTGTAGACCGGTACGTCGACGTATTCATGACATAAACCAGGTCCGCGTTTTTCGGATCGACAGTGACTTTCTCGAAATACCAGCCGCGGTCCCACAGGCGCTTGTCGCTCGAGAGCCTGGTCCATGTGGTCCCGCCGTCGTTCGAAGAAAACACGCCGCCTTCCTTCGCGTCTACAACTGCATAAACTCGATTGCGATTTGTTGGAGCGACAGCGATTCCGATGTGCCCGCGACCTTCGAGCGGAATTCCTTCCGAGATCTCCGTCCACGTGGTCCCTCCATCAACAGACTTGAAGATTCCTGCGCCCGGTCCATTCGCGGGTGCGTAGATAAACCAGGGTGGACGACGCACGTTCCAAAGCGTCGCGTAAACAATTTTCGAATCTGTCGGATCGAAAGCGAGATCGATCGCGCCGACGTCGTTGTTCTTGAAAAGGACCTTTTGCCAGGTAGCGCCGCCGTCGCGCGAACGGTAGACGCCGCGATCTGGGTTCGGCGCGTAAACATTGCCGAGGGCTGCAAGAAAAACGGTGTTCGGGTTCTTCGGATCGATCACGATGCGACCGATCTGCTTCGTGTTTTCCAAGCCGAGGTGCTGCCAGGTTTTTCCCGCGTCTATGGACTTGTACACGCCGTTACCGAACGCGATCGAATCGCGCATATCGGCTTCGCCAGTCCCGACGTAAAGAACATTTGCGTTGGATGGCGCAACCGCAATCGCTCCGATTGAGGCAACGTTGATCGCGTCGAATATGGGAGCCCAAGTGCGCCCCGCGTTCAGCGATTTCCACACTCCGCCGCCCACGGAACCGAAATAGAAAGTATCGGGCTGTCCAACAACTCCACTCACGGCGTTGACGCGTCCGGCGCGAAACGGCCCAATCATTCGCCAACGCAACCCGGAATAGAGGCTCGAGTCAACCTGCTGCGCACTGATATTCAACGCCGTCAGCAGCATCGCAATAATAAACAGTGGAACAAACCCGCGAGTTTTGGGCATAGACAGGATCTCCGCTTTTGTTTTTAGAGTGCCGATGTAACGGCAGTAAGAAAGTGTGTATTCTCACCCGCAAAGGCGCAAAGACGCAAAGAGCGAAAGGATGATGCAAGTGATTTCGATTTCTCTCCAACTGGTCCGCGCTATTTCATTCTCGCCTGCGTGAGGCTTTGCCTCAAAAGTCGGAATTCACTGTGAGCAGCGCCGAAGGCGCGAAATATGGTAGCCAGGGGCGAAAGCGCTGAGCAGAGCGAAGTGCGTCGCCCCTGGATCAATAGAAATGACGCCGCTGAGCCGCTTCCTTGCGTAATCGAAAGCGTTTGACACGACAGGGTTGCGCACTTCAAGATGCGTAGCGCTTGCCAGCTTGTAAAACTTCCCGCGCTGCGACGGCTTGATCATGTACGAGAAGAAGAAGCAGCGCCCGTTATCGCGGGCCAGGTTTATACGAAGATTCGTTGCGCATCTCTCGATTGCAATCGCTCTGCTTGCGATCTCGCTTGCGATTGGCATGTCGGGCTACGAGTACTTCGAGGACCTGCCGTGGCGGAATGCATTTCTCAATTCGGCCATGCTTCTCGG
>DASSEB010000471.1:0-12460 GCA_035696765.1 Pyrinomonadaceae bacterium | reverse complement strand
CTCGACACTAGCAACCCCTATTCTCATCACTTCCATCTTTGATCTGTTCCTTCAATTTCTTCCGCCTCCGGCCTGACAACTTGCGAAACAAGCTTCGCGAATGATTGGACTCACCTTGAAAAACGACCGCATTCGGGACGGACAACTCCACTTCCGTCCCTGAGTCGACGCGGCTGCGCACTTTAAGTCGCGCCTTAATTCTCTCTGCCCGCTCGCGCATCCCCGTAAGTCCCCAATGCCCATCGCGCCCCGACTCGATCACTTCAGAATCGATGCCACAACCGTCATCGTTTACAAGCACCCGCAGTTGGTTCTCCAGGTAGGAAACTGCCACAGTGATGTTCTGTGCGCGCGAGTGACGAAACGCGTTAACCACGGCTTCGCGACTGATGCGATATATCTCGTCACGGACAAGCGGATGAATCGGCCGCGCTGAACCGTCAACGACGACTCGAAATACTGTTTCACCGTGGCTGTTTAGTTCCTCGTTGATCCTGGAAAGCGCAACTGCAATATCCTCAGAACCGTTGTTAGATAACCGCAAACCTTGAATAGCGTTGCGTCCTTCTTCAACGACTTGTCGCATTAGATTAAGAACCCGCGCGAGCCGCGGTCGCACCGGTGAATTCTCCGGTAATTGGTCCACCGCTACATCAAGTTGCAGGGAAGCGCTGAGAAAACCTTGCAAGAGTGTATCGTGCAGCTCCTGAGCGATCAGTGTGCGTTCGGCAAGTCGCTCTTCGAAACGTAGATTCAACTGCTTGGTTACTTGAAGTAAACGCATGCGATAAAACGCCAAAGCGCCGGCGCCAAGTACGACCAAACCTGACAACCGGAACCACCAGGTTTGCCAGAACGCCGGAACTATTTCGAAGGTGACGGACGCAGTTGCACTATTCCACAAACCATCGCTATTACTCGCCATCACATCGAGGCGATAAGATCCCGGAGCGAGGTTCGTATAGATCGCTTCGCCGGTCGAAACCGGATTACTCCAGTCGCGATCGAAACCGTCAAGCCTGTAGCGAAACTGCACCCGTTCCGGTACTGAGAGGCTGAGGCCCACAAAGCTGAAACCGATGCGTTGCCGCGCGGAAGGAATGCGAATATCTCGATTCAATGCTACCTGGCCGCCATCCGCTACGATGGCATTTATGTGAACGATCGCAGGCGCCGAGCCTCTTGCCAGCCTCGCCGGGTCAACAACTGAAAGGCCAGTGGTCAACGAAAACCAGATCGCCCCTGATCGATCGCGGGCTACGGATCGATTCCGCCGTACGCCGTCCGTCCCGCGTAATCCGTCCGCCACAGTGAACTCAGTCACGTCAGTACGGGTGAGTTGGCCAGTTCGGAAGTTATCGGCTGACACTCGCAACACGTGATTGTTCGTAGCGATCCACAACGATCTGTTGTCGTCGGCAACCAGCCCCAATATCGGTTCGTGTAACGAGGCCGGTACCGTTATGGGAGCTTGAAAGTTGCGGGAATCAAAAAAAGCAAGACCATTATCGGTCCCGGCCCAGAGTAGACCAGTGGAATCCTCAAAAAGGCAGTTCACGCGATCTGACGGTAATCCGTCGCGGATCTTGAAGGTCTGCCAACTCCCGTGAGACAAAGCGCTCACGCCGTTCGGTGTCGCGAACCAAATCGTGCTGTCGGCAGTTTCGACGATGGCATTGATCGTGTTCGACGCCAACCCGTCTTGGGTTGTGTAGTTTTTAAACTTGCCTCCGCTGAACTGACTGGCGCCACCACTTAAAGTTCCGGCCCACACAGAGCCGTCATGAGTGACGTTGACCGCATAGACACTATCTTGCGCGAGTCCCTGTGCAGCTGTGTACGTCTCACTATTATAGGATCCATCTTTATACTTCAGGTGTGTGAGCCCACCCTTCTGTCTTCCTAACCACACTCCCGTCGTATCCTCGCTGATGGAGTAGATCACATCGTTGTGCAATCCCGCTTTATCAACTGCTTGAACTTCCCCTTTTGTGAGACGGTACAGTCCGCCCGCTGCAGGACCAAACCAAACGCGGCTTCCCGAATCAACGTATAGCGGACCGACACTCTCCGCGGGCGTACCTTCAGCGGTGGAGTAAGTGACGAAAACACTCTCGCGCAGGCGTTCGATACCCCGGGAGGTTCCCACCCAGAGATTGCCTTCCCGATCTTCAAACAGGGCGGTCACGGGGATGGATTCGCTATTGCGGTTCAAAGAAGCCACCGCGCCCTGCGGACTCACTCTTATGAGCCCTTTGTTGGTACCAATCCAGACGTTCGCGTCGCGATCTTTGATCATTGTCAACGCTTGAACATGAGTCAGCAACGCAGACAATTCCGTAATGTCAACACCATTCCAACGCGCGACGCCATTGTCGGTGCCGATCCACAACTCTTCGTTGCTGACTGACAAGAGGGAATTGATTTTTCGATCGGGCAAAGCTTTTTCAACCTTCGAAACATTTCCGTCGGTTGCATAGAACAGTCCCAGATCGCGAGTGCCAAGCCACAACTTTCCGTCTGGCGATTCGGCCAGTGAGATCACTACGAAATTCGGAAGTTCAACTGGAGCTGCGAGGCTGACGAATTTGCCGTCTCGATACCGTTTGAGACCGTTTACGAGTGCCGATAAGAGAACGTCTCCCTTCGGTCCTCGAGCGGCAGCGGTGATGGCGACCTCTTCGCGTTCAAGCCCGGACGAGACATCTTCAAAGTTGCCGTCGCGATAACGAAGTACGCGCGGTCCTCCCCCCTGAATCCACAACGCTCCCTCAGAGTCCGTCACAAGGCCGCGCACCGGGCCGACCGGAAGCAAGGGAACGTTGGCATTGTCGAAGAGACGGAAGTTGCTTCCATCGAAACGCACCAGTCCCTTTTCAGCGCCAATCCACAGATAGCCGTCAGGCGTTTGTGTGATCGCGAAAACTTGTCCGCCCGGGAATCCCTTCGAACTTCCCCACTGGTCCCGGATGTATTGCGACAACTCGCGACGCGGATCAATCGCGGCCGCGGTGTGGCCGAGGCACAATAATACGAGACTCGCCAGTAGCCAGAATCTCTCACGGCAAGAACTCGAATTTCTCAATGACAACCTCGACGTCTTTTTGTAACGGGTTCTTTGCGTTGCCAAAAACGTACAAATCCAGATGAATAGACTCGCCGCCGGGAGTCGGCACACCGGTGGTGAAGGTATGCTGCGCAACTAAACCTGAACTATTGCCTGCCCTGCCACGAACGGTTTCGAACGTTGCTTGCCCTGCTTCCCACTTCAGTGAATGCGTCAGGGCTCCGGCAGGCACATCGAAGCGGACAACGTTCGCAGGTACGTAGTAAGGTTGAACCACAAATTGAGCGTTCTTGCTTGCGGGATCACCCCACCTCGCGAGCTCGATATTCATTTCGCGATGATTCTGGCCTGAGTCTGCTTCGTCCCAGGTAAAGATGCTCAAAACGGCTGCAGGTTCGAGTTGTGAAACATCACGCACGACGAAGAGATATGTTCCGTAGCCCAAACTCCGCGACAACTTAACCTCGGCACAGGACCACTCGCCGCCATTCTTTGCGATTCGCAAATGCAGAAAGCCATCCGCATCAGTCCACGCGTTATCATTACTGTAAATGTTGTTTGTACCACCGCGAGGGCTGCTGACGTTGCGCACTTGCCATCCATAACCAGCAAACTGAATCGTCTTTGGATCAGTTTGTTCGGACTTCTGTCCCGCAACAGTTTTTACGGCGACGACATCGCCGCCTTCTGACGGCAGGACCTCCGTGGTTTGAGGCGGATTGTATCCAGGCTCAACAAGTAGTGCGGCATATTCAGTTCCGAGATGAATCGAACTGCTGAAGGTGGCATCCGATTGAATAGTCGTGAACGGTTCAGCTCTCGTCGGCTGCACCCACCAAACGCCTGCCCTTGCAAAAAGCACAATTCGTTGATCCGCCCGCGCGCCAGTCACGCGTCCCGCAACGAGCTCAAGCCTGTCTGGTCCACCTTCAGCTGCGGGCGGAACGACACTGAAATCGATTGACGGTTTGTTAACGGCTTGGCGAGTCGTGCAGGTGACCAGAAAGTGGACGCACGCTACCAACGTAAAAACGTATCGAGCTTTAACGGTTGGTCGAGAGCGCTTCATTTGCTCCATCCTGGGCGTCGCCAATCGGATTGGCGTGGTCATGGGACAAACAAATCACCGAATAAGCGACCTGAATAGGAGCGTTATGATACTACGGCGATTGCGGGCCTCGGAAGGTAACAGAATGTCCTCGGTAGTGGGTCATGACCCACTACCGAGGACAATCGATCGATCGGCCCAAATTCAGCAGAACCTGTTGAGCTTTTTGTGCTTCTTTGTGGCTTAAACGAAAGATCGAACGGTGTCAGATCCGCACAACTTCCATTCTCTCCTCCAGCATGTACCGATCGGCCGCTGCTGACGCTTCCTCCGGACTGCTGCCGTTCTGCCGCGCGCTCAGGTATGGCGCATACCAATCCCACCAGTTGTGCTTGCTGTGCGTCTTCTCGTAACCATCGTGGTGCTCCGCGGTTTCGTGCAGGAGCTCGGCAAGCCTTGCGACCTCGGTAGCCTGAGCCCGTTTGGCCTTCCACTCACGCCCCGGAAGCCGCGTCGTAATCTCCTGAAGCAGCCAACTATTCCCGTCAGGATCTTCGAAGGAAGCAAACGAGGAGTAAGAACGACCTTCAGGGTCGCGGCCCGTCACGCGCGGGTTTTCCACCGTATCGTTGAATGGACCAGCGGCGTAGTGGAAGACATTGCTTACGTCAACGCCACGAGCGATTAGATCATCGCGAGCGGTATCGATGTCGTCCACGGCGAGAACCAGGTTCGCCGCACCGGGCTTTGCTAAATTGGTGCCCTTGCCAAATATGATCGAGGCTTCCGAGTTGTGCGGTGTCACCTGAACGCCGCGGAAGTCGCCATTCGCGATGTCGATATCCAGCCGCCAGCCGAGCTTCTCGTAAAACCTCTTCGCGCGGTCGATATCAGAAACTCCGATTAGAACAACTTCCAGCTTCATGTCGGCGGGTTGGACCTCCGGCGCCGCCTTTCTTTCGTTAATCAATTCAACGCTGGACATATTTGTTTCCTTTCGTCTGAGAATTCGTTACAGACTCCGCGTTCTTAGAACGCGCTGATGATCTATGTGCATCCTGGGGCTGCCTTCTTGCTGTTCTTTCAGGAGAGTCGGGGATCGTCAATTGATCATCACTGACATCCACGACGATGACGGCGAGTAGCCGCGCCGGCTCGGTATTACTTGCGTTGACGCTCACCCGGTGATGAGCGCCGGGATTCTCAAACCACGTTTCACCTGCCTTGTAGACGTGGGGAGGCCCGTCATCAACCTGGCTTCGGATCTCGCCCGCGAGAACGTACGCGTAAATGAAAGCCGAACGCGCGTGGCGGTGCGACGGCGTGCCTCCGCCGGGCGGGTAGTCGATTACACGACTGACTAAACGCTTGCCCGGCAGATTAGGTATAGCCACATCCGCGACGACTCTTGTGGTTTGGCGCAAAGGTGCGCCGGGCGTGCTCTGGACCATGGGCGCACTGTTCGCCGGCTGCTGCGCCCGCGCCACGTACACGCAACCGGTCAGCACAGCAAACAAAATGATCGACACCGTTTTCATGCGCACCTCCTCCCTTCCCTCTTAACTTGTTAAGCCGCCGCAGCGTGAAGCGTCCACTCCAACGGTCGCGGCCGGAAATTCAGTTCGCGCCTCGCCCTGGCATTCGACACTCCGCGCATCTGAGTCGCGTAGTAAACGGCATCCGCACCACCGCTCGTTGCAAGCGCATCCTCAATCGAGACCTGCGGCGGTGGTGGAGCATTCACGAATTGAGCAAACGCCGAGAGCCATTCGCGTACGGGTAAAGGTCGATCATTCGCGACGATATAAACCCCAGCGTTGCCTTGTTCTGCTGCTGCAACGGTCGCCATCGCCGCGTCGTCAATGTGTAACCACGACCAGACGCCTTCGCCGTTTCCAACGATTGGGAACTGTCGCTCGCGCACCTGCCGCGCAACATCGCCATCGGGGTTGAACCACGTGCCGGGTCCATAGAAGAAGCCATAACGCATGGCAATGACTTCTATGTCAGGAGTTTCGAATAACCGGCGCTCAAGCTCGCGTATTACGCTCACATCCGCTGCGACTGCAGGTGGCGCGTCGCTTACCAGGGGCGTATCTTCATCTGCGAGTCCTGGCCCAGGCACAGCCCAGAATGCGATGGACTGCCTCACGTAACGCCGCACACCCGCCGCTTGCGCCGCCGCAAGCACATTCGCGCCACCTTCCAAACGGATGCGACTGTTGAGAGGCGCCGCGGCCATCATTGCTTCGCGGGTATAGGTTCTTGGTAGCGCGGTGAGTTGTTCGATCACGACTTCCGGCTGAGAGCGAGTGACCACTGCTTTCACCGCTTCGGGATCAAATACATCCGCAACCGCAGGTTCAATGCCCTGTTTGACTAACGCCTCTGTGTTTTCTTTCGAACGCACCAGCGCAACTACAGAATGTCCGTTGGCAAGCAATCGCCCGACCATCGGACGACCGATCACGCCCGTTCCTCCTGCAACAAAAATCTTCACCGGTCAAACCTCCTGTTAAGCACGAATGGTTGTTGAGCTTTCACGATCGCTTGCTCCGTCTGCATCAAGGTGTGTAACGAGTGAAGATGAAGTCACGATCTTTGATAGCCTGGTGGCAGGGAAAACACGTTTTGAGATCTGCGTCGGGGCCAGGTTTGCCGTCTTTATCGAATTGCGCGTAGCCCCAGCCGCCAGTCTCGGCGTACTTCTTCGAGTCCTTGACCATAAACTGAAGGTACCAGGGCGGTGCGTCTCCAGGAACGAAAGATTGGTCGCGGCCAAATACTTTGTTGTTTTCCTCCGACGCGACGTGTCGCCACGCTATTCGCGCGATGATGGTCCCTTCCGGGAATGGAAGCTTTCCTTCACGATAAGCGTTGATCGCTTCATCGTTCCCTAAGATGGCGCGGATGTCCTGGAGATTACCTTCTTCATGCGCCACGGAGACGAGTCTCCACTCGCGGTATCCGGCAGGGATCTTCTTAACGAAGAGCGGCACAGCCTCTTCATCAGTGTGTCGGGATGCGGTCGCGGTGAAGCCGACAACGCCGGCTACAGTTGCAGCGGCAACGATCAAAAACATGATCTGTTTCATACTCTTTGTCCTTCACAATTCGGTAATTTGTACCGATGCATTCTTCACGTTCGATCTATTCGATCCGCAGACTCTGCTCCATCGAGTAACACTGGTCCCAGATATAGACATCAAAACCGCCGAGTCTACTGGCCCATTTCGGAGTGAGAACATTGACGCACTGACCTGCTACCCGATCGATATAGTTATCGAATATGGCCCACGGATTCCCGCGATCCGATTCGTTGAGTCCCACACCGAGCTCCGTCGTAGCCAGAGCACTCTTTGCTGCCTGCCTCAAATCAGACATGAACTCGGCTTGTGTATCGACGTCCGCATGCGTGCCGGTGCGTGCGACGTGCCCGCCAACAAGCGTGTCCCAATCCATCTTTCGGATCTCTTCAACTTGTGCGAAGTAACCGGGTATGTCCTGGGCCACAGCGAATCGACGCCATGGCATCCAGCCGGGAAATACAATGTCGATTACCATCAGCACTCGCTGCGCCGGGGCATAAATAAAGATATTTCCCGGCTCGTGCGCATTGCCGTGGTACGAAAGCTGGAGCACCTGATTTCCAACGTGCAATCTGTACTTGTCGCGAAACGTAATCGTGGGTAACGGCCGATTCGGATCTGCAGCTCGCTTCAATAGTCGTAGCGTTTCCTGATGGGCCACGATGATCGGATGACCACCCAGAGTCTTCGTTCCACCAATATGATCGGCGTGAGAATGACTGTAGATGATATGCGTGATTGGTTTATCGGTTACTTCAGCGATCGCATGCGGAAGGTGCGCGACCAGAGCCTGAGGAACATCCATCACCACGACACCGCGATCATAAACAAGGAACATCGACTGAATCGCGTTGTCAGTGATCATGTACAGACCGCCACCCATATCCTGGAGGCGATAACCTTTGACCTGATCTATGGCAGGTCCACGCGATGCAGCAGGGACATCGAGATACTTGCCGGTTCTTACGCCAATCGGTGCAATGGACGGCATGTGCGGGTATGGTTCCCCCGCCGTTCCTGGCTCGTCGCTCGGATCGGCCGATTGCACAAGCGTGCCCGTAAGAAATGCGCAAGTGCAGACAATGAACATCGCAACGAGCCAGGAACGTTTTCTTCGAATTACTATCACGATGCCTCCTTCACGCAGCCGCTTGAGCCGCGGATGATTGAATCTGACCACGATCTAAATGCCGTTCAAGGAGGGATTTTGCGCTGACTCGTTTTTTCTCGAAACCCTAGATAGTGCGAGCAGAAGCTCACTCCATCGTGTTATCCCTGGATAACCATCGGGTTCTTCAAATTGCAGGCGCGACGAGGTAGCAACCTGCTTCATGTCGTGTGCTATTTCATTTTTGTGCGGATGGAGGTAGAGGTAATGGCAATGTGAAGCGGAACAATCAATCCAACAACTTGCAGCCCTGGTCTAAGTCCGTCAGTCGCGCATGTAGTGACAACTGTACCCTCCGGGGTGCTTGCGCAGATAATCCTGGTGATATTCCTCGGCGCGGTACCAGGTGGACGCGGGCTCAATGGTCGTTGTCACCGGGCGCTTCCATTTCCCTGACGCGTTTACGCGTGCCCTTACCTGCTCTGCGGTTTCTTTCTGCTGAGGCGTCTGAGGAAAAATCGCCGAGCGGTATTGCGTGCCGACGTCGTAGCCTTGCCGGTTGAGCGTAGTCGGATCGTGCAGTTTGAAAAACCACTTTTCCAGTAGATCTTCGTAACTGAGCACCGTTGGATCGAATGTCACGCGGATTGCTTCGGCGTGTCCCGACTTACTGTGGTGCGTATCTGCGTACCTGGGATTCTCCACCCAACCGCCGGTGTACCCGACTTCCGTAGCGATCACACCCGGCACTTCGCGCAGAATTTCTTCAACACCCCAGAAGCAGCCGCCAGCAAGGACGGCTATCTCTGTCGCCCTTTCACTCGAGTTTGTCGAGCCCGATGTGCCGTCCTGATTACTCATTCCTCGTCTCCTTCACCGCATCCTTCACTGGGACAATCTTTCTCTGGTCGAACGGCCTTTACGACTGCCAACCGCCGCCCAGAGCTTTGTAGAGTTGCACAAGCGATAACAACTCATTGCGCTTTGTCTGCGTCAGATTCAGCTCCGCGTCGAATAGTTCCCTATCCGAATCGAGCGCGTTGAGCAGCGAGTCCACGCCACCCTGATACCTGAGGTAGGCCAGTCGCGAGCGGTCGCGCAGCGCTGTCACCAGCAGTTCCTGTTGTACCCGAACTTCTTTCATTTTTCGATACTGGACGAGCGCGTCCGACACTTCGCGAAAGGCGTTCTGAATCGTTTGCTGGTACTGCACGAGCGCCAGATCCTGTTGAGCGCGAGCAAAGTTGACGTTTGACTTCAGACGTCCGCCGGTAAAAATCGGGGCGGTTACTTCAGGAATGAATGTCCAGGCGCGACTGGCACCAGTAAACAGACTCGAGAGCGCGTTGCTTTGAAATCCGGAGTTTCCTGTGAGGCTGATGCGCGGGAAATAAGCCTTCTTTGCCACGCTTACGAAAGCGCCATTCGCTTCTAAAATCGCCTCAGCGGAACGAATGTCAGGCCTCCGTGCAAGGAGATCCGACGGGAGTCCCGCGGGAACTTCTGTTAACACTTCCTGCTGGCCCAACGGGCGTCCACGTTTAATGGCTCCCGGATTGTTGCCAAGCAGCAGACTAATCAGGTTCTCGGTTTGTTCGAGTGCGCGTTCAGTGTCCGGAATAGTTTGGGATGCCTGATAGACCAATTCTTCGGCCTGTCGCACTTCGAGCAAGGTTGCCAACCCGCCCTGTTGTCGCAGCTCGATGATGCGAAGCGATTCTTCCCTTGTCGCAAGTGTGCGCTTACTGATTTCAAGCTCATTGTCGAGAGCGATCAGAGTGAAGTACCCAGCGGCAACATCCCCGACGACGGTGGTCAGCACTGCTTTGCGGTCCTCTTCCGATGCTCGCAACTCCTCGCGTGCCGCTTTTTTTTGCTGGCGCACGCGTCCCCAAACATCCAGCTCGAACGAAAGTAAATTCAAAAAGAAATCGCCGATGCTGCGCGCGCCTCCACCACTGGTGAAGGCACCCAGGGGACCATTTTTCGAGTTGCGTGTGGTTGGTAAATCCGCACTGCCGTAGATCTGAGGAAACTGTTCAGACCGCGCGAACCCGAGGTTAGCTCGTGCGGCATTAATGCGGGCGATGGCAGCCCGCGAATCGTAGTTCTGAACAATCGCAGTGCGCACCAGTTGCTGCAACTCCTGGTCTTTGAAGACCTCAAACCACTTCAAGTCGCCGATGGAAGTCTTATCATTTGGAGAAGCAGCATCTGCGCCGCGGAACTTACCAGGAATCGCCTGGTCTCTCTTCTGGGCAACGACGGGCGCCACCAACAGAGTCACAACAACAACTGCAACTACCAATCGCTTCCGCATCGCCTTCATCCCTCTCCCAACGCCGGCGCAGTCTCCACGTCTGGCGCGTCGACGGTTGGCGAATGCTTCGTTCGAAATCTCATGGTGAGCTTCTCGACGAGATAGAAAGTGACCGGAATCAGGAATATCGCGATTACGGTTGCGGCCAACATACCGACGATCACGACTGTCCCCAAAATGCGCCGAGCTCCCGCGCCGGCGCCGGAAGCAATCCACAATGGCGCCGATCCGAGAATGAAGGCGAACGAAGTCATCAGGATCGGCCGCAGACGCAGGCGAGCGCCTTCGAGTGCCGCGTCAATCAAGTTGCGACCTTTCTCTAACTCGGCTTTCGCGAACTCAACGATCAGTATCGCGTTCTTCGCCGCCAAACCAATCAGCACGATCAATCCGATCTGTGCATAGACGCCCAGATCATAACCGCGCAGCCAGAGGCCGAGGAATGCGCCGAAGACCGCGACCGGAACGGTCAGCAAAACTGAGAATGGCAGCGACCAACTCTCATACAAAGCCGCAAGGATCAAGAACACAAAGACCAGCGACAATCCAAACACTGAGGCTGTCGTCCCCGAAGCCTTTCGCTCCTGATACGACAGATCGGCCCAGTCATATCCAATCTCCGGTGGCAGCGTTTGCCTCGCGACTTCTTCGAGCGCGGCCTGTGCCTGACCGGAGCTGTAGCCCGGCGCCGCGCTTCCAATCACCTGCGCCGCCCGGTACAGGTTGAAGCGGTTGGTGTATTCGGGACCGGAGATCCTGCGCGTTGAAATCAGTGACGAGAGAGGTACCATCTGGCCGTCATTGTTGCGCACGTAGTACTGCCCGATTTGGCGTTCATTCAAGCGCTCCTCGCCCTCCGACTGTAAGAAGACACGCCACTGTCTGCCAAAGCGATTGAATTGGTTCAGGTAAAGACCTCCGAGATACGCTTGCAGCGTCAGGTACACGTCGCGTACGTCCACGCCTTGCTTTAGCACCTTGTCGCGATCGACGTCGGCGAAAAGCTGCGGCGTGCTCGCCGAAAACTGCGATGTGACACCGACAAGTTCGGGTCGCTGTCGCGCCGCGTCGAGAAACGTTTTCAGGTTCTGTTCGAGGAATTCGACTGAGCCGCCACTCCTGTCCTGAAGCCAGAACGAAAACCCACCGGCGTTTCCCAGTCCGGGAATTGCCGGCGGACTGAACAGAAACGCAATCGCTTCGGGCACCTCACGGGCCAGCCTTGCGTTCACACTCTGCTGAATTTGCTGAGCGGTCTGTTTACGCTCGTGCCAGGGGTGTAGCGAAACAAAGAAGAAGCCGTTGTAGCTGGCCGACACTCGATTCAACAGACTGAAGCCGTTAATCGTCGTGTAGTACTGCACGCCGTCTGTGTGTTGCAGAATCTGTTCGATCTTGCGCGAGACTTGGTCTGTTCGCTCGAGAGACGCCGCCGCTGGAAGTTGAATGTTAAGAAACAAGTAGCCGTAGTCTTCTTCAGGGAGAAAGCTGGTCGGCAGTCTGTTACCGAAGAACCCGTCGACCAGCGCAAAGCCTGCAAGGATCAGGACGCCGATGAATCCTTTGCGAATCAATCCGCGACTCACACTGATGTAACCCCGCGTGGCAGTTTCGAACCAGCGATTGAACGCACCAAAGAATCGAGCAAACAGACCCTGTGATTCTTTGCGCGGCCGCAGCATCAATGCTGAAAGCGCGGGGCTGAGTGTCAGAGCGTTGAAGGCGGAGATGATTACAGAGACAGCGATGGTGACGGCGAATTGCTTGTTCAGGCGTCCCTGAATGCCGCTGACAAATGCGACCGGAATAAAGACCGACGCAAGGATGA
>DASSEB010000470.1:0-6083 GCA_035696765.1 Pyrinomonadaceae bacterium | reverse complement strand
GCGATTCTTTGCATCCTTCGCGAGCACGACCGCAAGCAGATTACTTTCCGGATCAACCGACATCTGCATCACAGCGCCTTTGATCTTGTCACTACGCCAGATCGATTCGCCTGTTACCAGATCCACTGCCTCGATGCGTGCCTTGTCGCCCTTTTCCAAACTCAAGAGCACGAGATCAGTGCCGGGCACTGGAGCGACATCTGTTTCGTCGAGCGAAGTGTTCTCGCGGCGCCAGAGGATTTGGCCGGTTGATCCGTCGATGGCGTAGAGCGACTTCTCAGTGCCCGCGACGACAACGCCCAGTTCGGTCGATTGATAAAAGCGGATGTCTTTATCGAGTTTTGCAGTCCACGATTGCGCGAACGCAGGCAGGGAAGACAAGACAAAAAGCAGCAGAGTACAACTTAGCCTCATGCGACTAGCATAACCCAGATCTGATATGCTTTGCGGCACAACATGGCAGGAATTTCCACGCAAAAGCGCAGGGCCGTAACCTTCTCGAGCATCGCGTTTCTTCTTTTGAGCGCGGTGGTGGTGTCTGCGCAGTCTATCGATCCGAACGCGCCCGCACCGGTTCGCAGTAACAATGTCACCGGCCGGATCGCCGCCCGCGATCTGGGCGACGCGCGGCTCACGGATCATTACTACGCGTTCACCGGCACGCCTGGCGATCTCCTGATCACGGTGCAGAGTCAGAACCTCAACGGCGACGTCGATGTGTTTACTGCCGGTTCGTTGCGACCGCTGCTGAAGTTAACCCTCTACGCGGAGATCGCGACGCCGGTCACAAAAGGAATCTACCTGCGCAAGCGTGAGGATCTGATCCTGCGAGTCGAAGCTCGTAGCCCGAATGATGATGAGGGAACGTATCGTTTGTTCTTCGGCGGTTCGTTCGAGCCGATTCTGGGCGGGCCTGAGATCAGCGAAGCTGAGACGCCAACGACTGAACCAGCACGCACACCGGGGACGAGACGGGTGTCATCAGTAGGAGCGAGAATCGAGGAACCGGCGCCGCCTGTCACTGAAGTGGCGGCAACACCAACGCCTGAGCCGACTCCCGAACCGACGCCGGAAACGAAACGGGTTGAGACGCCAAAGGTATCAGTAGAGAAACCGTCCGAGGCTGAAACTGAAAAAGCAGCGCCGGCGCCGCGGAACACTCGTGGACGCAGACCTGCCGGACGTCGCCCGTCACCGCGGACGAGAGACACTGTTGCCGCAACTGAAGAAACAACCCCGAAGCCTGCACCCGAGCCCGAGCCGGAGATTGGACCACGGCTTGTGATCGAGACGAATGATGGAACGCTGATTAATCGTTCGATGAGTACGGTCAGACGGGTAACGGTCGAGAATGGTCAGGTTGTGGTGACGGGCAAGGATGGAAAGATCGATCGGATACTTTTAATCAACGTCGTGCGGATGTCGATCTCACCTTAGCCACAGATCCGTGGTTTATTTTCCTGCTTTCAAAGTCGCAAGCTTATCCCGGAATTGAGGCAGGTCCTGGCTGTTGGGATCGACCTTCTCGAGTTTCGCGATCGCGTCTTCCGCGGCTTTCGCATCGCCCTTCTCCAGCGTCGCCGCTGCTAATCCCGAGAGCACCATCACGTCGTCGGACTTCATCTTCATCGCCGCTCGATACCACTTCTCCGCTTGGTCGTAGTGACCGGCATCGAGGTTCACCATTCCGAGTGTAGCGACAGTCTGGTAATCGGTAGGCTGTATCTCATTCGCCTTCAAAAGAAACTCGATCGCCTGATCGTAACGCTGTATCTGGTAATACAGGGCAGCGGCTTTGATCTGCGCGTCAAAATTCTTCGGCTCGTTGCGCGCCTTCTCTAGCGACGCCGCCACCTCTTCGCGCATCTTCTGCGGATCCGGTGCGTTCTGACCGCCAACAGGCGGATGATCCGCGGGCATCGTTTGCGCGCTCGACGCCGACTGCATCGCACTCTTCTGGGCCATCGAACTCGCTAACATGAAACCGATGATGAACCCGAGCAGGATTCCGATAATCGCAAAAAGAAGATTTTCTCTCGACATGATCTGTTACTTACCAGCGGCCAGCGCTTTCGCTTCGTTGATTCGTGACGTAATAGTCTCGGCCACTTCCGAGCCGGGCGGCACTTTCTTCAACACGCGTTCCCAGTAACTAACCGCCTTGTTGTAATCCTTGGCTTCAAACGCAGCGCTGCCGGCCAACTGCAATGCCTTTGCGTTGTCCGGATCGACTTTCAACGCGCGGTCGATCAGCTCCTTTGGTTTGCCTTGAAGACTCCGGCCGGCCGCCATTGCACTCGCGAAAGCATACTCGGCCCAGAGATCGGCGTCCTTCGGCGTCAGTTCCGTTGCCTTCCCATAAGCAGCCGCGGCTTCAGCGTATTTTTCCATCGAGCTATACGATCGCGCCAGCATGGTCCAACCCTGCGCGTCTGAGGGATTAGACTTCAGCCGTTCAGCAAGCTTCGCTACGTTTGCCTCGATCTGTTCCTGCGTGCGTTGCGGCGGACCTGCTGGTCCAGGTGCGGTGGCCGGCGCCGTTGCGACGGGCGACCCGGTAATCGCTTTCGGGTTGCCGACTTTCAAATAAAAGCTAATGGCTACGAGTGGCAGCGCAAGCGCGAGAGTGTACGCGGTGGTCCGCGCTGTTGCCGGCGGAGTCGTCGGTTTCTCTTTTGACTTCACCGTCGCTGTGTCTTCGAGCAAGCGCCGTTCGATCTCGTCACGGTCCTGTGAGTACTGTTCCTCACTGACGATGCCGTTCTGCAGATCTGCTTCGAGCTCGGAAAGCTGATCGCGATACACGGCGATGTTTGCTTGTCGTCGTTCTTCTTCCGTTGCGCGGACCGATTCTTCCGAATGTTGAAGCAGGGGCGGCAACACAAACGCCAGCGCGATGATGATTAACAGCACACAGACGACCCAGAAGAGAATCACGCCGTCTCCTTTCCGGAGGCGGACGCGAGCAACTCCTCCGCGCGGCGACGTTCGTCAGCGCTCAACGGCTTTTCCGGAATTAGATCGCGCCGCTGCTTGATGTAGCGGAAGAGCACATACAAGCCGGCCAGCAACAAGACAAAAGGCCCAAACCACAGGAGGTAAGTCGTAAACGTGACCCGAGGTCGATAGAGAATAAAGTCGCCGTAACGCTGTGTAAGGAACGCAATGATCTCCTGATCGCTTTTGCCGGCTTTCATCTGCTCCCGAATCTCGCGGCGCAGGTCCGCGGCCAGTCCGGCGGGCGAATCGGCGAGAGTTTGGTTTTGGCATTGCAGACAACGGAGTTCTTTAGAGAGGTTGGCGAGGCGTTGCTCAATCACGGGATCGTCGCTCGGCCGTTCTTCCTCCTGCAACTGCGCCATTGCAAAGGTAGGAAGCAAGCAGAGTAACACCAGTGCGAGCAAACGCGAGTGAGTCATTTGGCTGTTCCCTCACGATTCAATTCCTGGACCATGGGGAGGATTTTTTCCGACCAAACGTCGGGCGTGACGGGACCGACATGT
The DNA here is from genome assembly GCA_035696765.1 of Pyrinomonadaceae bacterium. Classification (GTDB taxonomy): domain Bacteria; phylum Acidobacteriota; class Blastocatellia; order Pyrinomonadales; family Pyrinomonadaceae; genus PSRF01. Next base: position 2,580 of record DASSEB010000470.1, on the reverse strand, counting down.
TTGAGTCGAATCGTGCCGGCTTTGTCGATGAGATAGGTCTCAGGCGCGCCATAGACTCCATAATCAATCGCCACACGTCCCTCGAGATCGACGGCGCTCAGTACATAAGGATCGCCAAAGTCTGCAAGCCATGCGAGCGCGTCCTCGCGTTTGTCTTTGTAATTGAGACCGTAAATCGGGACGGCTCCCGACTTGTTGTATTCGAATAAAAGCGGATGCTCATCGCGGCACGCAACGCACCACGATGCCCAAACATTCAACAGCCAAACCTTGCCGCGCATGTCTTCGGCGGAGAATGTCTTCGACGGATCTTTTAGTTGCGGCAGACGGAAAGTCGGAGCCGGTTTGTTGATTAGTGCCGATGGGAGTTCGTGCGGATCATGGCGCAGCCCGATCGCCAGGAAGACAACCATCACGAGGAACAGAGCGAGGGGAATTAAATACTTAAGCATCTAACCACAGATTACACGGATGAAGGCGGATTAGCGACTGAAGCAGCTACGGTGCTTGGGAGTTCGGCCGCCTTTACTGCCTGGCGCGCTTCACGTTCTTTGCGGGCCGCCAGCGCATAGCGTCGATCGCTGAGCGCGAGGCCGCCGCCGAGCGCCATCAGCAGCGCGCCACCCCAGATCCAGTCGACCAACGGCTTGTAATAAACACGCACACTCCACGCACCTGTGCCCACGGGTTCTCCCAGCGACACGTAAAGGTCGCGGAAGAGTCCGGTGTCGATCGCGGTCTCAGTCATGACACTGCCGCTCGCCGTGTAGTTACGTTTCTCGGGATACATGCGCTCGATCTCAGTGCCGTTGCGGCTCACGATGATCTCCGCGCGCGCGGCGACATAGTTTGGACCAGTGTCGTTTGTTACTCCATTGAGTTGAAACTCGTATCCGCCCACCCTCGCAGTGTCGCCTTGCTGCATCTTGAGGTCCTGCTCCGACTGGTAGCCGGTCACCATCGTCACACCGAGGATAAACACCGCGACCCCGAGATGCGCTAGCTGCATGCCGTAATAACTGCGACTCTGAGTGCGAAGCTTCTGCCACGTCGTGAGTTGGCCGGACGTGACTCTTACTCTTTCCCAAAGGTTCACGAGGATCGTCGTGACGATCCAGATCGCGAGCATCAATCCGAGGCTGACGAGCGCCTTCCACTGGCCAAACACAAACGGCAACACAACAGCACTCACAACGCTAATCACAAAAGCCCAACGCAGCCTCGTGACGAGATCCGGCAGGCTCGCTTTCTTCCAACGCGCGATTGGTCCAATGCCCATCAGGAACATCGCCGGCGCCATCAGCGGCACGAAGACGAGGTTGAAGTATGGCGGGCCGACGGAGAGTTTGCCCATGCCGAGCGCGTCGACAATCAACGGGTAAAGAGTGCCGAGCAGCACGGAGCCCGCGGCGACGGTCAACAGCACGTTATTCGAAAGCAGGAACGATTCGCGCGAGATCACGTCAAACTTGCCGCCGAGTCCGACCTGCTTTGCACGCCATGCATAGAGCAGCAGCGAGCCGCCGATCACAAACACGAGAAACGCGAGTATGAAAATACCGCGCTTTGGATCAGTAGCGAACGCGTGAACGGAAGTGAGCACGCCCGAACGAACGAGAAACGTTCCGAGTAAGCTGAGGGAAAACGCCGCGATCGCGAGTAGCACTGTCCAGCTTTTGAAACCGCCACGCTTTTCCGTGACTGCGAGCGAATGTATCAACGCGGTGCCGACGAGCCACGGCATGAAGGAAGCGTTCTCAACGGGGTCCCAGAACCACCAGCCGCCCCAGCCGAGTTCGTAGTAAGCCCAAAAACTTCCGAGCGCGATGCCGCAAGTCAGAAACATCCACGCGATAGTGGTCCACGGTCTCGACCAGCGCGCCCACGTCGCATCCAGCCGGCCTCCAATGAGCGCGGCGATTGCAAATGAAAACGCAACTGAGAAACCGACGTAGCCCATGTACAGCATTGGCGGATGCGCGACCATCGCCGGGTCCTGGAGAAGAGGATTCAGATCGCGACCGTCCGGCGGCACGGGAAACAGGCGCGTGAAGGGATTCGACGTGAGCAGCATGAAAAGCAGAAAGCCCACGCTCACGGTTCCCATCACGCTCAGCACGCGCGCAACCATCTCTTCAGGAAGGTGACGGCTGAAGAGCGAAACTGCGACAGTCCAAAGCGAGAGCATAAACGTCCACAAAAGCAGCGAGCCTTCGTGCGAGCCCCAGGTCGCCGCGAGTCGATAATGGAGTGGCAGTTGCGAATTGGAATTCGTCGCGACGTTGAGAACTGAGAAATCGTTGGTGATGAATGAATAGCCGAGGCAGCAGAACGCGATCGCGACGAAGATGAACTGGGCCTGACCGGCCGGCGCAGCGAGCGCGATCCAGGTGCGGTTGCCGCGCGAAGCGCCGATCTGCGGCAGCGTTGCCTGCGTCAGCGCGAGTAGCAGCGCCACGATTAATGCGAATTGACCAATTTCAGGGATCATATTTGGGACCACAAAAAGGCACAAAAGTCACAAAAACAGGATCGAGAAATAGAGTTTCGGAATGGGGAAATCAAGTTGTCAGGCTCAAG
>DASSEB010000469.1:0-18068 GCA_035696765.1 Pyrinomonadaceae bacterium | reverse complement strand
TGATTTCATTCGTTTCTCCACCGATGGCCTTTGGCATGACCAGGGCGAGAAGGTCCATGGGTATCCCGGAGTGGCAAAGAACATCTTCGAAGCTGTGGGTTCCGCCGTGCTCAGCGGCCAGTTGCAACCCTTAGGCGACCTGCTTCTTGGCGAACGCACCCTGGTAGTGCTCGACAGCCATTTCGAAACTATACCGATTGCACCCAAGCCTCTACAGGTGCCTTTCACCAACATCAAAAGAATCGAGAACTGGAGCAGCAAGAGCGTGGTTCTCTTCAACAAAGAGAAGAACACGACCAGCACGAGCGTCGCTCCGTCAGGGGGAACCGCTGATGTAAACATGACTATTCCGTGGGCCGGACAAGCCACGGATTTTCCCGGGCATCGACTCGAGCTCCGCATGGACGGCCAGACGCGCTATTGGATCTGGCAAGCGGAGAGCGAAGCCGACGGCGACTACATTCGTTTTGCTACGACCGAGTCGTGGTCGGCCACTGCCACGAGAGTTAATGGGATCCCCGTGACCGGTATTACTCCCGCAGACCTGGTCTTCACTGGCGATCGAACGCTGATCGTCCGCGATTCAGGTGTTGAGTTGTGGCCGTACCCGTTACTTATCGACGGTCTCCTCGGAACTGTGAAATCGTTGTTGCCCGCCGCGCGGCGCGTCAGCGAGACGGCACTCACGCCGGCGCCTCCTTCGGTGCCGAAGAAGTCTCCCGTTGCAGCCTTTAGCATCGCCGGTCAGGCATCGGATGCGTTCAAGAGGGGACAGCGCGGAGCACGATTTCTCTACAACGACACCGGCAAGCGCTACGAGTTCACGATCAATGCGGCGGGCACGATAGTCGTCAAGGATCCGGACGGCAATTCGACGCCGCTAACCGCAGGATGGTCCAACACCGATTCGCGCCTCGGCAAAAGCGTTACCCCTCCGCCGTTTGATCTCGTGGCTGCAAGTGGTGGGCGGGTCTTTGCAAAGGCGAAGGATAAGAACGATTTCTATATCGCTACGATGGACCACATGTTCATCCATGCGCCGAAAGAGGCGGCCGCCGACGCTGTAGAGGTTGTGATTCCGAGTACCTCCTTCAAACTCGATCCTCAGTTTGGCACTGGAGCGAATAGTTCCGAACTCCTCGCGAGCACGGATAACGTTCCCACCGATTGCCCGATGTCAGAGCGCTTCCCGCTTTTCCGTCGTCTAATGCAGAGTGAGCTGCTGGATTTGATGATCGTTCGCATGGAGCCTGGAGTGCTGCACCAGATCGATGTCAGACCACCACAAAATGTCATCGGTCTCGCGATGAGAAATGCGGCACTAACCCTCGGGCCGGCCGTCGCGTCGCTGATCTTCAATCAACTTGGCTTTGGTCTGCTCGTAGTGCTTGCACCATTCATACTGTTTGAGATTTTCAAAAATGCGATTGGCGAAGCGCTGCGAAGTAATGTTGAACTAGGCTCTGCGCCCCCTGGGGGTGTGCCGACTTATCGACCTGTCACCTATGCGCTACCCGACGGCACCACTGTCTCGCCGCCGGCAATCAAATACGAACGAGTGCTCGACATCGGCGTCAGCCACGCCCATTGGTTCCAGCAGTACGAGCTCGAGGGCGGGGGCGAGCTTCAGCCAATGCTCTTATCGGAGTTCCTGCAGAGTGTGTACCGGTTCTTTAATGGACCAGTCCAGGACGGCGATGGCTTCATCGACGGCACATGCAACGTGTATGCACTCGTGAAACACGAACCGACCCTGCTGCGACCACACGGGTACGCTCTTCTCTTTCTGGATGAGCAGTGGTACTTCAATCAGCGTTGGCGCATGGTTGACCCGGAAGACAATGCGGGACTAACAGGCACAATCACCTCAGACCTCGGCAACCCAAGCTATCAATGGAACCCAGCTACTTATTGGTGCCCATTCCGCAATGGTCACATCAACGAGAGAAGCCGGCTCGCGGTAGCTTGCCACGTAATCCTGGTGACAGGAAACGACCCGGTGACCAATGTGCCGCGCATCTATAGCATCAACTTTAGCTGGGCGACGATCGATCGCACCTGGCGTTATCGACAGCTCCCACCGGGTGAGGTGACCTACTTCGATCAGGCCATGCTCGAAGCAGGCAACGAGACCATACGAACCGACATTGAACGCGTCTATCCGCAGACCATTCGTCTGCGTGAAGACATGACGATTCATCTCAAAGGCGCAGGCAACGTCAATGGCACCACTGTCGCTGGGCGTTGGTACCAGCGCTACCTTCCAGTAGACAACGCCCATGTACCAGCAAAAGAGGAACTCCAGCCGGGCGCCATGCCCGTCCGAGGCTACACGCATCGCTGGAAGTTTTTGCCCGAGAGCGTCTTTCAGCTCGCCGACAGTTTCAGCCACTTCGGCGTTTACGATACCGTCGACTCGAGATGTCAGTATTACGACGTTACACCCGCAAGCGCCACAGACGCTGCCACGCTCGATGCGGGTGGGCCAGGCCCATGGATCGACGACACCAGGCAACTTTATGTCTCGCAATGGAAGTTTCGCTACGATGCGCAACGTCCCGGCGCGGATCCTATTGACCCCCCATCCCTGTTCAATGCAGACACTCGCTTGCGAATTGTTCGCCGTGGGGCTCGATGGATTGCAATGCACTGGGACAAACGTGACGACGATCTTGTTGCGTTCGAGCGTCTGCCGATGACAGTAACTCTTAAGAACGGAACTCGCACCGTCCGGGTGGCGATTGGACCACACCACCGAGTGCTGCATCAGCCAATGGTGCGCAATGCGTGGATCTGGCTCGAGCCTGACGGTACGGCCGGAGTCGCGTTCCTCCCGGTCGGTTCAGCGTCCACTGTGCGCGATAACGTCTGGCGCGTGCGGATTTCAGCGCTCGAACCGTTTGAAGATCCTGCGACGCACATCACACGTCCTCGGGTTGTGCCCCTTGTTGACGTAACGACGGAGGGAGCATTTACGCCCGTAGCCTTCGGCCGTTACGAGCGCCGATGGACGCCGACGGCCGCTGAGCTGGCGTCGTTGCGACGCTATTGCTCACCAGAAGGCGCGGCCGCTTTCGCCACCAGCATCTGGTTTGAGGATGTTGTTGGTGACGTAAGTGTGCCGGAATCCATCACCTGGCAGCGATCGCATTCTGTTAGCGCCTTTGCTACACCGAACTCAGTCTTTCTCGACCGGCCGGTCGAGCTCACAGTCATCGCTCGCGATAGTCGTACTCAGCAAGTGCTGGACGGTGAAGTGCGGGTGAACGACGTCGTCGTCGCGAGAACGGGACAGAAGTTCACTCACACCTTCAAGATGACTCTGCCACGCAGAACGATCATCAGTGTGGACGACAAAGAGCCGATCGAGCCTCTGGAGCCGATTCCTCCCGTCGTCACAGTGACGGTAAGGGACTATCCTCCCGCTTACGTCGACATTGAGTTCGTTCCGTACTTCTCTGGCGCGGCATTCGTGCGCCAGTCCGTTCCGGCATCAATGATCTCGGGCAGTACGTACCAGGCATCGGTAACCATGCGGAATAACGGAACGAGTACGTGGACCAATGGAGCCACCAATCCCTTCCGTCTTGGTTCCCAGAGCCCGCAGGACAACAGCACATGGGGCTTCGGACGGAGAGAACTGCCCGCTCCTGTTGCCCCAGGCGCCGAGGTCACGTTTAACTTCGACGTCATCGCGCCACCACCGGGAGCGTATAGCTTTCAGTGGCGAATGCTCCAGGAGATGGTTGAGTGGTTTGGTGATCTGACGCCGGTCGTTCCCGTGCAGGTGTTAGGTCGTACGATGTCGGTGAGTATGACTCCGTATCCAGCTCCCTTGAGTAAGACGGTGAGTGTCATTGTTCGTGCCGTCGATTCGCAGACAGGGGCACCGGTTGCGGGTAAAGTCAGAATCGACAACATTACCGTGGCAGACACCAACACGCCATTCAACTACACGTTCCGCCGGCGGCAAATCACCATCGAGGGGGAAATTGAAATAAGGTATCCCTTCGGCATGGTGACTGCGCCCGGTTACGAGTCGGCGCCGATCGACTTCGGTTTTCCTGAGTTTTGATTAACTAGCGGAAGAACGCTGCAGGTAGAGCCTATGAGGCTGTTGAAGTGTCTGTTCTTCTAACATTTGCGGAGGCATTTGACCATTTAAGTGCATCTACGGTTCAAACGTTCAGCCGCAAGCAGGTTCGAGTCCGACTAGGCTAGACTTTGACGGCGGCGTCGGTTCAGTAATATTGATTCGTTTGACTGGTGAGATCTAGTTGAAAGCCAGTGATGGGATTTGAGTCCGTTTAAAGGCACCTGAATCTCCTTCTTTTCCGCCAACCGATACTCACTTTTTCGACGTCAAGGACCTTGACTCCACAGCTCGTACTAAGTGAAGACGGAATGAATTCCACTCTGTTGATGTGACCAGATTTGAAAGCGAAGTTCTTAAATGGAAAGACTCCCGTAATGTAGGTGATATATTGGTTGTTCCGTAATTCCCTATCGGTGATGGCTATTGATGTTGGTGCACTGCCTCGGATATCAGGCTGGATCGGCACAATGGCGGAACGCCGCAATGCCCTTGGAACCCACAGTTTCATTCGGACCTTCGTGGAAAGACCAATAGAGAATTGGATATTGAATATAGGGCATAAGTGACCATAGAGTCCCCAGCCAGATCGGTGGAACATAGTCGAAAGTAAATTGATGCGCTTTTGGGTCTTCTTCTATGGCACGTTTATGAGCCCTGGTGTCCTGGTCGACCAGGGTGTGACTTCACCTTCATTAGAAATTATGAAAAGAGTTCACGTGATCTCAACGCGGATGATGTTATTCAGGACCGCCCGCCAAACGATTTGCTCTTCGAAGCACGGCTGCAGGAGGACGGTTCGCTCGTCGGTACGTTCACCTCGCCGAAGGGTAGAGTTGCGCAGTTAGAAGAAAGAAGGAGGTCAGTAGTTATGAAGTCGATCCTTTACTTTGTTTCTGTAGTTTTCCTTTCCCTGCCCACGTTTGCACAGAACGTCACTTATGAATCGTATGGCAAAGCGCGCGAAGTCCTTGACCGATCGATCACTGCGTACGGAGGCATGGAAAAACTCCGTGCGATCGAGAACGTGACCTTTCGCGCCGAGGGCGACACCGTTCATCGCAATCAAAGCCGTAAGCCATTCGCGTTAGACCGCACACCCTTCAAAGGGTCGTACATAATTGACGCGAAGAACACGCGTTTCCGGCAATCTCAAGACGGCTGGTTTCCGGGTGGTTACCACTGGGTCAATGGATTTGCGATGAACAAGACGGAAGGAGTGTCCTGGAACGTGCTGCGTGGCTCGATGAATCCGATCCCGAATATTCCACCGGCGAATTTCCGCGGGCGATTGAGAATGTTCCCGCAGTTTGTCGTCCTCAATGCCGCTGACCGAGCGTCACGTCTGCGATTCATCGGCCGGACGGTCTTCGATGGCCGCGCGCACGACGTCATTAGTTATGCGAACGAAGACGGGCTCGAGATATCCCTCTACATCGATCAGAAGAGCGGCCTCTTGTCCAAATTCGAGACGCTCGGAACAGATCCGTATTTCGGCGATGTGATTAACGAGGCTATATTCCCGGCCTATCGCGAGCAGAACGGACAGCTCGTGCCGACCGGACGCGTCGACAGGCGCGGCGGTGACGTCCTCAATGACCTGAAGTATCTCGACGTCGTTTTCAATGCGTCGCTCACTGATGACGATTTCAAAAAACTACCCGACGGCATAAAGCCCGCGACGCCAGCTCCGACTGCGCCGCCAAGCACGAAGTACGCGGACAACATCTACACGGTGGACGCCGCGGGTTACAACGTGCTCGTTGTCGGATTCAAGGACTACGTCTTCGTGATGGAAGCACCGAACGGCGACGCGACTTCGCGACAGGCGATCGCCGAGATCAAAAAGCTTTTCCCGGGCAAACCGATCCGTTACCTCGCTGTGACGCATCATCATGACGATCATGCGGGTGGCTTCAGGACGTACGTCGCTGAGGGCGTGACGGTGATCGGTCTGCCGGGTGAGAAGACGTTCTTCGAAAAAGTGATGAAGAGTTCGTTTACGATCGACCGCGATGCGCTTACGTTAAAGCCTCAGCCGCTGAAGTGGGAATCGCTCGAGGGACGAAAGCGTGTGCTGACTGATGGAACGATGACCGTCGAGTTGATCGACATCGGGCCGAGCCCGCACGCGGAGGAAATGCTGGTCGCATATCTGCCGAATGAGAAGCTCATTTTTCAAGGCGATCTGCTCGACCGTCCGGCGAACAACGATCCGCCGACTATCAACGACATCACGGTCCATTTCTCGAACTGGCTCGACACGTCGAAGCTCGACGTCACGCGCGTGATCGCCGTTCACGGTCCGCCATCGACGCGGGATGAGTTGCGACAGGGTGTAGCTGAAAAGAAGAAGCGTGAGAATCAGAAGGTTGGGTCACAGTAGCTCTGTGAGTTCGGCGGCGTCCCAACTGCGATTTGTTAGCCATCGAATATGAAGATCTTTATCATCGGAGCCGGAGCGATTGGAAAAACTTTAGCCGTCGCGCTCAAACTCAGCGACAAAAATGTTGTCCTCGTGCGCGGAAGCGTTGACGACGGTTCGCGTTCGGTCGAAAAAATTGAAGTCGTCACGAACGACGGCGCCAAACTCGAAGCGGAGATTGAAGTCGGCACCTTCAGCTGCCTTTCCGCCCTCGACGGCATCATTGTTTTGACCAACAAATCGTTTGGCAACGACAATCTGGCGCGGACGCTCGAAGCCAAAGCGAAGAATTCGCCGCTCGTCATTTTGCAGAACGGTTTGGGAGTCGAACGCCCGTTTATTGACCGTGATTTTCCCGAAGTTTACCGCTGCGTTTTGTTTGTCACCAGCCAAATGATTTCCGCCAACCAAATCGGATTTAAGCCGGTGACAATTTCTCCAATCGGCATCATCAAAGGCAGCAAGGCGAACCTACAGTCGGTGGTAGAGCAACTGAACTCTCCCGGATTTCAGTTCAAAGCCGAAACCGACATTCAAACCGTCATCTGGATGAAAGCGATCATCAACAGCGTTTTCAATTCGATTTGCCCGCTGCTTGAAATTGACAACGGTATTTTTCAGCGCGAAGCGCAGGTTCTCGACATCGCCAAAAGAGTCATCGCCGAATGCGCGGCGATTGCCAAAGAAAACGGAATCGATCTCGAAGCGGATGAAGTCGTTGAAAGGCTTTTGCTAATCAGCAAATCTTCAGACGGACAGCTTATCTCGACTCTGCAAGACATTAACAACAAGCGACCAACCGAAATCGAAACGCTAAACTTTGAAATCGTCAACATCGCCCGAATATTGAACAAGGAAAACGCGGTGGCGGAAACCAAACTGCTCGGAGAGTTAACGCGATTGAAATCGGAATTAAGCCGTTCAAACTAATGTCGTTTATTCATCAAACGCTGGCATGCAGGTAATCCAATCGTCCCACTCGGCTTAAACGAGTGGAACGAAAGAGTCTTGGCGGCGCGACGATTCTGACTCCGCGGCTTTTACCGCCTCCGCCAGTCGCTTGATACCTAGTTCAATCTTTGCTGCTGGGACGGATGTGAAGCACAGTCGAAATTCGTGTCGACCCGCTCCACTGTCGGCATAAAAAACTTCTCCGCTTGCCAGTGCGACGCCCCTCGAGAGTGATAGGCGGCTGAGTTGCGGGCTTGCCACACCGTTTTGTAATCGGCACCAAAAATGAAGGCCACCGAGAGGAAAGCTAAAAGCTAGCGATCGAGCGGGCAGGTGTTGTTCCAGAGATCTCTTCATTACGTTCCACCGCTCCATGTGTTCTTCTCTCAGCATTATTAAATGGCTGTCGTACGTACCATTCTCTAGCAACTCAGCCAGGGCTAATTGCTCGACTCCTCCGTTGAAGAGTATTTGCCGCTCTTTAATTAAAGCGAGCTGATGGACCACATACTCGGAAGCTAGTAACCATCCCAGACGCAGCCCTGGAGCCAGCGTCTTGGAAAATGTGCCCAGGGAGATGACAGTGTTCGACGTATCCAATTGAAAAAGAGTTGGGGGAGCAGTGGCAGCCAGCGATGTATCGCGGTAGGGGTCATCCTCAATCACTGGAACTCGGTAGCGAGCGGCTAGCGCCAATAGCTCCTGTCTTTCTGCCAAAGAAAGCGTGCGACCGGTAGGGTTTTGGAATGTCGGGTTAGTACAAATAAGCTTAGGGCGATAGCGCAAAATCAAGTCCTCAAGTTCTCCCAGATCGGAACGCATCACATCCCATCCGATTAGCTTCGCTCCAGCCGCACGAAAATTCTGAATCGCTCCTACATAACCTGGCCTGTCGATGATGACGGCATCACCGGGATCGAGCAGACATCGCGCCACGAGATCCAATCCCTGCTGTGCACCGGAGACGATCAAGACCTGTTCCGGTTTTACGCGGAACCGACGAGCAAGCAGGCGTCTCAGCTTTGGTTGTCCCTCGGTTGGACCAAGCCCGAATCCTTCGGTCGAATGCGACTTGATTGCATGGTCCACCGCTCGCCGGTATTCATGTGTGGGGAAGCATTCCAGGGCCGGCATCAGCAAAGCAAAGGAGATCAGATCCGGGTTAGCTGAATGACGCAGCAGATCGTGGACAGCAGAAGAACTGTTGAGGGCCGTTTCCGCCGAAACCTTGCCGCGCCAGGCAAAGGGCGCATCGGTCGCTTCCGAACTTGCGCACACAAAGGTGCCTCTTCCCACGTGACTGCGAACCAATCCACGCGATTCCAACTCGCGATAACTGCTCACGACGGTGGTGCGGCTTAGCCCAAGTTGTGCGGCCAGTTGTCTCTCAGACGGCAAACGCTCCCCGTCTTTCAGTTCACCTGCCTGAATGGCGCGTTCTAGTCCATCGACCAATTGACCATAAAGATTCGCGCCGTTGCCTCGTTTAAGAGTCAGGTTCGGGAGTGTCATCGCGGCCTCCGTGGAAAGACCAATTGAGAATTGGATATTGAGTGTCCATCATACATTACCATAGAGTTCAGCAAGATCGGGCTAAGAAAAGCCAGAGCTTAGATACCAATCCCGGAAATGGATGGCCAATTCCGGAGGCGGGAGTGGGCCACTCAATAAATTATGGAGAAGAGGAGACTATGAAGACCGACGGCACCGGCGCTCAAGGCTTGCAGACAAAATGCGTTCACGCGTCACGAGAGTTGAATCGCACAAGCGCAATCAGCCCTCCAATCTGGCAGACGACAACCTTTCTCGCGGAGTCGTCCGAACACTTTGCGGCGCTGGCGAAGTCGGTTAAGCCGTCTGAGTATTATTCAAGATACGGTAACCCAACCCATGAGCAGGTTGAGGCAGTAATGGCAGCCCTCGAAGGTGGCGAGGCCGCCATGGTAACTGCTTCTGGCATGGGCGCGATCTCCACCTCGGTCATCGGCTTGCTGAATAGCGGAGATCACGTCGTTGCGCAGCGAAATCTATATGCGAATACGACTGCGCTTTTGGAAGACCTGCTGCCGCGCTGGGGAATTGAATGCACGTTTGTGGATCAGACAAACGCTAAGAGCTGGGCTGAGGCGATCAGGCCCAACACAAAACTAATTTACGCTGAGACGCCGACAAACCCGCTGATGGGGCTCACAGACCTTCGGATGGTGGCAGCATTGGGAAAGACTCGCGGCATCACTACAATTGTCGACAACACTTTCGCCACGCCAATTAATCAGCGACCGCTCCAATATGGCATCGATGTGGTTATTCACAGTGCGACTAAATATATCGGCGGCCACCACGACGTTACGGCCGGTGTGATCGTCGGCTCACAAGCGTTCATTGACCGCGCGTGGCGCTTCCACATTGTGATGGGGGCGGCACTGGGCCCTTTCGACGCATGGCTCTTGCTGCGTGGTTTGAGAACACTGGGATTAAGGGTCGAGCGCCACAACCAAAACGCACTGATGCTCGCTCGTTTTTTCCAATCGCACCCGAAGATAGAGCGGGTCAATTATCCAGGGCTTGAGTCTCATCCACAGCATGAACTGGCTCAGAAGCAAATGAGTGGCTTTACCGGGATGATGAGCGTCGAGCTACGAGGCGGGTATGAGGCGGCCGAGCGCTTCATTTCATCCCTCAAGTTGGGAGCTTACGCCGCGAGCCTCGGTGGATGCGAGACGCTGCTGGTCCATCCCGCAGCGATGTGGGGCGATACGTTGACAGATGCGCAGCGTAGCGCAATGGGGGTCGGTGAGAATCTCGTGCGGATCTCAGTTGGGGTGGAAGACGAGCGAGATCTGATCGACGACTTCTCGCAGGCTCTTGAACAGGTTTGATGTCGATGATTTGAATCAACGCAGGTTTCCATTCGCGAGCGCGAAAGGTTAAAGATGATGGAACACTATTCCTTCCCTGACACAACCCCGGCAGCGTACGGCCCCTACTCTCACGCGGTTGTGGCTGGGGATTTCGTATTCCTTGCTGGTCAGATCGCGCGCGATGCAGTATCGGGCCACCTCATCGACGGTGACATAACGGCGCAAACCGCTCGTTGCCTGGAGATCGTTTCCGATATTTTGAAAAAGCTTGGGCTCTCGCTGGCGGACGTGGTACGCACAACAGTTTTTCTATCCGACATTGGGGATTTCGACGCTATGAATCGCGTATACGCCGCCGCGTTCCAAGCGCCGTATCCAGTCCGTAGTACACCACAGGTCAAGATGCCTTTCGGCGCTTTGGTCGGGATCGAAGTCACCGCTTACCGCAGTCGGCCCACTCAAAGCGTTCGTGGTCAATGAGCATTCAATGATCAACATTATGGTTACGATGCGAGAGTTCGTCACACAAGGAAAACAACACGGAAGCTCATAGAATGAAAACCTTCATAGTCGATGCTTTCACAGACACACCATTTAAGGGGAATCCGGCTGGCGTTTGTATGGTTGAGTCGCCATTGGAAGATCAACGTATGTTAGACATCGCTCAAGAGTTGAATCTTTCAGAGACCGCTTTTATTCACCCGCTGAAGAACCGCGGTACTTATTCCATTCGATATTTTTCACCAAAGATGGAAATCCCACTGTGTGGTCACGCGACCTTAGCCTCCGCCCAAGTCATCTTCTCGACTGTGGGACTCAACGAGGCTCACTTCGTAACCACTCAGAATCTCGGATTATCCGCCCAAGCGTCGAACGGCAAAATCGTTATGGAGTTTCCCATTTACGAGACACTACTAGCCGACGCGCCGCCTGCGCTGCTCGCGGCGTTGGGAATTAGAGCAGCAAGGAACGTCGCCTACAATGAAGAAACCAAAATCTTATTGCTGGAATTATCAAGCCCCGATGAGGTGGCTGGATTGGAGCCGGATTTTACAGCCCTCCTTCGATCGCACCACTCCATCAATGGCGTTTTAGTCACTGCGGCATCCGGTTCAGACGGATACGATTTTCATTCGCGGTACTTCTGGCCGTGGAGCGGGGCAAATGAAGACCCGGTGACCGGAGGTACCCACACCTTCCTGGCAAAATATTGGTCCTCGAGACTGGGCAAAACCAAAATGATGTCCTTTCAAGCGTCAAAGCGGACCGGTTTCATGGAGGTGGAATTGAAAGAGGGCAAGTTGAAGATTAACGGCCATGCGGTCATTGTTTTCGAAGGCCGGCTCGCCATTTAGGTTTAGGTCGAATGCCAAACACCAAGCGTGATCGTAAGCATTCCGGCATAACGATGCGTTGGACCGGGTCTGCGCAAACTAACACAACGGGTTACAGCGTCATATGACTAAACACATCGGCATCGTAGCTGGCAGTTCAGAGGGCGCGGCGCTTTGTTATCGAACGATTTGTCTCGAAGCGCAGGCGGTCATGGGCGAGCACAATCATCCGGAGATCACCATGCATTGTGTGCCGATGGCGGAGCACATGCCGCACATTGAGGCGAATGATTGGGCCTCATCTGCAGAACTGCTGCTAGCTTCTGCGAAGAAGGTTGCGCAGGCTGGGGCAGACTTTGCCATCTGTCCCGACAACACTTATCACCAGGCTATCGACATCATCCGGTCGCGTTCGCCGATTCCTTGGCTGCATATCGCGGAAGCTGTCGCTGCCGAGGCCAGCCGCATTGGCTACACAAAACTCGGCATTATGGGAACAAAATATCTGACGGTCGGTCCCGTGTATCGCGCGCCACTAAAGCAGGTTGGGATCGAGCGCGAGATTCCGGATAACGCAGATCGAGAGCGCATTAACGAGATCATTTTCAAAGAGCTGGTGAACGGCGTGCTTGATGAAGGGTCGCGGCTGTACCTCAACGAAGTAGTCGAGAAATTGAAGCAACGTGGCTGTGATGCGGTCGTGCTTGGCTGCACGGAGTTGCCTCTGATAGTACGCCCTGATGACTGTCCTTTGCCGACACTTGATTCGACGCGTTTGTTGGCGCGGGCAGCGCTGAGGAAGGCAGTTGAGTGAAGGAGCGGCGTGATGAGATACGTCGCATTAGTTGGCGAGTTAAGATCAAATTATGGAGGTGACCGCGGTGTCGGTGTATGAAAAACTCAAGGCTCTCAACATCACCCTCCCTGAGGTGACGCAACCCGTGGCGGCTTTCGTCCCTTTTGTGCGCAGCGGCAAATTGCTTTTTGTTTCGGGTCATATTGCCAAGATCGACGGTAAACCGTGGGTCGGACAGTTAGGCCGCGAACTTAGCACCGAACAGGGAAAGGATGCCGCCCGACGGGTGGCAATCGATCTGCTTGGAACCCTACATGGTGCGCTGGGTGATCTCGAAAAAGTTCGGCGGATCTTAAAACTATTGGTGCTTGTGAACAGTGATCCTTCGTTCACGGAACAGCACTTGGTCGCGAATGGTGCCTCCGAGCTCTTGGTCGAGGTCTTTGGCGACAAGGGCAAACACGCGCGCGCCGCGTTTGGGGTAGCGCAAATTCCCTTTGGTTCGTGTGTGGAGATTGATTTGGTGGCGGAAGTGGAATAGCCATGAAATTCAAATGGTGAGGTCAAGGCGAGGATTGAAACGAGTTACCTGTTTTAGTTTGGAGAGCTAGCGATGCCATTGCTGCAATACCGAATCGTGGATGTCTTTACAACTGAAGCTCTGGAGGGAAACGCCCTGGCAGTGTTTACCGATGCGTCTCAGATTGACGAGACGATCATGCAGAAGATTGCGCGAGAGATGAACTTGGCTGAGACCACTTTCGTGCTGCCTCCTGAGAATCCGGACTGTGCGGCGCGGGTGCGAATCTTCACGCCAAAGAAAGAGATGACCTTTGCGGGTCATCCAACGATTGGCACGAGTTTCGTTTTGCTGGACGAGGGCGCAATACACGATCATGACTCTTTTTGCCTGGAGGAAAAGATCGGACCAGTTCAGATCTGGGTTGAACATTGGGAGCGTCCGATGATTTGGCTTCGTACACCTGTGTTAGGCAATCCCATCAATATCGCGATTGTGACGGCGCCAGTGGATTATTGAGAGCTTGATCAAACGGCGTTTTTAGAAGTTTCACAATGGCTTCAGCATAAAGCAAAGCGCCTCTTCGATTCGGGTGACCCAGTGCAGCATAACTACATAACATGCGCCGCTGTTCTCGAGCTTTGTTTTGTGCATCAGTTTCGCCAGGCGGCCGCTTGAAGAACTCTTTGCAACTCGCACTTCGTTGTTTGCGTACCTCATCGTTGCTCGGCAGCGGAATCTTTCCGAACGACAACAGCGCCAACACCATCCTGAATGGCGAACGATTGAATTGCCACAGATGACTCTGCGGGGCGGCAAACGAATGTTCAGGTGAAAACTCGATTTTGGCAAACATCACTTGTTCGCGGTGCAGACCGGAGTTGACGTTTCGGACTGCTTGCGATAGTGCGTTGTTTGAGGCTCGGTACCATGCGTTGGAGTTTGCCGTCAGCCGTTCCAGAAGTTCTTTGCTACTCGATGTAGGAGTCTCAGAGAAGAATCTTCGTACGAGCGCTTTGAGAATAAAATCATTCCGAGTCTTCTCTGAAAAGAAAGGATAATAACCAGTCACGATGACGCGAGCAGCAGGAAATGAAGTGGTGATTCTGCGCAGCAGTTTCTCCATTGGCAGTCCGCACTTCGCCTTTGTCATCTCGTCGATTTGTTCCGTCGCAGTGGCGTTCAAAAGATTCTGCGTGCCGACATCGTTGGCGCATCCACTGACAAGCACAACCTCGATTGCTAACCGGTCGGAATAGAATCGCTCTGCATTATCGAGTTCCTCATTTAATGTGGGTATTGCCACGTCAACCTCAGGGTGCGGAGTCGTCAGTTTCTCCGGAGGTGAGCTTCGTTCGATGATAGCGCCTGAGTGAGCCTCTACTTTTTCGATTACTGTCCTACCAGTTGTTTTCTCCAGCCAGACTTTCACGTGATACCAGGATTTGTGCTCCGTCTTTAATCCCTGACCCCACAAGACAGAGTCTCCTAACACCAACATATGAAGAGGACGGCCGGTTTGGTGGTCCGTTGGATTCTGACAAAAAGCCGTGGCTGCAGCGAAAACAACAAGGCAGGTTGCGGCAAAACTTACTCTGATAATCGCGTTCACGTCACGACTATTGCTGACTTTGAGGCCGTTACTTGGACAGGATCCGGGCGGTTCCACTAGTTTTTAATTTAACGAGTTTCTTTCTTAGTGCGAAGATAAGTAAGCACACTGCATCGCGGAATCGCCGGTCCTGGTCACGGCAACTTGTGCATCCTTCAAAAAATCGCCGGCAGCAACAGCTATCTCTTTACATTCAGATGCTGGTCTATCGAGGCCGGTACAGCATGGCCCTCAGTGTCTCCTGCAAACTGAAACTCTTGCAATTCAGTGATGCCCGGTGAAGTCTCGATTGATCGAACTATAAAGTTTTTCGCCTTCACGCGTTGCACCGGAACGCAGTGGAAGGAAACGACCAGCTTCTCGGGGATGGGGGCATTGCCCTCATACACGTACGTGCAGGCCTCCCCGCGTTGCATTGCCGCGTCATCGTGTACGAACAGATACTCACCCTTCAGAGTGACGCCGTGGAGGATCACAGCTCGATCGAAGTTAATTACTGCACTTTGCTTGCGGGCTGTGTTCGATGCCTTGGTTTCCCATGACACAGAGCCGATTATCAAAGCGCTAAGCACTACTAGAAAGAACACTAAACTTTTCATGACTATCTCCTGTCTGTGGCAGTTTCGTTAAATGTGAACCCACACACGATTAAAATGGCCCTCGCTCAATGATGGGCCTCAAAGAACAAGACGAACCTCTGGTACTTTTCGCAATGATTGTGCCAGCCAAAAGCATCGAAATTGCCGCGTCTTCTCTCCGCAATGCGGGCTTTTGCTCAACCGGCTGAGGAACTTTACTCAAACGCTGAATGATGAATGTGAATTGTGGGTACCGAAAATCAATCAGTGGCAGGCACTCCAGATTTCCCTGGCAGGTGCAAGTGAGTATATAAAACCAGGGCAACAGCTTTGCATCAACTGGGTAATGGTAGACTAATTAGCGGTCACTGGATTCGGTTTTTACTCCAAACTCTTCGCTCGGTTCTGGCGTGCTGTCAAATTCACTCGACGGAGGTCTCCTATGCTCAGGAAACTGTTTGCGCTTTTGCTCGTTGCGTTCATGATAAATCTAGCCGGCGTAAGGCTCGCCTATGCTGAGTCAAAAGAAGAGAAGCAGGCGCGCTTTGCGGAAAAGGTCAAAGCAAATGTACTAAAACTCGGGACCGGCGAGTCGACTCGCGTGAAGGTCAAGCTGCGGGATCAGGCAAAGCTTGAGGGTTACATTAGTGATGCCGGCGCAGAAACTTTTGTCGTCACAAACCGGAAGACAGGAGTGGCTACTGCGGTGGCCTACGCGCAGGTAAAGAGCGTCCAGGGTAACAACCTTTCGACAGGCGCGAAGATTGCAATCGGTGTAGGGATTGCAGCAGCCGTGATTTTTATCATCCTTTGGTTTACAACTGGACCAGGCAGTGACTAAGCAGCCTGCCATAACGCGTCAGAGACCGGTGCCATTAGCGAACCTCACTCGCGGTTGATGGGTAGGGCCTAACCTGCTGAATAGCAGATCTGCTCAGCCGCTCGGCAGCATCTCTGTGATTCAGAGTGGTTCTTTAACCATTGCGGGCTTTCACACTGTGGTTGGTGAACTTTTCCCAATCATCTCCTGCCAAACCTTCATTTCCCTATCAGATTCGTCGAACACTGCTCGGCACGTACATTGCGCCTATTCGGATGGCGCTTCTATTTGGGCCAGGGCAGAGGTGATTGCGCAAGGTGCGCAGAGGAGGTGATTGATATGACATACAACATAGAACGACTCAGAGCCCGGATCGTTAAAATAGTTCTCTTTGTGCTCGGCGTAATTTTGCTTCTGTTACTGGGAGCCATTGCAAGTGGACAAACCAAAACTGAGGCAAAGAAAGTCGTGATGGGACGTGCACAAGTCCAGCAGCCACTTTACAACGAGTATCGCGGCGTGCGTCTCGGCATGACGGCCGCTGAAACGAGAGCGAAACTGGGCGCGCCGGCGATGATGAGCGATGAGCAGGACTTTTATGCCTTCTCAGAAAACGAAACCGCGCAGATCGTTTACACCGACCAAAAGGTAGTGATGATTTCCACCGATTACATGGGTGGGATTGGAGCGCCTGATTACAAAAGCGTCGTTGGCGACGGCCTTCAACAGAAAGCTGACGGATCTGTGTTCAAGATGATGATCTATGACTCCGAACGCTTCTGGGTGACGTACAACAAGAGTGCATCCGCGGTGCCCGTTGTGACGATCACGATTGGAAAAATGAAGTAAGCGCCCGGGTTCGGTGAACTATCAACTTGAAGTCCGTAAGAGGACGCTGGCAACGGAGCATGATCATGATGAGTGCCGTCGTCAAAACTCAGAGCGAACGTTTTATCGAAACTAGTTTCACTGGAGTGAGAGATAAGATGTGGGGCCCGCACTATGTTTTGCTAAGGCGCACTGCTTCTTAGGTGCTCGTGCCTCGTCGTCGCGTGATTCTCAATGCGACGCCCAAATCCAGCCATGCGCAAAACGGCGATAGCCGATTTTCACAGGTCTCTCGCCGAAGACGACGGTCTGACGGCAGAGTTCTTCGCACGCCTTAAAACTATGATGCGGGCTCGCCGGTTGCTCTATGGCGCTCGCGAAATCGGCGTTGCGCTTCGACCACACTTCCTCACCCGAACGCAGTACGCCATCCTGGCCCACTCATCTGAGGTCCTCGCTGGAGCTTTTGAAAAAATAGCCTCGGCGCTTTTGAGTGAGCCGTCTCGAATGGAAACTATCGGACTCACAGAACGCGAGATCAAACTAGCCCTCGTTGAGCTGAAGCATTCGGCCTCAACAGTGACGTCGCGGCTCGATGCTTTTGTTCACGGCCGCCAGGTGAAGTTCGTCGAATACAATGCGGAAAACCCTTCCAGTCTCACGGACCAGGTGGGTCTCAACGACATTCTTTTCGAAGTTGACGCAATGCGGGACCTATCAGCGCGCTATCAACTGCGGCAGTTCTCGCCGGAGAAACACCTGCTCCAAGCATTGCTCAACAGCTTCCGCGAGTGGGGCGGCGTGGGGGCGCCGAATATCGGGATACTTGATTGGAATGGCTTACCGACTGCACACGAATTTGTCCTGTTGGAAGAGTTTTTCGCCAGTCAAGGTATCCCGACGCTCATTTGCGCACCGGAACAACTTACCTACGAGAACGGAAGACTACGTTGTGGTTCCTTCCCCATCGACCTTGTCTACAAGCGTGTCATCATCAACGAATTACTTACCGCCTGCGATGATTCTCATCCGCTCATACGCGCGTACCTGGCGGGCGATGTCTGCCTTGTGAATTCCTTTCGTTGCAAGATGGTCCATAAGAAAGCGGCATTTGAATTTCTGACTGACGAAGCAAACGCAGGCTGGTTCACCGCACACGAGAAGGAAGTCATTCGGCGCACAGTGCCCTGGACCAGACGCCTCTTCGAGCGGAAGACGGAGCAGCGAGCGCGCGCAGTGGATCTGCTTGA